>NZ_JBSKHT010000018.1:0-174832 GCF_057128745.1 Pseudomonas rosaeacicularis
TCGAAATCATGCCGGCTGCGCAGGATGCTTTCGACGATTTCCGGCACCGACTGATGCTGGTAAATGCGGAACTGCCGACCGCGCTCCAGCAACGCCAGACGCGGCTGCAACGTGATTTCGTAACGCGCTTCGTCGTTTGATCCGGACAGGCGTTTGAAGCCAGTCACGACGCCGTGCAACGTGCGCAACGGCGGAATGATTTTGCCGAGGTCCCAAGGCATCAGCGGCGGCAAATCATGGGGCGCGGCATGCAGGCTGAAATCGGCTTGGCGTCTGAGCATGTCCGAGGCAGCGATATCATGGTCGCTGGAGGTGAATTCGATGCGGTATTTGAACGGCTGGCTGAGCTGTTCTTCGCCGTCGAAGGCCAGCACGTCGAGCGTTGCTTCGAGGCCGCGAACAGTGAGGGTGTGGCGGCTGTGGTCGAAGAACGTGCGCAGTGGGTTGAGCATACTCAAGCCTCCTTGGCTCTATGCATAAACAGGCTGATGTTTAAATGAATAAACATTTAAACATTCACACAGATAATAAACTCAATACGAAACGTGGGCTTGAGCCGCTCTAAATAAAAGAACTGCGCCCATTAAACAGAGTGTTTAATTAATGCTTTAATGATTCGAATCGATAGTTCCGACTTACTGACTGGCTGATAGTCTGCACCCTAGGCCAGTACAAGCCGCAATTCCAGCCCGAAACCATTATCAGGAAAGTTCTGCATAACTTAACGGATAACTCCTACAGAGCGATCCAGACGTGGCAGGGTCAATTGCAACTTCATCGAAATGATCAAAGGCAGTGAAACCGAGATTGCCAAGTATTTATTAGAGAGCGGGCATGTCAGTGAGAGCGGGCATCGCTAGCAAATCTGAAAACTACAAGTCCAAAATGTCGCTGCGACGAACCCTAAAAACCTCAGTCCAACACCCGCCGCAACAAATACGTATCCATGATCCACCCCTTACGCGCTCGAGCAGCTTCGCGGGCCTGCTTTATCTGTTCGCTGACCTCGCTCAGCTTTCCGCTGATGAGGATTTCGTCCGGCGTGCCCAGATACGCACCCCAGTAAATATGTAAATCCTCACCGACAAACCGCTCGAAGGTGCAATGCGCGTCCAGCATCACCACCACATTATCGATCTCCACGCCCTGCCCCTTCGCCAGTTGTCGGCCAGTGGTGATGTGGATCGGTTCGCCGATACGATTGAGCGGGATTCGGTGCTGAGCCACCAGCGCTTGAACGCTGGTAATGCCGGGGATGACTTCGTAGTCGAAGCGCTGCTCGCCACGCTCAAGCACCCGGTCCAGGATCCGTAGCGTGCTGTCATACAGCGCCGGGTCGCCCCACACCAGAAATGCCCCGGTCTCGCCTTCCCCGACCTCCTCGGCAATCAATCGCTCAAACAGCACCGCACGCTGCTCGTGCCAGGTTTCAATCCCGGCGCGGTAGGAAGCAGGATCGTCTTTGCGCTGGGGGTCCTGCACTTGCATCAGGCGATAGTCGCTGCCCTCGATGTAGCGCTCGCAGATGTCTTTCCTCAGGCGCAGCAATTCATCGTTGGCGTAGTCCTTGTCGAGGATGAAGAACACCTGCGTGCGATTCAGCGCCTTGATCGCCTGCACTGTGATGTGCTCGGGATTGCCGGCGCCGATGCCGATGAGGAGGATCTGTTTCATTGGGCAACACTTCCAAAATAGCACTGTTAATGCTCGATCTGGATAGTGGACAGCTTACGCCGTGGATGCAAAGACAACGGATTGACTCTATCCCCATACAGGTATAATTTCGCCCATGTCATATGGATTTGATAAGCCACTTTTCTGGGTAGCAAGCAGCAGGAAGGATCTCATAGCGATGCCCGCGCAAGTACAGGAGTCATTCGGTTACGCGCTTTATCTGGCACAGATCGGTGATAAGCATCCTCAAAGCAAGCCGCTCAAAGGGTTTGGCCATGCGGGGGTACTCGAGATAGTAGAAGACTTACAGGGCAACACTTATCGGGCGGTCTACACGCTGCGCTTTGCAAACGCCGTCTATGTCCTGCATTGCTTCCAGAAGAAATCCAACAGACAAATTCAAACGCCGCTGCCCGACATTGCGCTGATAAAAGCGCGATACTTGGCCGCAGAAGCACACTCTAAAGGATTGACAGATGACTGAAATCGAACAGGGCAGCGGCAATGTCTATGCCGATCTGGGCACGGCAGACGCGGGTGAAATGCGGGTCAAGGCGCAGTTGGCAGCCGAGATCGGCAGTATCTTGAGAGACCGGCGTCTAACTCAGGTTCAAGCCGCTGAAATCCTCGCCATGCCGCAGCCTAAAGTTTCGGAAATGCTACGCGGCAGGTTCCGAGGCATCAGCGAATCGAAAATGATCGATTGCCTGGCGCGGCTGGGACGGGATGTACAGATCGTGGTCAAGGCCGCGCCGAAGTCTCGCGCCGAAGGCAAGGTCGAAGTGGTGTTCGCATAAACAGGGGGTAGTCATGTGGCGATGAAGAAATCCAGAACAATCCGGCCCGACTACAATGCCCCCCAAAAATAGTGCACATTACCCCCAACGCCACCCTTTTCTCCCGGCACCCGCATGACCAAAACAACAAGAGTCACCGACCCATCCTATGAGCTGATGGACGACCACAACGGTCTGTCGATCATCTACCGCGAGCACGGGTTTCCCTGTCCGCTGGTGCGCTGGCATTTTCACAAGGAATACGAGCTGCACTTGATCACTGCCAGCTCCGGCAAGGTGTTCGTCGGGGATTACATCGGCAATTTCTACCCCGGCACATTGTTTCTCACCGGTCCGAATCTGCCGCACAACTGGATCAGCCAGATCGAAGAAGATGAAGTCGTGCCCAAGCGCGACATGCTGGTGAACTTCACCGATGACCTGCTCGAAAGCGGCAATCAGGTATTCGCCGAGTTGCGCACCCTGACGCCGCTGCTGGAGCGGGCGCAGTACGGCATTGAATTTCGTTGCCAGCGCACCATCCGCCAAGCGAGTCGGCTGATGCAGAAAATCGCCCAGTCCAATGGCATGACCCGGCTGGGGCACTTTTTCATACTGCTGGAGTTGCTGGCGGCGAGCGATGATTTCCAGTTGCTGTCCGGCACCACCGCGCCGCAAATGGCCGACGAACACAGCGTCGATCGCACCAACAAGGCCGTGGATTACATCTTTGCCCACTACGCACGGGAGTTGCCGCTCGAAGAAGTGGCCGAGTATCTGGGCATGAAGCCGACATATTTCTCCCGCGTCTTCAAACAGGCCACAGGTCGTTGTTTTATCGAATTCGTCAACCGGCTGCGCATCAGCAAGTCCTGCGAACTGCTGGCTGACGGCGATAAACCGGTAACAGACGTGTGTTTCGAGTCCGGTTTCAACAACATTTCCAACTTCAATCGGCGCTTCCAGCAGCTCAAGGGCATGACCCCGTCACACTACCGGCGCCTTGCCGTTCAGCGAATGACCGAGCAAAACCTGTACTGATCCACCCCGCTTTCTTCTCCTTCAACTACGCTGGAAACGCACTGCGCCATGCCGGGGCGTGGTTTTGGCGTGCTGCCGCGTGAACTAGCAGTGCAAAATAGTATCAGTTCAAGTGCGTCGCAGGATTTGTCATCGTCCGTGCGGACCGTTGTAATCAACTGACATTCTTTCGGGCATCACGGAAGAACAAAAAAAACAATAACCGAGCTTCTGCCGTTCAACGGACGCAGAAGAGGAGTGACAAATGAAGACCTCTGCAAAAGTGTTGCTTGCTGGTACCTGTCTGACTCTCTCCCTGACTCTCCCCAACGCCGCCAGCGCCGGCGACGTGACCATCGCCACGGTCAACAACAGCGACATGATCCGCATGCAGCGGCTGTCCAAAACCTTCGAAGAACAGCATCCCGATATCAAACTCAAGTGGGTCGTCCTGGAAGAGAACGTCCTGCGTCAACGCCTGACCACCGACATCGCCACCAAGGGCGGGCAGTTCGATGTGCTGACCATCGGCATGTACGAAGCGTCACTGTGGGGTGCCAAAGGCTGGCTGCAAGAGCAGAAAGATTTGCCAGCGTCCTACGCGCTGGATGACGTTTTCCCTTCAGTGCGTGACGGCCTGTCCGTCGATGGCAAGCTGTTCGCCCTGCCTTTCTACGCCGAAAGCTCGATCACCTACTACCGCACCGACCTGTTCAAGGCCGCAGGCCTGACCATGCCGGAGCGTCCAACCTGGACGCAGATCTCCGAGTTCGCTGACAAGCTCACCGACAAATCCAAAGAGCAATACGGCATCTGCCTGCGCGGTAAAGCCGGTTGGGGCGAGAACATGGCGCTGATCAGCACCGTGGCCAACTCCTTCGGCGCCCGTTGGTTCGACGAGCAGTGGAAACCGCAGTTCGACCAGCCGGAATGGAAGAACGCGCTGAACTACTACGTCAACGTGATGAAGAAGAATGGCCCGCCCGGCGCCTCCAGCAACGGCTTCAACGAAAACCTGGCGCTGTTCAACAGCGGCAAGTGCGCGATCTGGGTCGATGCCAGTGTTGCCGGCTCGTTCGTGACCGACAAAACCCAGAGCAAAGTGGCTGACAACGTCGGCTTCACCTACGCCCCGCACGAAGTCACCGACAAAGGCTCGGCCTGGTTGTATTCGTGGGCTCTGGCGATTCCGACCAGCGCGAAAAATCAGAAAGACGCCCAGGCGTTCACCCAGTGGGCGACCTCCAAAGAGTACGCGGCGCTGGTTGCCGAGAAAGACGGCGTATCCAACGTGCCGCCTGGCACTCGCGCATCGACCTACACCGACGCCTACAAAAAGGCCGCGCCGTTTGCCAATATCACTCTGGAATCGCTGAAAGCCGTGACGCCTAAAGCGCCAACGCTCAAGCCTGTGCCGTACGTCGGCATCCAGTTGGTGACCATTCCTGAGTTCCAGGCGATTGGTACTTCGGTGGGCCAGCAGTTCTCCGCTGCACTGGTCGGCACCAGCACCGTGGATGCCGCGTTGAGCAACGCGCAGACCGCCACCGAACGCGACATGAAGCGAGCGGGTTACCCGAAAAAGGGCTGACATTTAGTCAGCACAGGTCCCGGTATCCGGGGGCAACTCGCCCCTGGGTACACCGCTCAAGCTTATGCCCCGGTTCGGAGTTACCATGAATACCTCAACCCTCCCCCCTCGCGTGGAATCTGCCAGCGACAAACCGCAGGCCAAAGGCAGCGTGACCAAGCCCGGCTGGTTTCTGGTCAGCCCTTCAGTGCTGCTGTTGCTGATCTGGATGGTCGTGCCGCTGGGCATGACTATTTATTTCTCGCTGATTCGCTACAACCTGCTCAATCCGGGCGAAGAAGAATTCGTCGGCCTGGAGAACTTCCAGTATTTCGTCACCGACAGCGGTTTCCTGCCCGGCGCGACCAATACCATTCTGCTGGTGGGCAGCGTGCTGCTGATCAGCGTGGTCCTCGGCGTGCTGATTTCCGCGCTGCTGGAGGCCAGTGAATTTTTTGGCCGTGGCATCGTGCGCGTGCTGTTGATTTCACCGTTTTTCATCATGCCCACGGTCAGCGCGCTGATCTGGAAGAACCTGATTTTCCATCCGGTGTCGGGGATTCTCGCCTCGGTGTGGAAGTTTTTCGGCGCCCAGCCCATCGACTGGCTGGCCAATTACCCCTTGCTGTCGATCATCATCATCGTGTCCTGGCAGTGGCTGCCTTTCGCGATTCTGATTTTGATGACCGCCATGCAGTCGCTGGACCAGGAACAAAAGGAAGCCGCCAGGCTCGATGGCGCCGGCCCGATTGCGATCTTCTGGCACCTGACGCTGCCGCACCTGGCGCGTCCGATTGCCGTGGTGGTGATGATTGAAACCATCTTCCTGCTTTCAGTGTTCGCGGAAATCTTCACCACCACCAACGGCGGTCCGGGTTTCGCGTCAACCAATCTGGCGTACCTGATCTACAACCAGGCGCTGCTGCAATTCGACGTGGGCATGGCGTCCGCTGGCGGTTTGATCGCCGTGGTCATCGCCAACATTGCCGCCATCATCCTGATTCGGATGATCGGCAAAAACCTCACCGACAAGTCCTGAGGGCCGGATCATGATGACGCTCAAACAATCCCGCCGCTTGCAAAGCCTGCTGCTCGGCACCTTGTCGTGGCTGATCGCGGCGCTGATCTTCTTCCCGATTTTCTGGATGGTCCTGACCAGCTTCAAGACCGAGATCGACGCCTTCGCCACGCCGCCGCAATTCATCTTCACGCCCACGCTGGAAAACTACCTGCACATTCAGGAGCGCAGCGATTACTTCCACTTTGCATGGAACTCGGTGCTGATTTCATTCAGCGCCACAGCGCTGGCGTTATTGATCGCGGTGCCGGCGGCTTACTCCATGGCGTTCTTCGAAACCAAGCGCACCAAAAGCACGCTGCTGTGGATGCTTTCCACCAAGATGCTGCCGCCGGTGGGCGTGCTGATGCCGATCTACCTGCTGGCCAAGACCTTTGGCCTGCTGGATTCGCGCATCGCGCTGATCGTGATCTACACGCTGATCAACCTGCCGATTGTGGTGTGGATGATTTACACCTACTTCAAGGACATCCCCGGCGAGATCCTCGAGGCTTCGCGGCTGGATGGAGCGAGTACCCGTCAGGAGATTTTCAAGGTGCTGATCCCGATCTGCAAAGGCGGCCTGGCATCGACCGCGCTGCTGTCGCTGATTCTGTGCTGGAACGAGGCCTTCTGGTCGCTGAACCTGACCTCGTCCAACGCCGCACCGCTGACCGCACTGATCGCTTCCTACTCAAGCCCTGAAGGTTTGTTCTGGGCCAAGTTGTCCGCCGTGTCGACGCTTGCGTGTGCGCCGATTCTGATTTTCGGCTGGATCAGCCAGAAACAACTGGTACGCGGGCTGTCGTTTGGTGCCGTGAAATGAAAAACGCAGCTTGCGAATTTGATTCTGGCCACAGGCCGTAGGAGCTGACGAGCACCGGAGAGGCTGCGATGCGGTACACCTGACACACCGTAATCGAAGCCCCGGACGGGCTCGTCAGCTCCTGCAGAAAAGCGTCCATTCGAACATTTAAGAATAAAACTGGAGCCCCACATGGCTAACCTGACTATCAGAAATCTGCAAAAAGGCTTCGACGGCCACCAGATCATCAAAGGCATCGACCTGGACGTTAAAGACCGTGAATTCGTGGTCTTCGTCGGCCCGTCGGGCTGCGGCAAATCCACGCTACTGCGCTTGATCGCCGGGCTTGAAGACGTGACCTCCGGGACCATCGAACTCGATGGGCGCGACATCACCCAAGTCACCCCGGCCAAACGTGATCTGGCGATGGTGTTCCAGACCTACGCTCTGTACCCGCACATGACCGTCGGCAAAAACCTGTCCTTCGCCCTGGACCTGGCCGGTGGCGACAAGGCCGAAATCAAGCGCAAGGTCGACGAAGCCGCGCGCATTCTTGAACTCGGTCCGTTGCTGGAACGCAAGCCCAAGCAACTGTCCGGTGGTCAGCGTCAGCGCGTCGCAATCGGTCGCGCCATCGTGCGTAACCCGAAAATCTTTCTGTTCGACGAACCGCTGTCCAACCTCGACGCGGCGCTACGTGTGCAGACCCGTCTTGAGCTGTCGCGTCTGCATAAAGAGCTGCAAGCGACGATGATCTACGTGACCCACGATCAGGTCGAAGCCATGACGTTGGCCGACAAAGTGGTGGTGCTCAACGGCGGCAAGGTGGAACAGGTCGGCTCGCCGCTGGAGCTGTATCACCACCCGGCCAACCTGTTCGTCGCAGGCTTTCTCGGCACACCGAAAATGGGCTTTCTCAAGGGCAAGGTCAGCGCGGTGCATGCTGCCGGATGCGAAGTGACGCTGGACGCCGGCACCACCATCAGCCTGCCGTTCACCAACGCGCAACAGAGCGTCGGCGATGCCGTCACCCTCGGCATTCGCCCGGAGCACTTGAATCTGGCCAAAGACGGCGATTGCCTGCTGACCGTGATTGCCGATGTCAGCGAGCGTCTGGGCAGCGACACCTATTGCCACGTCCGCACCCAGGCCGGCGAATCCCTGACCATGCGTATCCGCGGTGATCTGGCGAGCCAGTACGGCGAGACCCTGAAACTGCACCTGGATAGCGCTCATTGCCATTTGTTCGACGCCCAAGGCCAGGTCATCACCAAGGCCCTGCAGGCTGCCGCTTGATTCAAAGCGCGTGAACGCCCTTGCGCCGCACCCTTTTTGAGATTGAAGTCATGAAACTGAACAAGCAGAACCTGTCCCAACTCGACCCCAGCGTCGTGCTGCCGTCCTATACGCTGGATCAGCGCCGTCAGGGCATCGCCCACATCGGCGTCGGCGGCTTTCACCGCGCGCACCAAGCGTTTTATACCGATGCGCTGATGAACCTCGGCGCCAAAGACAACACCGGCGAAGGCCTGGACTGGGCGATTTGCGGCGTCAGCCTGCGCGAAGAAGACCGCAGCAATTTCGAAGCACTGAAAAGCCAGGATTTCCTGTTCACGCTGTTCGAGCTGGGCGACACCCCGGACACTGAAACCCGCATCATCGGTGCCATGGACCAGATGCTGATGTCCACCGACAGCGACATCGCATTGATCGACAAACTGGCGAGCCCCGACATTCGCATCGTCTCGCTGACCATCACCGAGGGCGGCTATTGCATCGATGACAGCACCGGCGAATTCATGAGCCAGCTGCCGCAGATCCAGCATGACCTGGCGCACCCCGCCACACCGAAAACAGTGTTCGGCTACCTGTGCGCCGCGCTCACCCGTCGCCGCGCCGAAGGCACGCCCGCTTTCACGCTGATGTCCTGCGATAACCTGCCACACAACGGCGGCGTGACCCGCAAAGCGCTGCTGGCCTTCGCCAAACTGCGCGACGCCGAACTGCATGACTGGATCGCTGAAAACGTCAGCTTTCCTAATGCCATGGTCGATCGCATTACGCCGATGACCAGCACCGCCCACCGCCTGCAACTGCATGACGAGAAAGGCATCGACGACGCCTGGCCGGTGGTCTGCGAACCGTTCGTGCAATGGGTGCTGGAAGACAAGTTCGTCAATGGCCGCCCTGCGTGGGAAAAGGTCGGCGTGCAGTTCACTGACGACGTCACGCCCTACGAAGAAATGAAGATCAAGCTGCTCAACGGCAGCCATCTGGCGCTGACGTATCTGGGTGCGCTAAAGGGCTATCGCTTCGTTCACGAAACCATGAACGATCCGCTGTTCGTCGAGTACATCCGCACCTACATGGACCGCGACGTCACCCCGCAATTGCCGTCGGTGCCGGGCATCGACCTGGAAAGCTACAAGGACACGCTGATCGAGCGTTTCTCCAACCAGGCCATCGCCGACCAGCTGGAGCGCGTGTGCTCGGACGGCTCGTCGAAATTTCCGAAATTCACTGTGCCGACCATCAACCGCTTGATTCTCGACGAAGGCAATCTGGACCGCGCCTCGTTGGTCGTTGCTGCCTGGGCGCTTTACCTGCAAGGCACCGAAGGTGAAAACGGCGTGGCCTACAAGATCGTCGACCCCCGCGCTGACTTCTGCATAGCCTTGGTCGCTGATGACGTGCTGATCACCCAACGGCTGCTGGAAGTGGAAGAAATATTCGGCGCGGCGATTCCGAAATCCGCCGAATTCGTGGCGTCGTTCGAAAAGAACCTGAACAGCCTGAAACAACTGGGCGTCAGCAAAACCCTGGAAAAACTGTTGGGCAAACACGCCTGAGGTGAGCATGTTTCTCGGAATCGATTGCGGTACACAAGGCACAAAAGCCATCGTCCTCGATGCCGTCAATGGCAAGGTGCTCGGCGAAGGATCAGGCGCGCACCACATGATCAGCGGCGCCCACGGGCGTCGTGAGCAAGATGTTCAAGAGTGGCTGAATGCGTTCGAGTCAGCCACCGCCGCTGCGCTGAAACAGGCCGGGATTTCGGGCTCGCAGATTCTGGGCATCGGCGTTTCCGGCCAGCAACACGGGCTGGTGATGATCGACGAACTGGGGCATGTACTGCGCCCGGCGAAGCTGTGGTGCGACACCGAGTCGGCGCCGGAAAACGACCGATTGCTGGAATATCTGGGGGGCGAAGCCGGTTCGCTTGAGCGTCTGGGCATCGCCATTGCGCCGGGTTATACCGTGTCGAAACTGCTGTGGACCAAGGAGCAGTTCCCGGAGCTGTTCGCACGCATCGACAAGATTCTGCTGCCCCACGACTTTCTCAATTACTGGCTCACCGGGCGCTGCTGCAGCGACTACGGCGACTCGTCCGGCACCGGTTATTTCAACGTGCGCACCCGCGAGTGGGATCTGGACATTCTCAACCACATCGATCCGAGCGGTCGTTTGGTCAACGCGCTGCCCACGTTGCTGGAAGCTGATCAGCCAGTGGGGCAGATTCTGCCGGCCATTGCCGAACGTCTTGGGCTCAACCCCGAAGCTATCGTTTCCAGCGGCGGCGGCGACAACATGATGGGCGCCATCGGCACCGGCAACATCGCGCCGGGGTTGATCACCATGAGTCTGGGTTCGTCGGGGACGGTGTATGCGTTTGCCGATGAAGCCAGCGTCAGCGAGCAACCGTCAGTGGCAGCGTTTTGTTCATCGTCCGGCGGCTGGCTGCCGCTGATCTGCACCATGAACCTGACCAACGCGACCGGGGCGATTCGTGAACTGTTTGCGCTGGATATCGCCGCGTTCAATCAGGCAGTGAATGCTGCTCCGATCGGCGCGCAAGGGGTGCTGATGTTGCCGTTCCTCAATGGCGAGCGAGTACCGGCCCTGCCCCATGCCACCGGCAGCATTCTCGGTCTGGACAGCACCAATCTGAGCCAGGCCAATTTGTGTCGTGCGGTGGTGGAAGGCACGACATTCGGTCTGCGTTATGGCTTGGACTTGCTGCGTGACAGCGGCATCAAAAGCGCGAACATTCGCCTGATCGGCGGCGGTGCAAAAAGCGCGGTGTGGCGGCAGATCGTCGCTGACATCATGGACACCCCGGTCATCTGCACCACCGGCAGTGAAGCGGCGGCACTGGGCGCAGCGATTCAGGCGGCGTGGTGTCAGTCCCGGGAAAGTGGCGAAGGCCAGTCGTTGCAGGCATTGTGCGAGCGTTGCGTAAGCCTTGAGCCGAGCAGCGAAACATTGCCGATTGCTGCCAATGTCGCCGCATATCACAACGTTTATCAGCACTATCGCAATCAATTGCAGGGCGTCTGATAGCCCTTAACGGAGCACCTATGTATCTCGTCTGTGGCGAAGCACTGTTCGATTTTTTCAGTCAGCCGGACAGCAGCGGTCAGAGCAACAAACTGGGCTTTCAGGCGATTGCCGGTGGCTCGCCGTTCAACGTCGCCGTGGGCTTGCGGCGGCTGGGCGTTGAGGCGGGTTTCTTCGCCGGGATCTCTACCGATTATCTGGGCCGCAGGCTGGCCACGGTGTTGAAAGAGGAAGGCGTGCGCGATGACTTTCTGGTGCACATCGACGCGCCGACTACCTTGGCGATGGTGGCGGTCGGCGCCGATGGTTCACCGCATTACAGCTTTCGCGGCGAAGGTTGCGCGGACCGTATGCTGAGCGTCGAGCAGTTGCCGGTGCTGGACGACAGCGTGCGGGGTCTGCACGTAGGGTCGTTTTCGCTGGTGGTGCAGCCGGTGGCCGATGCGCTGCTGACGCTGGTTCGGCGCGAAAGCGGCAAGCGCTTGATCACCTTCGACCCCAACGTGCGCCTGAACCCGGCACCGAGCATTGAGCTGTGGCGCAGTCAGGTGAGCAAGTTTGCCGAGCATGCGCACATCATCAAAGTCAGCGATGAGGATTTGAGCTTGCTGTACCCCGACACCGACGCTGAGTCAGTCGCCAAAGGCTGGCTCAAGGACAACTGCCAACTGGTGATCATGACCCGTGGCCGTCAGGGCGCGAGCATCTTCACCCGTGACAAAGGCAGCTGGTCGGTGCCCGCGCGTGAAGTCATCACCGCCGATACCGTGGGTGCCGGCGATACCTTCCAGGCGGCGTTGATCACCTTTCTCACTGAACGCGGACTGGACACCCCTGCCAGCCTGCCTGGGCTTGACCGCGACTCCCTGACCGAAATGCTCAATTTCGCCGTTGCCGCCGCGGCCGTGACTTGCACGCGAGTGGGGCCGGACTTGCCGTATCGCAATCAGGTGGTCTAATCGCAAACACGCTTTTGTAGGAGCGAACTTGTTCGCGAGATGCCGTACCTGATTCGCCACAGAATCGTCTCGCCAACAAGTTGGCTCCTACAGAAATGCAATGGATCAGACAAACCGGATCGTTCGTTATATCGCTCAATCGAGCGCAACCCCCGCGCCGTCGGCGGCTTTGAGTTCCGACATGTCAGCCCGCTACGCCATTGCCGTTGAGGCAACCCCTCAAGCCATTTCCGCCTTGGCCATCGCAATCTTGGCCTTGATCTCCTGCTGGGCGATCTCGGCTTTTGCCTGGGTCAGGTCGGCAACCTTCTTGTCGACGGCCGCTTTCTCTTCGGGGGACATGGCCTCGTATTCTTCCTTGCTGACGCCGGTTAATTGCTGACGGGCTTTTTCAGCATCGGTCTGGTTCATGTAGGCCAGAAAATCATCCTTGGCCGAACCCACGCTGCTCGCGGCGTCCTTGTTGGCACTGGCTGACAACGCGTCCACGCTGTCCGAAGTGCCTGACGCCACGCTGTCGGTCGTCGCCACTTGCTTGTCAGCGCCAGCCATCATCGAAGACGCTGCGGCCGCTTGCGGGTCGATAGCGTTTTCGGTGGTGCTGGCCATCGCCGACTTCAGGTTGACCATCATCTTGGCGAACGCTTCGTCGTAGGTTGGCTCACCCTGACTGCCGCTTTGGGCCGACGTGTCATCGCTGCTGGAGACGGGTGCTACAGGCACGGTCGTCATGGCGGCGCTGGCAAACGCGTCCTTGTCACTGGTGTCGAGGGTCGTGTGGGCGACGGCCTTCGAAACGATATGCTGGAGGGCACTGCTGCCGATAATCATCTTTCACCTCCTGTTGTGGTTGTCGATGCATCGGGTGTACTTAGCAAGACCGGTGCCACATTGCCCTAAGTGCTTCAAACCCCCGCCGCTGCTGGCTGCAGATGCCAGACCCTGCGCGGAGTCGGCGAAATACCGGCACTGCGTTGCCGAGAGCGGCAGGCGCTGGCCGCCGGGTGGGTAGGCTTGCCGCTGCGGTGGCATCAGCCGTACTACGGGAGAAGGAACGCCGTGGCATCAAACGACTCCACTGTGGCAGACCCTGATTGGGCTTTACCGTTGAGAATCGCCATGACCTTCACCGACACTGACATCGAACGCGACATTCTGGGATTGCTGGTAGACCGAAGCCCGGCGTCCTCGATCTGCCCTTCCGACGTGGCCCGTGCCCTGACTGGCGAAGAAGCCGAGTGGCGAGCCCTGATGCCTCAGGTGCGCGAAGTGGCAAATCGGATGGCGACTGATGGAGTTATCCGGGTGACCCAAGGCGACAGTGAAGTCACGATCGACGAACACCTGCGCGGGCCGATCCGATTGCGCCGTGGCGATCGGTTCCCGTAATCGATCGTTCCCACGCTCCGCGTCCCCGGTGACGCAGAGCGTCACGGGATGCATTCCCACGCGGAGCGTGAGGAACGATCAGCGAACCCGGGCAACGATCTATCACCGCAAATCCGCGTCTGCCCGAAGGGCGTAGGAGTCCGGCTTGCCGACGATGGGCTGCGCAGCGTCCCTGAAATCAGACGCCTAATAGCGCCGATCACCGTTCGCTCTCACCCCAACGAACTCAAATCCAGTTTTTCCTGCGGCAGCGGCACGGAGAAGTAGTAGCCCTGGGCCTGTCCCGCGCCCATTTCCCGAAGCAGTTCCAGGGTGGCTGCGTCTTCCACGCCTTCGGCCACCACGGTCAGGCCCAGAGATTCAGCCATGCGCACGATGGCGCGCACGATGGCTCGGCTGCGCGAACTGGTGGTCAGTTCGAGGGTGAAGGACTTATCGATTTTCAAGCCGGTGAAGTGATACTGGTGCACGTAACTGAGGGACGAAAACCCTGCGCCGAAATCATCGAGCACCACTGACACACCGTTGTCGGCCAAGTGCTTCATGGCCCGGCGCGCCAGATCCGGCTCGGCCACCAGTGCGCCTTCGGTCAACTCCAGACAAATGCGCGACGGCTGCACCCCATGCAACTCCAGCAGACCCAGCACCTCGCTGGAAAACTCCGGCCGCGTGATGCTGTAGCTCGAGCAATTCACATGCACCGTGGGCCAGTGCGCGTGATCGGGCTGCGCAAGGATCGCCACCACGCTCTGCAGCATGTAGAAATCCAGACGGCCGATCAGCCGCAACCCTTCCAGCGCTGGCAGAAACTGGCCTGGCGCAACGACTCGTCCATCCGGCTGCCGCCAGCGAATCAGCGCCTCAAGGGCAAGGATCCTGCCGCTCTCGACATCAATGATCGGCTGGAAATACGGCAGCAACTCGTCCGTACGTTTGAGCGCATTACGCAGCGCGCTCTCCTGCTCCATCTGGTCGGAAACCTCGCGCCGCACTTCCTGGTTGAAGACCGCATAACTGTCGCGTCCGGCATTTTTGACCCGATACATTGCGGTGTCAGCGTCGCGTAGCAAGTCGGCGGGCTCGCTGTGAAACTGCCGGTCGGCCCCCACCACGCCGATGCTGCAAGAGGAAAACACCGCATGGACGCCGATGAAAAACGGCAGGTCGAACGCCTCCAGAATGCGTTCGGCAATTTCCACGGTGACATCCGGCGGCGCGCCGTAGGCCAGTACTGCAAATTCATCGCCACCCAGGCGCGCGAGCAGATCGCTGTCGCGCATGCAGCTGCGCAACCGGTCGGCGGCCTGCACCAATAATTGGTCGCCGGAATGATGCCCGAGGCTGTCATTGACCATCTTGAAACGGTCCAGGTCGATGAACATCACCACCAGCTCCTGCCCCAGGTCGCAGAACGACTCCCACGCCGTGCGCAGTTTTTGCTGCAAGTGGCTGCGGTTCGGAAGGCCGGTCAGGGAATCGTGGGAGTTTTCGTGTTGCAGTTTGGCATTGGCAAAGTCCAGTTCGCGAGTGCGCTCCTCCACTCGGGCTTCGAGCCGCAGATTGGCGGTATGAATCGCTTCCGCCGCAGTGCGCCGCGAAAGCGCCGTGTCGATGTGCCGTGAGACAAACGTCAACAGGTCCTGGTCGCGCAGCGTGTAACTGACGTGGTTCGAATAACTCTGCACCGCCAACACACCGCGCACGGTGTCGCCTTCGAACAGCGGAATGCCCAGCCAGGAGCAGGACCGGTTGACGTCGTTTTGCAGGGTGATTTCGCCGAGGCTTTCCAGGCGCCGCGCTTCGTAACTGTCGATCAGGCACGGACGGCGCTGACGAATAACGTATTCGGTGAATCCGCGCTCACCGCGCCGAGGGTCCGGACGCTCTGTCAGCCGTTCATCAACGTAATACGGGAAGGTCACCTCGCCGGTGGCGTCGTCGAACAGTGCGATATAGAAGTTAAGCGCAACCAGCAACTCACCCACGATGCCGTGAAGGCTGCGAAACAGCTCAGCCATGTCTCCGGGCTGGCTGGACAGTTCAGCGATCTGAAACAACGCGCTTTGCAAATGTTCGGCGCGTTCGCGGTCGGCCACTTCGCTGCGCAGGGCATCATTGAGGCGTGACAGCTCGGCCGTGCGCCGGGCCACCGTTTCTTCCAGATGAGCACGGTGCAGAATCCGGTCCAGCGCCATGGCCACGTGCCGTGCGACCACCAGAAACAACTCGCGATCCTCGACGCTGTAGACCCGCGACACGTCGTAGACCTGCATCGCCAGCATGCCGAACACATCGTCGGAAGCGTTTTTCAACGGCGCCCCCATCCAGAACTCAGGACGATGCCCAACGCAGTAAAAGCGCTCATGCACCTGAGCCTGCTGGATGTCCGCCGCGTTGACGAACAGCGGCTGCTCGGTGGTGAGCACATACCCGGTCATGGACATGTGCTCATGATCCAGATACTCGTAGGTCTCAGCTTCCAGCGCGTCAGCGTCGGTGATGTCGATGTAATACGGATAAGTGATCTTGCCGCTCTGGCTTTCGTAGAGCGCCAGATAGAAATTCTCGGCGTCGATCAGAGTCGCCAACTGCTGGTGCACACCGTGCAGGAACTCCGAACGATCCCGGGTGGAACTGGCCAGATAGGTGATCTCGTAAAGTACGCGCTGGGTGGCCTGCGCACGCGCCAATGCGTCGGTTTGCAAGTGCAAGCCCAGTTGCGCGGCCAGTTCGCCTAGTCGCGGCTCGCCCGCATGCGGTTCTGAGGTGATCAGCCAACCCAGTACGCTTTCGCCCTGCCCGGTTGGCAAGCGATGCAGATCCAGCTCGTCGCAGAACCCGTCGAAGGCATCCCGAGCGATGAGCTTCGGCCAGGTGATCGATGGGTCGCCCTGCCCCAACAGATGCATGTGCTCCCCTGCGCGGTACGCCGCCCAATTGAGGGTGGGCGCCGCGTTCTGAGTGGCGCGCAATATGCACTCGATGGTGTC
The DNA here is from genome assembly GCF_057128745.1 of Pseudomonas rosaeacicularis. Classification (NCBI taxonomy): domain Bacteria; kingdom Pseudomonadati; phylum Pseudomonadota; class Gammaproteobacteria; order Pseudomonadales; family Pseudomonadaceae; genus Pseudomonas; species Pseudomonas rosaeacicularis. The sequence goes on from NZ_JBSKHT010000018.1 coordinate 16,579, forward strand.
GTCGCGCAGGCCTGGCACTGCCGCAAAACCGGTCTCGGTGACGACCGCATCCGACGCGCCTCTGCTGGGGTTCAATGGTCGTCGATCAGGGTTCAAGACAGGGGAATTCATGGGCGCTCCATTGCCAACGTGCGACAGGCCTATCTTTATGGAGTGTGACGGATTGTTGCAAGCGGCATATTGCCAGTTACAGCCTATAAACGACGATATGGTCGCTTTTGTACGACTAACTGACCGTTTCAATAGCGCTTGCAGTTATATGTCGGCCGACGAACCGCAAAGTGAATGTTTTTCAGCCTTCCAATAGCGGACTAGGCTCATCAGGCTCGTAGGAGTCTGTCTTGTGTATTAATGACCTTTTGCAGCTCAAGCGTGTCACTCAATGCTGACGCACTTTTTCTTTCTGCCTCTGTGGAGATAATTGCAATGAGCAAGACGTACAGCTATGCCGCGCAAGATCCCAAAGACACGCTCAAGCCTTTCGTGATCGAGCGCCGCGCGCCCGGTGCCGATGACGTGCAGATCGACATTCTGTACTGCGGCGTCTGCCACTCGGACCTGCACACCGCGCGCAACGAGTGGAACAACACGCTTTACCCGTCCGTGCCGGGGCATGAAATCGTCGGTCGTGTAACCGCCGTTGGCGCCAGCGTCAAGGGTTTCAAGGTTGGCGACCTGGCGGGCGTCGGCTGCATGGTCGACAGTTGCCAGCACTGCGCCTCCTGCGCTGAAGGCGAAGAGCAGTACTGCGAAAACGGCTTCACTGGTACCTACAACGGGCCGGTATTCGGAGGCGAAAACACCTTCGGCGGTTACTCCGACAGCATCGTGGTCAAGGAAAAATTCGTGCTGCGCATCAGCCACGGCGAAGGTGCCAATCTGGCCGCCGTTGCGCCGCTGTTGTGCGCCGGCATCACCACCTACTCGCCGCTGCATCACTGGAAGGTCGGCCCCGGCAAAAAGGTCGGTATCGTCGGCCTCGGCGGCCTGGGCCACATGGGCGTGAAAATCGCACATGCCATGGGCGCTCATGTGGTGCTGTTTACCACCTCGCCGAACAAGCGTGAAGACGGCCTGCGCCTGGGCGCCGACGAAGTGATCGTGTCGAAGAACCCGGATGAAATGGCGACGCAGGCCAACAGCCTGGACTTCATTCTCAACACCGTTGCCGCGCCCCACGATCTGGATGCATTTCTCAACCTGCTCAAGCGTGACGGCACCATGACCCTGGTCGGCGCACCGGATCACCCGCACCCATCGCCGTCAGTGTTCAACCTGATCTTCAAACGCCGTAGCCTGGCGGGTTCGCTGATTGGTGGCATTCAGGAAACCCAGGAAATGCTCGATTTCTGTGCCAGGCACGGCATCGTTTCGGACATCGAAATCATCGCCATGAAGGACATCAACGAGTCCTATGAGCGCATGCAAAAAGGCGACGTCAAATATCGCTTCGTCATCGACATGGCCACGCTGAAACAGGAAGCGTCCGCCGCTTGATCATCAGTCCGGGCTGCTTGAGCAGGTAAGTAGCCCGGTCTGTGTGAATCACGTCGGCCATTCATGAGAATAACTACACAGTCCATTCACTTATTTACATGAATGCGCACGCAATCTTTTCGCTACTGTCTTGGGTTTGACGATTGCCAACCGCATCAACCTGCATGCCTCTCTGCTGCTCGCCCACCGTCGGGCTCAGGGGTCGATTCAACGCTGACGAGGAGCCCGAAAACATGACCGATCAGCCTGAAAAAAAAACCGAACCTGCGAGCGGCGACCTGACCGATTTCACCGTGCCGTCACGCCGCAACTTTCTTAAATCGATTGGGGTTTCCAGCCTTGCTGCTGCGACAGCCCCGGTATGGATGCAAGCCATTGAAGCCCAGGCCGCCGTCGCTGATGATACCGACGCCCCAGCCAAGGACGAGCGCCGCATGACGCTCAAGGTCAATGGCCAGACCCACACGCTTAACCTGCCGGCCAACGCAGCGTTGCTCGACGTATTGCGCGACCGCCTGCAACTGACCGGCACCAAGAAAGGCTGCGACCACGGCCAATGCGGCGCCTGCACCATTCACGTCAACGGGGTTGCGATCAACTCGTGCCTGTCGCTGGCAGCCATGCACGAAGGTGACGAGATCACCACCATCGAAGGCCTGGCAAAAAACGGTAAATTGCACCCCGTTCAAGAGGCGTTCTGGGAACACGACGCCTATCAGTGCGGTTACTGCACCTCGGGGCAAATCATGAGCGCCGTCGCCGTGTTGCAAGACAAAACCATCGGCAAGGACGACCACAGCGTACGCGAGGCCATGAGCGGCAACATTTGCCGCTGCGGCGCGTACAAAAACATTCTGTCGGCGATGCAGTCGGCACGGATCAAGCTGCAGGAGGTGACCTGATGAGAGCCTTTGATTATGTCCGCGCCGGCAGCGTCGAGCAGGCCGTGACCACGCACTCCAAAAGCCAGTCGGCGTTCTTCCTCGCAGGCGGCACCACCCTCCTTGATCTGGTCAAACTCGACGTGATGCCTGCCGATCAGGTGATCGACGTCAACCACCTGTCCCTCAAGCAGATCGAAGTACAAAGCGATGGCAGCGTGCGCATTGGTGCCTTGGTGACCAACACCACGCTGGCCAACCACGAGCACATCGTCAGCCATTATTCGGTGCTGTCCCAAGCGCTTTTGTCAGGCGCCACCACGCAACTGCGCAATAAAGCAACGACGGCGGGCAACGTGATGCAGCGCGTGCGTTGCAATTACTTTCGTGACGGCATTTCGCCGTGCAACAAGCGCGAACCGGGTTCGGGTTGCGCGGCGATTGACGGTCATAACCGCAGCGTGCACGCGGTGCTGGGTACCAGCGATCAATGCATCGCCAGCCACCCCTCGGACATGTGCGTGGCCATGGCGGCCATTGGCGCCAGCGTCGAAGTGCAAGGGCCCAAGGGCAAGCGCAGCATTGACTTTCTCGACTTTCACTTGCTGCCTGGATCGACCCCCTGGAAGGAACATGCCCTGCAGGATGACGAGCTGATCACCCATGTGGTGCTGAACGCGCCGATGCCCAATAGCAAATCGGGCTATCTGAAGCTGCGTGATCGCGCCTCGTATCAGTTTGCGTTGGCCTCCAGCGCCGTGATTCTGGTGATGGATGGCGACACCGTGCGTGACGCGCGCATCGCCATGGGCGGCGTGGGTACCAAACCGTGGCGTGCGCTGGATGCCGAACGTGCGCTCAAGGGCGTGACGCTGACCCAGCAGAACATGGAAAAAGCCGCCGCTATCGCAATGCAGGGCGCCAAGCCTTACAGCCACAACGCCTACAAGATTCCATTGGGGCAACAGGCGATCATTCGCAACCTCACCACCCTGACCGCCTGACAGGAGCAAGCTCATGACTGAATCAATCATTGGCGCCGGCCCTCGTCGCATCGACGGTCGTCGCAAGGTCTCTGGCGAGGCGATGTACGCCTCCGACCACCACCTGAAAAACATGGCCTACGGGTACGGCGTATTCAGCACCATCGCCAGCGGCAAGATCACTGGCCTGGACCTGGATGCCGCGCGCAAATCGCCGGGCGTGCTGGACATCTTTCACCACGGCAACTTCCCCGCGCTGTATCACAACTCTGCGCTACCGATGTCGTTCGCGAAGATTCTTACAGCGGCAAAATCGGACGAAAGCCGCCTGCCGTTCGAAGACGAAACCGTGTATTACGCGGGCCAATTCGTTGCCCTGGTAGTGGCCGATACCTTCGAGCACGCGCGGGCCGCGGCATACAAAATCAACGTCAGCTATAGCAAGACCAACGCCGTCGCCAATCTTGAGCAGGGCATGAAAGCCGGCGCCTTGCAGGACGGCAGCCCCGGTCACAAACGCGGCGACGCGGGCGCGGCATTTACCGCCGCCAGCCACAGCATCGACGCGACCTACACCACCCCGGTCGAAACTCACAACCCGATGGAAATGCACGCCACCGTCGCCAGTTGGGAAGACGGCCGATTGATCGTCTATGAGGCGTCCCAAGGTGTGGTTGCCCATCGCAACTCACTGGCAAAAATCTTCGGACTGGTGCCGGAAAAGGTCGAAGTGCGGGCGCCGTTCATTGGCTCAGGCTTTGGCAGTAAATTGTGGATCTGGCCGCATTCGGTCGCCGCCTGTGGCGCCGCCAAAGTGCTTGGCCGCCCGGTGCAACTGGTGGTGCCGCGTCAGCAAATGTTTTCCACCACCGGCCATCGCCCGGAAACCCAGCAACGCCTGCGCCTGGCCACCGATGACAAAGGCAAGCTGGTGTCGGTGAGTCACGAGTCGATCAACACCACCTCCTTCACCGATCCGTACAAAGAAAATTGCGGCACCTCGACCAAGAGCCTTTATAGCTGCCCGAATGTGTTGGTCAGCCACAAGATCATTGAGGTCAATCGCGGCACGCCAACCTCCATGCGCGCACCAGGCGCGGCGCCGGGCCTGTTCGCTCTCGAATCGGCGATGGACGAAATGGCCGACGAACTGGGCATGGACCCGCTGGCATTTCGTAAGCTCAACGTCGCTGATCGCGATGAGAGCCAGAACCTGCCGTGGTCCAGCAACCATTTGCAGGAGTGCATCGATAAGGCCGCCCAGCAGTTCGGCTGGAGCAAGCGCAACCCAACGCCAGGCTCGATGAAGGACGGCACCGAAATCATCGGTTACGGCATGGCTGCGTGTAACTGGGATGCCTACCGCACGCCAGCCGAGGCGCAGGTGTCGTTACGGGCGGACGGCACGGCGTATGCGATCTGCGGCGTGCAGGATATCGGCACCGGCACTTACACCATCATCGCGCAAGTGGTGAGTAGCATCACTGGCATCGACCTGGACAAGATCGAGGTCGAACTGGGGAATTCGTCGTTCCCTCCGGCGCCCGTGTCAGGTGGTTCGTGGGCCACGGCCAGCGTGTTGCCGGCGATTGCCGAAGCCACGCGTCAGGCTATCGAACAGTTGAAAGCTTTTTCGGCAGCGCCCAAAGGCGTGCTGGCGGGAACCAAGGCGGAGGAAATCACCTTCGAACAAGGTCAGCTAAAGGGCGCAGGGAAATCCTTCGGCATCGTCGAGGTGCTCAGGGCGCAAAAGCAGTCCAGCGCCTTCGGTGAAGCGAAGACCGGCATGAACGACACCACCAAGCATTCGTTCCGCTCCTTCGGCGTGCATTTTGTCGAAGTGCGCTGGGACCCGGGTATTTCGCGCTTGCGCGTGTCCCGTGTGGTCAGTGCGATTGACGTGGGCAAGGTGATCAACGACAAGACCTCGCGCAATCAGGTCGAGGGCGCGATTGTGATGGGCGTCGGCATGGCGCTGTTTGAAGGCACCGACTACGACGAACGTAACGGTATGCCGGTCAACGACAACTACGCTGAATACGTGGTCCCGGTGCATGCCGACCAGCCAGAAATCGAGGTCATCCTGTTGGATTACCCGGACTTGGCGCTCAACGAGTTTGGCGCCAGAGGCATCGGTGAAATCGGCATCACCGGGTTGGCGGCAGCGGTGGCCAACGCGGTGGCCCACGCGACCGGCAAGCGGATTCGGAGTTTGCCGATCACGCTGGACAAGCTGATGGATCTGCCGCGAACCATGAGTGCGTGAAGCACCCAGCCCCTTGTAGGAGCTGACGAGCACCGCGAGGCTGCGAAGCGGTGTGTCAGACGAATTGCATCGCAGCCTCGCGGTGCTCGTCAGCGCCTACATTGGATCTTCATTTACTTTGTAAAACCTGACGCAACCCGGTCCTGCGATGCGTTTTATCGACCACCATTAATTCAGGCCTGGTTGGTTTGAGTCACTGGCTGAACACCGGCAACAGGCCTTTCTGGTACTTTCTTCATAACCTTCCCTGGCCCCAGATAAATCCCCAGCACCCCACCCGCCAACAACGCCCCCGCCACCATCAGCAACGCATAGTCATAGTTGTCTGTGACGTCTTTCATCCAGCCCATGACCGGCGGCAAACCGAGGCCGGCCAGGTTGGCGATGGAGTTGATCAGCGCAATCGATACGGCCGCCGCGGGGCCAGACAGATACTCCGTGGTAGTGGCCCAGAACACCGGCGTCGCCGCCCAGTTCAGGCCGACCGCCAGCACCAGCAGCCCGTACGCCAGCCACGTATTGCCGCTGAACACCGCCACTGCCAAAAGCACTCCCGCCGCCAGCAGCGGAACACCCAAGTGTCGACCGCGTTCGCCGGTTTTATCGGAGTGACGGCCATTGAAATACATCAGCACACAGGCCACCAGAAACGGCAGCGCCGACATGACACTCACCGTGAAAGAACCCTGTTTAGAGACCGACTGCACGATCAGCGGCAGGAACAGCGTGATACCAATGGTGCCGAACGCTTGCAGCAACCAGAACAGACTGAGCAGCCAGACCCGACGATTGCGGAACGCCACATGCCAGGCGTCGTGATGGGAAATCGCAGTGCCGGCCTGCTCCTGAGTCATGGTGCGGCTCAGCCATCTTTTCTGATCGGGATTGAGCCAGTGGGTCTTTTCAGGATCGTCGGGCAAATACTTCAGCACCACGATGCCAAGGATTGCGGCAGGAATACCTTCCAGCAGGAACAGCCAGCGCCAGCCGCTGACCCCGAAAAAGCCATCCATGTGCAAAAACGCACCCGACAGCGGCAAGCCGATCACCGACGCCAGCGCCGCGCCGATATAGAAGAACGACATCGCTCGCGCCCGATCACTGCGCGGGTACCACTGGGACAAATAGTAAATGATGCCCGGTGTGAATCCGGCTTCCGCGGCGCCCAGCAGCAGGCGCATCACGTACAGCTGATTAGCGCTTTGCACCAGACTCATGCCCGCCGCGACGATCCCCCAAGTGATCATGATCCGCGCGATCCAACGCCGCGCGCCGACTTTGGTGAGGATCAGGCTACTGGGCACTTCGAGCAGAATATAAGTGAGGAAGAACAGCCCGACGCCGATGCCGTACATGCGCGCAGTCAGGCTCAGTTCTGCGTTCATCTGCAGGGCTGCGACAGAGATATTGGATTTGTCGATGTAGGCAACCATGTACAGCAGCATCAGAAACGGGATCAGTTTCAGATTGAGCCGACTGATAGTGCTGGCACGCAGAGTTGCCTCGATGGAGTTGGACATGGAACGCCCTCTTATTATCTTTATTGTCGCAAGCGCAGGCGCAGGGTCTGGCGAACGCTTGTCACGGTATCCGTGGAAAGACCATAAACGAGGGTCTGGCTCTATTCAATATATGATTTTATATCCCTATATATGGGACACAAGCGGTGCTGACCACCGGTTTTTTTCCCTTTTATCAGCAGTTGCTGACGGGTTTGTCATGAAGCTAGCCAGACATTGGGGTGTAAGCTTTGCGGACAATGACCACTCAGGGACTGCTCCAGCGATGAAACCGACGATAAGCAAACGAGTGCGTGACACCCTTTTGATCTCAAGCCTGCTCGCCAGCGCCTTAGTGATGGCTGGTCCTTCACAAGCGCAGGATGCACCGCCAACTCGTGTCAGAGGAGCGATCACCGCACTGGAGGGTGACTTGATGCGGGTTCACACCAGAGGCGGTGAGGATCTGGAAGTCAATCTCAGCAAAGATACGCTGGTGCGAGGAGTGACCTTGGGCGAGGTGTCGCAAATCAAACCCGGCAGCTACATCGGCTCAGCGGCGGTACCTTTGCCGGACGGCACGCTGAAGGCGCTGGAAATTCATGTCTTCCCGCCCGAACTGGCTGGCACCGGCGACGGCCATCGCGCCTTCGATCTGGGCAAGGACAGCACCATGACCAACGGCTCGGTGGGCGATCTGGTCACCAGCAACGGTCGCACCATCACCGTGAACTACAAGGGCGGTCAGAAGAAGATCGTCATTCCGGATGACGTGCCGATCGTCAACCTGGTGCCGGGAGATCGCACGCTGCTCAAGCCTGGGGTGAAGATCGTGATGCAGGCGCAGAAGGTAGCTGACGGTTCGTTTAGCGCGCTGTCGATTTCTGCAGGTGAAAACGGCGTGACGCCACCCATGTAAGGCCGGAGTTCTCAAGCCATAAAAAAACCGGCTGATGCGCCGGTTTTTTCGCTGTCGGGATTAGCCGTTACAAGCAGGTCGCAACTACCGCGCCCCGTTGTTCTTTGACAGAGGCATCCGGCTTTGCATAGAAACTGATATGGGTCGAAGTGCCTTTGCCCACGACGTCCGCGAAATACACGCCTTCGGTGGTGTATACCGTGAAATCACCCGGTCCATTGGTTTTCTGGAACACATCGGCCACATCGCCGAATATACGCACATCCCCCCACGTGACCTTGATGCACTCAGCCACGGCAGCGGCAGGTTTGCGGCTTGAATATTCCTGAACAGGCCCGGCCGAGCGGGTCTGACTTAAACTCATGCAACCTGTCAACAGCATCAATGCTGCTACTCCCGCCCACTGTTTCATGTCAGTCCTTGCCGTAAAAAAGGGAGCGATCTTAGCAGCAAGGCTGAAGGCGCGCTCATTCGCGCGTCGGCCCTGCCGGCTGTTCCGATAATCAGTCATCGAGCGCTGGTGCGGGTGCGGCCGGTGCTGCGCCCTTCACGGCTTTGCCCGGTTTGCCGGCTGGTGCGGCTTTGGGTTCGGCGGCGGCTGGAGCGGGCGCTGCGGCGGCGGCTTCTTTCTCAGCCATCGGCATTTGATCGATGGTGCCGAAGATTTCTTTCGGATCGATCGGCCCGGAATGGTCGATTTTCTTCTCGCCGTCTTTGCCTACCAGGATCACCTGCGCTTGAGTCTGCGGCTTAACCCCAAGCTTGAGCTCACGGATCAGCGCCATGGTGCTCTGGGCGTCCATGTCTTTGCCGTTGCGTTGGCCGATGGTATTGATGATGGTGTAGAGCACCATGTCGCGCTTGACGAAGGCTTCACGGTTGGCGGGTTCTTCGAGGTTCTTTTTCAGGCTTACCAGCGTCGGGTCCACCGTGCTGGAAGCGATGATGATCAGCGGACGCGTCTTGCCACGCTCTTGGGCCAATGGGGTATCGCTGTCGGCTGCCAGTAATGGAGCGCTGACTGCGAACAGGACGGCAAGGGTCAGTGACCGAGTAAACATACACACCTCCTTTGGATTTCCATGCACTGATGATCGCGCATCGTGGCAAAAGGTCCAGCGTGCATTTCAAATAATCCGGTTTTTTCAAGATCGTCGCGATTGCGTTTCGCAACCTGAACCCCGATTCCGGCGCCATGCGCTATAGTGCGCGGCGCACACGAAGGGCGCGGTGACGCGCACTCGGTGCAGGTCAATCCTCAACTGTTTTCAGGAGAATGAAGTGGGGCTGAAAAAGTCATCAATCGAATTGAAGCGCGACCTATACGGCGTCGCCGGCAACCTGGAACGCACGGCGGGCGAAGTCAGCCGCTTGGCCGAACGCGTCAAGGACGTGGACGTGGTTGCAGTCCTGCATCTGATGAATCAGCTGTACAAGGACGCGGACAAACTCAAGGCCTACGCTGACGAGGTCAAAGCGGGCCGGATTCAGCGCGGCAAGGCCGAGTAATACAGCGAGGGGTAGATATCCGGCTCACAGGAATGTGAGCGGATTGGCTGTATCCCAGATACAAAAAAGGCCCACCTTTCGGTGAGCCTTTCTAGACCGCCAGCAGTAGCGGATTTTGTTTGGTAGGCGCGATCAGACTCGAACTGACGACCCCCACCATGTCAAGGTGGTGCTCTAACCAACTGAGCTACGCGCCTGCTGTGGGTCGGCATTCTACGGATATTAAGAAGTGTGTCAACGTCTTTTTCGCGCACTAAGCCTATGAATATGCGAATTTTTTCGAGTGCTTCACCCGGTGTCCTAGAGTGCGCTGAACCACCGGGCAGCAGCGCGATGTTTGTACGCGTCAGCCCCCTCCTATACTCCTGATACCGAGCTGAGCTACGCACACCTTTTCCCACGTGCGCAGCTTGCGCAGGTCGGGTGGCGCTTTCCTTGCAGCAAGGAACTGACGGCCATCACAGCGCGTGCATGGGAGGATTCTTGTGAACACCCGCGTGATCATTGTCTTGTTACTGATACTGACGGGTTGCGCCTCCACGCACCCTCCCCCGGCCGCGCCCGTGAAGGTTTCGCCATTCACCTGGCGGCAAATCGATCAGCAGATTTTTATCGCCTCCCAAGAGGCGATGGACCCAGTCAAACGTTATGCCATGCAATCGATGGATGCCTGGATGGATCAGGTGTATCAGCGCACAGAAGCCGAGTTCATTCCTTGGTTCACCGGTTACTGGACCCAACAGTGGCTGACATTGAAAGTCACCTGGTACAAGGTCAGCGGCGGCAAAGAGGCCCTGACACCCGCGCAACGGCTTGATGCCTACCTGCAGGATCAGTACCACGAACAAGTGCTTGAACCTGTAGCCAAAAACATTGACCCGGACGCGATCATGGCCAAAGCCACGCGTTACTACGTTAAGCTTATGGGCGAGCGGATTCAGAGCTTTTCCCTGCGTTTCAATGTCCCGGCCGAGCAACTCGACGAACATCTCAGGCACATCCCCGCCATAGGCTTGAGCGCTGCCGGCAACGCCAACGCCACCGCCTCACTCTACACATTGATTCACGCCCAGCCGCTGGAAGAATTGCCCGCCTACCTCGCGCTGATTGATCACGTGCATCGCGCTGCGGGAGGCTCGGTGGCGACAGACCCTGGCATTTCTTCGATTGCCATTCATTCCAGCGAGAAACTTGAAGCCAGCCTCGCCCCACGCGGGATCGCCAGCGCCGTGGCGGCTGCAGTCGGTCGAGTGGCGGGGCTGGCTATCTCGGTCGGCATGGCCGGATTTGGCGCGATCACCCACCAAAGCGAACACGCCGAAATGGAGGACCAACTGCGGCAAAGCCTGTATGCGGCATTGTCCGAGAAGAAACGCCGCCTGATCGAAGAACAACAAACCGGTGTGTTGGCCGGGGCCTATTACTTGTCCAGCCAAATCGAAGGGCGCCTTGGCGACGCGGAAATCTTTACCCCGGCAGGCGAAAATGCTTTGGACGCTTTTTAGCGATAGCTGCACGAACAGACAGGATCGAACGGGATTGAGCCGTTCGTCGCCAGCATCGCACCAATGATGGTAAGAAAGGGCCAAAAGTCAGGTAAAGACCTTACAAAAAGGAGAGTCATGTAATGAACAAATTATTGGCCGCCTGTGCGCTCACAGTCCTGTGTTGCGCCGCATCTGTCACTGCCATTGCAGGTGTGAACGCGCCGACTTCACCGACAATGGGCGCGCCAGCGTCGCAAACCGGTGCCGATCCGCGCACTCAAGGCAATGACACGAGCCGAGGGGGCATACAGGCAGGCGGCGACAGCACCGGAGCTGGCACCGGCCTTGGGACCGGCTCGATGAGCAACGGCACCGGAAGCGGCAACAACGCTGGCGGCTCGGGCAGCACAGATTCGAAAAGCAGTGGATCGAGCGGATCTTCCGGCTCGGGTGTAGGTGGCGCTGGGGGCTGATCCCAAAGCGCTGCAATCGAAAGCCTGGCCTCGCGCCGGGCTTTTTTGTGCACAAAAAAAGGCGACCCTTTCAGGTCGCCTTTCTGTACCACCAGCAGAGTGGATTTTGTTTGGTAGGCGCGATCAGACTCGAACTGACGACCCCCACCATGTCAAGGTGGTGCTCTAACCAACTGAGCTACGCGCCTGCTGTGGGGCCGCATCCTACCGGCGGCAGTTTTTTTGTCAATCAGTATTTAGCTGTAACCCCCTGAATCGGCACTGTTTTTTATAAAGTCCCCAAAGCGCTGCATTGGCGCACCTGGCTGGTCGCAAGATTTCTTCTCAGGTACGATCGGCGCATTCGTAAAAAATATAAAACGGGGTTTCAGGATGGCGAACACTGCATATCCAGCGTCTTATTACGCGGCATCAGCAAACGCTGCGCCGGTCCGACCCGCGTTGCAGGGCGAGGTGCAGACTGATGTGTGCATCATTGGCGCCGGCTACACCGGGCTGTCCAGTGCCCTGTTTCTTCTCGAAGCTGGCTTCAGCGTCACCGTACTGGAAGCGGCCAGAGTCGGGTTCGGCGCGTCGGGTCGTAACGGCGGGCAGATCGTCAACAGCTACAGCCGTGATATCGACGTCATCGAACGCTCGGTTGGCCCCAAGCAAGCGCAACTGCTGGGTGAGATGGCGTTTGAGGGCGCCGGCATCATTCGTGAGCGCGTGGCGAAATACCAGATTCAGTGTGATTTGAAAGACGGCGGCGTGTTCGCAGCGCTGACCCCCAAACAAATGGGCCATCTGGAAGGGCAGAAAAAGCTATGGGAGCGTTACGGCCACACGCAACTTGAACTGCTGGATCAGCGCCGCATTCGCGAAGTCGTGAGCTGCGAGCAGTACATCGGCGGCCTGCTGGACATGAGTGGCGGGCACATCCACCCGCTCAATCTGGCTTTGGGCGAAGCTGCGGCGGTGGAATCTCTGGGCGGCGTGGTTCATGAACAATCGGCGGCCATCCGCATTGAGCGTGGCGCCAACCCGGTGGTTCACACCGATCAAGGTCGGGTGCGAGCGAAGTTCGTCATCGTCGCCGGCAACGCTTATCTGGGCAATCTTGTTCCTGAACTGGCCGCTAAATCGATGCCGTGCGGCAGCCAGGTGATCACGACCGAACCATTGAGCGAGGCGCTGGCTAACAGCTTGCTACCCCAGGATTACTGCGTCGAAGACTGTAACTATTTGCTGGACTATTACCGCCTCACAGCCGAAAAACGCCTGATTTTCGGCGGCGGCGTGGTGTACGGCGCGCGGGATCCGGCAAATATCGAATCGATCATCCGACCGAAGATGCTCAAGGCCTTCCCGCAGCTCAAGGACGTGAAAATCGATTACGCATGGACCGGTAATTTCCTGCTGACCCTATCGCGTCTACCGCAAGTGGGTCGCTTGGGTGACAACATTTATTACTCACAAGGCTGCAGCGGCCACGGCGTGACATACACCCACTTGGCCGGCAAGGTTCTGGCTCAGGCCTTACGCGGTCAGGCTGAACGTTTCGATGCCTTTGCCAGCCTGCCGCACTACCCATTCCCCGGTGGTCAGCTGCTGCGCACGCCGCTCACCGCCCTGGGCGCCTGGTATTACAGCCTGCGGGACAAACTGGGTTTTTAAGGCCTTTGAAACGCAAAAACGGCGCCAGTAAGGACGCCGTTTTTTTCCAACCAAGTTCACTAGCGGGCGTTATTGACCGCCTTCACCGCCTCGCCAGCTGCCTGCTCCTGTCCGGCCTGAGCCAGCGCGTCGGCAGCCTTGAGCCAGCGTTCGCGATCAACCTGGGCCGGGACCTGACGCGGGCCCTGGACCAGAATCGCCCAGCTGCCGGCGTTATTCCACGCCGACGTGAACTCATCGAAACTCATCAGCATCCGGCGGTTTTGCCCAGCGTGCAGGACCACTGTGCGCTTGCGCTGATTGAACCCGATCAAGATGCCGTAGCGCGGTTGTTTCCACCACACCGAACCTTCGGAAAACCGCACCATCACCGGGAACCCTGCCGAGACCTGCGCCAGCAGCGCCGGCAGCGAGTCATCCAGCGGGTAAACCACAAAGCCGTATTCGCGCGCCAGATTCGGCATGCTTTGATCAAGTTTTGCTTCGCCGCCCGGCAATTTCAGCGGCTTCTCGACCAGCCCGGGGGTAATTTGCACACTGCGCGCCGCCAACATGCCCGCCAGCGCACCAGGAGCGCTCTGATATTCGTCACCCCGGAAGAACGGCACCGAATTGAGTTCCACCCGGTCCGGCAAGCGTTTGTACTCAGGCTCAACGTTGGTCGCGCAGCCGGCGAGCGCCATCACGACAGCCAGCGCCCAGGCCTTTCGTTGCAGGCCAGCGGCAAGAAATCCAGATAATCCCGACACGTCATCACTCACTTTACGACCAGTTGTATGAACGTCGGGCAACCCGCCACCCGATCTGGAGGCCGATCATAGAGCCGCCCGTCGATTCGGTATAGCGCCAATACGCAGTGAACGGCGAGCGATAGAACAAAACGGTCATGCCAATCAGCCATTGGTCAATTTTCCGCAACATAGCCCGGACTAGACTGTCGGTTACTAAGATGAAGGAAAGGCAAAGGCGCCGGAGGGACGTATGAGTCTCGGAATGATTATCGTGATGTTGGTCTTGGGTTGGCTTGCCGTAGCGGGGGCCATGTTGTGGGGCGTGCTGAGGATTTCTCGCCGCCATCATCCGCATCATCAAAGCAGCGCCGTGCCGCCTGCTTCGTTGAATCTCGGGAAAAACGAATCCGTGCCGCTGCATTGAGCTCAAATGCAATGCTGGCTGACGTCAGGTAATACACAACAAAAAACGGTCGGTGATGGTTTCCCATCCCGACCGTTTTGTTTACGTCTATGAATCAGACCTTATGCGCGGCTTTTTCTTCAGCCAGGCTTTTTTGCCTGGAGCGTCGGGCCAGCACGTTCAGCACCTCAATCAAGGCCGAGAACGCCATCGCTGCATACACGTAGCCTTTGGGTACATGGGCGCCGAAGCCTTCAGCGATCAGCGTCATACCGATCATGATCAAGAAGCCCAGCGCCAGCATCACCACCGTCGGGTTGTCGTTGATGAACTTGGCCAACGGCTCCGACGCCACCAGCATCACCACCACGGCGGCGACTACCGCGATCACCATGATCGGCAAGTGCTCGGTCATGCCTACCGCAGTGACGATACTGTCGATGGAGAACACCAGGTCCAGCATCAGAATCTGACCAATCGCAGCGGCCATACCCAGCGTGACAGTCGAGGACAACGTCTTCTCTTCTTCAGTCTTGATATCGACGCTGTGGTGGATCTCGGTCGTGGCCTTCCAGAGCAGGAACAGACCACCGGCGATCAGGATCATGTCTTTCCAGGAGAAGGCCTGGCCAAAGACTTCGATTACCGGAGCCGTCAATTGGACGATCCAGGCCACGGTGCTGAGTAAGCCCAGACGCAGGATCAGCGCCATGCTGATACCGATGCGCCGCGCCTTGGTGCGCTGATGCACCGGCAGCTTGTTGGTGAGAATCGAGATAAAGATCAGGTTGTCGATACCCAGCACGATTTCCATCACCACCAGGGTCGCCAACGCTACCCATGCGGCGGGGCTTGCAGCCAGTTCCAGAAGATATTCCATACGCAAATAGCCTTGATCGGTCCAATGAGATAGCGCGCATTCTAATGAGGCAAACACTTCAGGAAAATTCGTATTTTTAAGCGCTATACTTCGGTTTTCACGAAGTGAACGCGCTTATGCTCAATTACCGACAGCTGCATTACTTCTGGGTTGTAGCCAAAACCGGCAGCATCGTGCGCGCCTGCGAACAGCTGAACCTTACCCCGCAAACCATCAGCGGCCAAATCAGCCTGCTGGAGCAGACCTTCGGCGTGGATCTTTTCAAGCGCGTCGGTCGTCAACTGGAGCTGACCGAAGCCGGCCGCGTCGCCCTGCCCTACGCCGAGCAGATGTTTCAATTGGGGGACGAACTGGAGGCCTTGCTGCGCACGCAACCCGATGAACAGCAGATTCTGTTTCGGGTAGGCGTCGCCGATGTGGTGCCCAAATCCATCGTCTACCGCTTGATCGCCCCGACCATGGAGCTGAGTGAACCCATGCGCATTACCTGCCGCGAGGACCAACTGGAGCGTTTGCTGGCGGACCTTGCGATCCAGCGCCTGGATCTGGTGATTTCCGACAGCCCTATGCCCTCGCACCTGGACATCAAGGGCTACAGCCAGAAGCTTGGCGAATGCGGCGTGAGCTTCTTCGCCACCAAAGCCCTGGCGCAGAAGTACGGGCAAGACTTCCCGCAGGGCATGCAAGGCGCGCCGCTGCTGATTCCCGGTCAGTTGACGGTATTGCGCAGTCGTCTGATGCGTTGGTTCGCGGAGCAGAAAATTCAGCCCAAGATTGTGGGCGAATTCGATGACAGCGCGTTAATGAAGGCGTTTGGCAAGTCAGGGAGCGGGATTTTTATGGCGCCCAGCGTGATTGCCGACGAAGTAATGGCGCAGTACGACGTCGTAATGATCGGCCAGACCGATGCAGTGACCGAATCGTTTTACGCGATTTCGGTCGAGCGCAAGGTCAAGCACCCCGGCATTGTGGCGATCACCGAAGGCGCTAGACGGGAGCTGTTTACTGACTGATCAGCCGTCAGTCAGATTAGAACGAACCCATGTAATCGCGCTTGCCGATTTCCACGCCGCCATGACGCAACAGGTCATAGGCAGTGGTTACGTGGAAGAAGAATTGCGGCAGTGCGTAATGCAGCAGATAAGCCTGGGCCTTGAGGTGTTTCTCGTTCGGTGTGCCTGGACGCAGCACGATGTCGAGTTCTTCGTTGCCGTCGATCTGCTCCGGCGTGACGCTGCCGATGAATGCCAAAACCTTGGCCAACAGCGCTTGCAGATCGGCGAAGGAGGCTTCGGTGTCCTCGTATTTCGGGATTTCGATGCCGGCAAGACGTGCAGTGGCGCCTTTGGAGAAATCGACGGCAATTTGAACCTGACGAATCAGCGGCAGCATGTCCGGATAAAGACGCGATTGCAGGAGTGCGTCAGGCTGGATTTTTTTCTCGGTGGCGTGGGCTTCGGCCTTGGCCAGAACAGCACCCAGAGAGGTGAGCATTTGCTTGAAGACAGGAATGGAAGCGGCGTACAGGGAGATGGTCATAACGGTTCCTGGTGTGATGAGTCGCAAGAATGAGCACGTCGAACATGCGAACGCGGCTTGTCTTTTACATCATCGTGCCCCTACCCTCATAGCCTTTTCAACGTCCAGGGAATGCGCCATGTCCAACGAGCCAAATCCAGAGAATGCCGCAGACGATGAAGGCAAGCTGCAACTCAACAGCACGGAGGTGAGAATCCTCGGTTGTCTGATAGAGAAGCAGGCGACCAACCCTGAAACCTATCCGCTGACCGTTAACGCGCTGGTGCTGGCCTGCAACCAGAAAACCAGCCGCGAGCCGGTGATGAACCTGACCCAAGGCCAGGTCGGACAAGCGTTACGGGCTCTCGAAGGCCATCAATTGACCCGTCTGGTGATGGGCAGCCGCGCTGATCGCTGGGAGCATCGCGTCGACAAAACGCTGGAGCTGGTGCCAGCACAGGCCATCCTCAGTGGACTACTGTTTTTGCGCGGCCCGCAGACTGTCAATGAACTGCTGACCCGCAGCAACCGCATGCACGAATTCGAAGATGCCGATCAGGTCGTTCACCAGCTCGAACGCCTGATTGGCCGGGGGTTTGCCGTATTGATTCCCAAACAGGCCGGGCAGCGTGAGGACCGTTACATGCACGCGCTGGGCGATCCGGCGGACATGGAAGCTATTTTGGCCGCGCGGCAGAGCCCATCCTCCGAGCGCTCTTCTGGTGGCTCGGCGACTTCAGAACGAATCGACGAGCTCGAAGCGCGGGTGGCGGCATTGGAAGAGCGGTTGGCCAAACTGGAGCGCTGATCAATCCAAACAACCCCATTCTGTAGGAGCCAACTTGTTGGCGAGCACCCTTACGCGGTGAGACAGATATATCGGCTCGCGAACAAGTTCGCTCCTACAGGTTTTGCGTTTTTTTCAACTGATGAAGACGCCCGGGATCATCGTGGGAGCGGACCTGTCCGCGAAGAGGCCCTTACGGTCCACCCATCTTCAGCGCTGAAAGAACAGCCTTCGCGGGCATGCGCGCTCCCACAGATACACGCCGTCAGTTGCCCCGCGCGAACGCTGCCGCTGCTTGATATTGCTCATCGGTCGGCGTCACGCCGGTGTACAGAATGAACTGCTCCAGTGCCTGAATCGCCGCAACCTGGTCCCCTGTGATCACGCGCTTGCCGAGCGCTTCTGCCTGCACAATGAAAGGCGTACGTGCTGGGCTTGCAACGACATCAAACGCCGTATCAGCTGCCTCGATTGCCGCCTTGTCGAAGGCCAGTTCGTCAGCTTGCGCGCCGATCATCCCCAACGGCGTGACGTTAACCAACAACGGTACCCGCTCGCTCCCCAGTTCTGCCTGCCACTCAAAACCTGCGCTTTTTGCCAGCGCCCGTCCTGCAGCCTCGTTACGGGCCACGATCAGGCCATCGGTAAACCCTGCATCACGCAGCGCAAACGCCACGGCTTTCGCCATGCCACCGCTGCCTCGCAGGGCAAAGCGGGTGCGCGGCAGATCATGGGTGTCGACCAATTGGGCCACCGCGATGTAATCGGTGTTATAGGCCTTGAGATGACCGTCGGTATTGACGATGGTGTTGATTGATTCTATCGCTGCAGCGGACGCGTCCATTTCATCGATCAGCGCGATGCACGCCTCTTTGAACGGCATCGAAACAGCAGAACCGCGAATACCCAGCGAGCGCATCCCGGCAATGGCGGCGGGCAAGTCCGTTGGAGCAAAGGCTTTGTAATAGAAGTTCAGACCCAGTTGCTCATAGAGATGGTTATGAAAGCGCACGCCGAAGTTACCGGGGCGTCCGGCGAGGGACATGCACAACAACGTCTCTTTGCTTGCAGTGATGGGCATTGAAATCTCCTGAACGGTATTAGATATACATCGGGATAAAGGCGTAATATCAGCGAGCTGCTTGAAGAGCGGCTGATTTGTCATTAAAGAGCGCCAAATACCTTACACAAAATTTACGCAGCGGCTGCGCAGATTTTCAAAAAGTCGCTGTCTGATCAGTTATCCCGTGGCAGAACCTGAGCGTAACGCAGGCTCGCGACAACGGGACTGAACACCGAGGAACAGTCATGATTCGTCACATTCCCAAGGTTGCCTTGTTGTTAGGTGCCCTAGCCCTTGCAGGCCAAGCTCAAGCCCACGGCGGTGGCGGCGGCCCAGGCTGGGGTGGAGCGGCGGTTGTAGGTGCAGTGGTCGGTGGCGTTGTAGGCGCAGCGGTTGCCAACTCGGGTCCACGGACCGTCTACGTGCAACAACAGCCGGTGTATGCGCCAGCACCTGTTTACTACGCGCCGCCACCACCGCCGGTTTATTACCAGCCAGCGTATGTGGTTCAACAACCGGTCTATTACGGTCCGCCTCGTTACTACGGCCCTCCACGTGGCTACTACGGCCCTCCGCACGGTTATTACCAGGGTGGCGGCGGTCCAGGCCGCTGGTGATAAGGATGGCATCGATATCGGCAGCCTCTGACCGATAATCGCCAGTACCCAACCCCGCCCGCCCGGCGGGGTTGTCGTTTAAGTTACCGGGTAATGGAAGTGACGGCTGTGCCACGTGCAAACGACGACGATCAAGGTCGTCTACAGAACAGCAGCACACTGTCGAAGAATTCATCCTTGTTGCACCTGCGCTCTTTGCGCCCTGCCTTGACCTTCATTTCCAATCAATAAGAACGGGGACGCCCGCCATGCCTACGCAGAATCCACATCGCGCCACCGGTTTGTGTACCTCCAGCAAGGTCTACAACGTGCTGACCGAACTCAAAAGTCTGGAGGGCCATCGCGCCGCCAAGCTCGTCTCGTTACTGGCACAAAATCTGGTCGATAAGGGTCTGATATCCGAGCATGAAGTGGTCGCGATGCTTGATCAGGTCGTCGACTAAACGCCTCGAAGGCTGCAGGGCAGATGAACGTCGCCCCTTCAATCATCAATGACGACTATCGAGAGCAGTGATTTCTGCTGGCGGCGGCAGCCCCGTAAAGTAGCGCCATAGATTGATGGAGGCACTTATGAATCAAGTCCAAATCATGTCGGTAGTCGGCAGCGCAGTCCCTGCTCAGTTGAGAGAACAGGGTTTGTTGGCCTGCTGGTACCTGGTTCACAACGGTGAACCGGTCAGCGGCCCACTGGCTTCACTGCCCGACGCTCAAGCCATGTCCCAGCGATTGCTGACGCGCCACCTCAACAGCTGATCCCGAATTTGCTCTTCCCTGAAATCGTGCGTTGCTCCGCACTTCCCTTTAGCCCGCCTCCCCCGAAGCGGGCTTTTTTTTGCCGGAAGTACAAGGTTCGCTTCAGACGCGCTCGGCCAGCGCCGCATTCACCTGACAGCGATGCGCCAGTTTTTGCAGGCGCTTTTCCAGTGCCATCAGCACCACACGGTCCGAGCGGCCGCTTTCCATTTCGTCTGCCAGATCGTTGGCGACCAATCGCAGTTCGTGGGCGATGACGACGCGGTCGTCGTTCTGATCGAGCTTGTGCGACTCAAACAGACGGTGCAGGTAGTCTTCCAGGGTGCGTTGCAGGCGATGACGGTCGGCGGCGCGCAGGTGCAACAGATTGATCATGACCTTGGCGAGCGTCTCGTTCAGCTCGCCGCACAGGTATTGCAGGCGGCGGGCGTAGCCGGTCTCGCGATCGCGGACCAGCTTCTGCTGCGCCGCCAGGTTTTGCGCGTTCTGGATTGCCGGGACAGCCACCGCCATCATCAGGCCAACAATCAAGCCAATCGCCTGAATCCACCCCGCCCAATCAGCGGGCCTTGCGAGAAAACCGGCGGCCAGCAAGAGCACTGCAACCACGACGGCGACGAACACCAGTGCGGCGTATTCCTTGCTGATAAAACCCTTGGGCATTGCGCGACTCCTGATCAGTTCGGCGTTAAGCATTCTATGGCGTCGAATGCTAATAGCTGGCCGCCAGGACTTCCACGAATATCGACAGCAAACTGGCAATCAGAAGAATGCTGTCTGAATACTGTCGACAACTCATTCTTCCTACTTTTATTAACGAAACCTCCTACGAACCCCATCGACATCCTCTGAAGCATGCTCCTAAAATGCGCAAATATTAAAAGTCCTGAAAAACCCACGCTTTGCAGCGTATTCCACCTATAAGTGAGCTTTGCTCTTGAAAATTCGCGTATCACTAATAAGCCTATTATTTGCATTTACAGGCGCCGCACTTTCCAACAGTGCCCTTGCGAACGAACCTGCTGCCTTTAACCGCGATCCATCGCAACTTCATCTGGCATCGGGCAGCGCCATGATCACTGACCTGCGCACCGGCCAAGTGCTCTATTCCAGCAACCCGGATGTGATCGTGCCAATCGCATCGGTGACCAAGTTGATGACCGCCATGGTCACGCTGGACGCCAAGTTACCGATGGACGAGATGATCAAAGTCGACATCTCCCAGACCGCTGAAATGAAAGGCGTGTTCTCCCGAGTCAAACTGGGCAGCGAACTCAATCGCCACGACATGCTGCTGATCACTTTGATGTCCTCGGAAAACCGCGCGGCCGCAAGCCTGGCCCACAGTTATCCGGGCGGCTATCCGGCGTTCATCCGCGCGATGAATGCCAAAGCCAAAGCCTTGGGCATGGCGCACACGGTGTACATGGAGCCGACTGGCCTGTCGGTATTCAACGTCTCCACCGCCCGCGACCTGACCAAACTGGCACTGGCGGCGCGCAACTACCCGATGCTGAGCGAGCTGAGCACCACCCCGGAAAAGACCGTCACCTTCCGTAAACCGACTTACGTGCTGGGCTTCAGCAATACCGATCATTTGGTGCGCAAGTCCAACTGGGACATCAAGCTGACCAAAACCGGCTTCACCAATCAGGCCGGTCACTGTCTGGTGCTGCTCACCAGCATGGCCAATCGTCAGGTGTCGGTGGTGATTCTCGATGCGTTCGGCAAATTCACTCACTTCGCCGACGCCAGCCGCATGCGCTTGTGGATGGAAACCGGCAAAAGCGGCCCGGCTCCAGAAGTCGCGCTGCAGTACAAAAAAGACAAGAATCTGGTGATGAGGCAGAAAGGTTTGCAGGCGTCGGATTGATGCCGCTTACCGAGGCCGAGCAGCCTCGGGACAAGCCGCCCCTCCTGTAGGAGTGAGCTTGCTCGCGATTCGTATGTCCAGACACCACATATGTCGCCTGGAAAACCGATCGCGAGCAAGCTCACTCCTACAGGTCCATCACATTCTGCCGATCGTGTCACTGATTCAGTGGTTCGTCCGCGCCATCCGCTTGAGCCCCAGCACCATCGCCACCCCCAGCCCGGCCATGCCCACCAGCAGCGCCGGGTAACTGATCCACCAGGGGATCGGTGTGGTCATCATGCTGAACTCCGACATCCCGCCAATCCCCGCCAGCAGGTTCAGTGGCAGAAACACCACGTTGATCAACGTCAGCTTGCGCAGCAGGTTATTGGTGTTGTTATTGACCAGATTGCCCCGCGCATCCATCAGGCTGGCGAATACCGTGGAGTAGATCTGCGCCTGTTTGTGGCACTGCTCGTTCTCGATGATCATGTCTTCGATCAGCGCCAGGCTGTCCGCGCCGTACTGGTGCTTGTGCGCGTGATTGCGCAGCCGGGTCAGCACCGAGCCGTTGCTGTCGATGGCGTTGATGTAATACACCAGGCTTTCGCTCAAGTTGAACATCTGCACCAGATGGCGGCTGTCCATCGAGGCATTGAACTGCTGTTGCAGTTCGCGGGCGATCATCTTGATCACCTTCAGGTGCCCCAGATAGTGATGAATGTTGTTGAACAACAGCTCCAGCAGCACATCCAGTACCTGGGTCATCGGCCGATGCAGGCCCAGGTCTGCCAATTGCTTATCGTCGGGACACAGCAGGACCATCTGGTCCTGTGTCAGCAGCAGCCCGAACGATGAGACATCGAACGAGAAGCTGTCATGCCCGGAGTAGTTCTCCGGGCGCTTCCAGATCAGAAACAACGCATTGGGATGAAACTCGATGCGCGAGACCTCGTCCGGATCAAGTGCCGATGCCAGCGCATGATCGTCCAGATGAAAGCGCTCGAGCAGCAACGCTTTTTCAGCGGCATCCGGCTGGCTGAACCACAACACACTGGCCTCTTGCTCGGGGCATGCCAGCAACCTGCCCGCTTGCAGTCGATGTCCTTGGATCAAGGCATCACCACGCCTGGCCGCGACGTTTGATATCAAGGCGGCGGATGAATTCCTCCAGCACCAACGCGTACAAATCGTCCTGCAACCAGGCGTCCTCGATTCCGGCGTCCAGGTTGGGGTTGTCATTGACCTCGATCACCACCACCCGATCACCCGATTGCTTGAGGTCAACGCCGTACAGCCCGTCGCCGATCAGATTGGCAGTCTTCACCGCCAGCTCTACTACCGCACGCGGTGCGTCGTGCACCGCCAGAGTTCGACACTCACCGTTGATCTCTGCGCCTTGGGCCTTGTGGTTGTAAATCTGCCAATGACCCTTGGACATGAAGTACTGACAGGCAAACACCGGCTTGCGATTGAGCACGCCAATGCGCCAGTCGTACTCGGTGTAGAGAAACTCCTGGGCCAATAGCAAGACCGAATGCTCGAACAGCTCACGCGCGGCGACCTGCAAATCCTCGGTGTTGTGCACCTTGATCACCCCTTTGGAAAAACAGCCGTCGGGGATTTTCAGCACCAGCGGAAAGCCCAGACGCGTGGCGACATGCTCAAGGTCTTCGGGGCGGTCCTTGTACAGGATTTCAGTCGCTGGCATGCCCAGCCCGTGGCTCTTGAGCAGGTCTGTCAGGTAAACCTTGTTGGTGCAGCGCAGGATCGATGCCGGATCGTCCATGACCACCAGCCCCTCGCTCTCGGCTTTCTTGGCAAACCGATAGGTGTGGTTGTCGACGCTGGTGGTTTCACGAATGAGCAGCGCGTCGTACTCGGCCAGCCGCGAGTAGTCCTTCTTTTCAATCAGTTCGACATCCACGCCCATGCGCCGGCCAACGCGGATGAAGTTTTCCAGGGCTTTGGCATTGGATGGCGGCAGCGCCTCTTGCGGATCATGGAGGATCGCCATGTCGTAGCGAAACTCCCGGCGCGAACGCGGCTGACGCCAGATCTTGCGGCTGAAGCGGTCCAGGGATTCAGCGAACTGGTCCTGCTGATGATCGCGCAGACGGGTCAGCGCGCCGGTCTTGACCCCTTCGATGCGCCAAGTGTCGCGTTTGCGAAACTCAACCAACAGAATCGGCGCCGGAAACGCTTCAAACAATTGCCGCGCCAGATCTTGCAAGGGCACCAGATCGGTCTGGCCGAAATACAGCGTCAGCGTGAAGCCCTCGGTTTCGTCATACGGATGGTCGCGCAAGGCGTGCTCAAGGCTTTTGTCCAAGTCATCCAAAGCCAGGCCGTACAAGGATTTACGTGTCAATTCGCTGATGGTTTTCACCGAAGGGATGACATTGTGCCCCCGTGCTTCGGCGAGCAGCGAGCAGTAATAACCATGCCCGAGGTATCGATAGCTGCGGCACAAGTTGATCACCTGAACGCGTTTGCCAGCGGAGCCTTCCAGCGGTTTTTCCAGATAATCCTGAGCACTGATCAAATCTTCGCTGGGCAAGTACGAGGCCCAGTCTTCCAGCCGCTCCACCACAATGACTAGCTGACTTTGCGTGGACGCTCTTTGCGAGGAGAGTGGCCGCAGCGATTCAATATTTATGTTTGCCGAACGTCCAGGTTGTGTTGATACTTCATCCGTCTTCACCGGCACCGCATTCATGAGTCGTGATCCTTCGGGAAACAAGTCCTTTCTATAAAACATGGCTTTGTAGAAATGTCCCGTTTCGTTACTCACTCTTTACGGTCGCCGAGATGAACTTTATATATCGCCCTGCGCAGCCCGCTGATATTGATGAACTGCTCGAACTTGAGAATCAATGTTTTGAAACCGATCGGCTTAACAGCCGTAACTTCCAGTGGATGGTCAGCCGCGCCAACGCTAGTCTGATCGTTGCACAGGCCCACGGACGTCTGGTGGGCTACGCGCTGGTGCTGTTTCATCGCGGCACCTCGCTGGGGCGTCTTTACTCTTTGGCGATCGCAGATACCGCCCGTGGGCAAGGCTTGGGCAAACAGTTGCTGGCACGCGCCGAGCAGCAGGCCGTGGAGCGCGATTGCGCGTATCTACGCCTGGAAGTGCGCCCCGACAATGCAGCGGCTATCGCGCTCTATCAGCGTCAGGGGTATCGGTTGTTTGAACGGGTCGACGACTACTACGAGGATCATGCTCCGGCATTGCGTTATGAAAAACGCATACGCGAGCACGCCGCCCGAAGCAGCCGTCACATTCCCTATTACCGCCAGACCCTGGATTTCACCTGTGGCCCGGCCTGCCTGCTGATGGGGATGAAAGCCCTGCAGCCCACGCGGACCATGGGCCGCGATGAAGAGCTGCAAATCTGGCGCGAGGCAACCACCGTGTTCATGACCTCCGGCCACGGCGGCTGCAGCCCGCAAGGCCTGGCGCTGGCGGCATGGCGGCGAGGTTTTGAAGTGGCTTTGCAGGTCTCGGTGCAAGGGCCCTTGTTCCTGGCCGGGGTGCGCAGCGAGGAGAAAAAACAGGTGATGCGCCTAGTGCATGAGGGCTTCAGCCGCGAGCTGCGGGCCAGCGCCATTAAACAACTCCCCAACGGGCCATTGAACTTCGCTGACCTAAAAACTGAACGGGCGCTGGCCCTGGTGCTTATCAGCAGTTACCGCCTGACCCGCTCCAAAGCGCCACATTGGGTACTGGTAACCGATGCAGACGATGACTTCGTTTACTTGCACGATCCGGATGTTGACCATGGCTTGCAGCGTCAACCCCTCGATTGCCAGTACATGCCGGTGAGTCACCGCGAGTTCGCCGCCATGAGTTGTTTTGGCGCCGACAAACTCCGGGCTGCGCTGATTGTTTATCGCGTATCGGCCACTTCGTATGAATAACGTCAAACAACTTCCTGTGTGCGTAAAGAATGCGTCGTGATCATTGCAGCCGGTAGCTGATTATCGGCTCAATGTCACTTCTGCCTGCGGGCGCACTCTCGGACTTTATCGTGGACAATTCAGTGATCGGCATGATTGTGATTGCGTGCATTGCACTGCTTGGCATTCTTTTATTTTGTTTTGAGTTCATGTTTGAACGTAATAAACGAAACCGACCGAAACGCTAGGCGCCGATAATATTCCCCGAACGCCCGACGTTGCCCGGCACATCCCCAGCGACCCGCTAAGCTAGTGCTGTTGGTGCTTGCTTTGTGACATCCTCGGGGGATATGGACCATGCTATTCAAATGGGTGCTGGCTGCGTTGCATTTGTTGGCTTTTGGTTTCGCGTTGGCAGCGGTGCTAGCGCGCGGACGGGCGTTGCGGCGATTGCGTACCGATGACGCCCGGTCTTTTCGCGACGTGTTCGTGGTGGACAATATCTGGGGCGTCTCAGCCGGTATCCTGTTGATCACAGGGGTGTATCGCGCGTTTGGAGGCGTGGAAAAAGGCTCGTTCTATTATCTGCACCAACCACTGTTCCACCTGAAAATCACCGCCTTTGTCGCCATCCTGGCGCTTGAAGTCATTCCGATGATCGCGCTGATCAAATGGCGTATCGCGTTCAAGAAGCAACAGCCCATCGACACTTCACGCGCTCGGCGCTTCGCCCGCATCAGCCACATGGAAGCGGCGTTGATGGTAATCATCGTGATCGCCGCGACGGGGATGGCGCGGGGCAATCTGATCAGTTAACAGCACACTGTAGAAGCGAACTTGTTCGCGAGCGCGATTGCGGACATGACGCGAAAAGCTCTCGCCAACAAGTTGGCTCCTACAGGGTGTGCGCCGGATCAAAAAATCAGCCGCGACCCAGATCCAACGTGGGAGCGAACCTGTTCGCGAAGGCGATGTTTCAGGAGTTAGGTATCTGGTAGCTATACCGACCTCTTCGCGGACAGATCCGCTGCCACGGGACGTGCGCCCGTTCAACGAACCGCTCAACCCTTACAAATTGAACTGCGTCACCAGCTTGGTATTCAAATACGCCTCGATTGCCTCGGTGCCGCCTTCGGAGCCGTAACCGGAATCCTTGATCCCGCCGAACGGCACTTCCGGCAAACCGATGCCTTGATGGTTGATCGACAGCATGCCCGCTTCGATACGATTGCTGAGGATCTGCGCAGTCTTCATCGAGGTGGTAAACGCGTAAGAAGCCAAGCCAAACGGCACGCGGTTGGACTCAACTACTGCGTCTTCAACAGTGTCGAACGGCACCAACAGCGCCACCGGACCAAACGGTTCATCGTTCATGATGCGCATCTGCGTGGTGAGGCCGCTGAGCACAGTCGGCGCGAAGAAGTAGCCCGGGCCCTCAATTGGCTTGCCGCCCGTGTGCAGCGTGGCGCCAGCATCGACTGCGTCCTTGACCAACGCCAGCAGAGCCGGAATGCGACGATCGTTAGCGACCGGGCCCATGGTGGTCCCCTGCTCCAGACCGTTGCCCACCTTGATCTCCTGGGTCAGGCCGACGAATTTCTCCGCGAAGGCTTCGAACACGCCGCGCTGCACCAGAATGCGCGTTGGCGACACGCAGACCTGACCGGCGTTACGGAACTTCGCCACCGCCAACACGCGAGCGGCCAGGTCGATATCGGCGTCGTCGAACACCAGCGCCGGAGCATGACCGCCCAACTCCATGGTTGCGCGCTTCATGTGGCTGCCCGCCAGCGCGGCCAGTTGCTTGCCCACTGGGGTTGAACCGGTGAAGGTGACTTTCTTGATGATCGGGTGCGCGATCAGATAGTTGGAAATCTGCGCCGGCACGCCATACACCAGACCGATCACGCCTGCGGGAACACCCGCATCGGCAAACGCACGGATCAGTTCGGCAGGCGAAGCCGGGGTTTCTTCCGGCGCCTTGATGATGATTGAGCAACCGGCAGCCAGCGCTGAAGACAGCTTGCGCACCACCTGATTGATCGGGAAATTCCACGGCGTAAAGGCGGCGACAGGACCGACTGGCTCTTTTATGACCTTCTGCTCGACCGATGGATTGCGCGATGGCACCAGACGACCGTAGGCCCGACGGCCCTCTTCAGCCAGCCAGTCGATGACGTCTGCACCGGACATCACTTCCATCCGCGCCTCGGCCAGCGGCTTGCCCTGCTCCAGGGTCATGATGTTGGCGATCCTGTCAGCGCGCTCGCGCAGCAGGTTCGCGGCTTTCTGCATGATCTTGTATCGGTCGTAGGCGGGGGTTGATCGCCAGACTTCAAAGCCCCGTTGCGAGGCAGCCAAGGCCTGATCCAGATCGGCGATGTCGGCACGGGCTACGCTGCCCAGGGTGTCCCCGGTGGCGGGGTTGATGACGGGGATGCTGCGGCCGTCTTCACTGGCGCGCCATTGACCATCGATGAACAGCTGAACGTCTGGGTACATGAGGTGCTCCGGGTACGCCTCGATCGAGGCGAGGAAGGGAAATTGCAGACCGACGAATTTAGTGGCGTATACCCCTATCCTTCAAGGCGCTTTTCCCGGAAGGCCTTGTATAGCGTGTTCTAGAGCGTCAGGATCTGCTGTGCGTAGGCGTTCAGTGTTTCGCGCTGAATGGCAAAACTGGCGTACTTGCCCTCCCGGATCGTCGAAATCAATCCAGCGCGTTCCAGTTCTTTGGTGTGGTGGGAAATTGTCGCAGCGCTCACGGGATGGGTTTTTAGCAGTTCGGCGCAAGGAATCGCGACGAGGGAAGCCGCAATCTGAACCAGAATCTGGTAGCGCCGGGGGTCTGCGAGGGCTCGCGAGATCAGCGTCACTTGCTGTTCAGTCAGCGGGAAATGGTGTGCAGTCGCCATGGATGATCTATACCCCCAGGTAAAACCTCCTTGTCATCGATTGAATTCGCTCTCAGCGAAGTGCGCCAAGCCGGCCGATGCCAAGGACACGCATCGCCGGGTATCGCCCGCCGCTGTGAAGATGTGCGGCCCTACGATATAGAGCGAAAGCCGGGAGAGGCGTTCAGCGGCCTACAGAATAAGCGCCTGACACTGAGCCGCGAAGCATTTTCTGGATATCTGTACTGCCTTTTCCTACAACTGGCAGGCCTGTGCCGAAACAGAACCTCTGAATCGTGCTGCGGTCGCACAGTTGAATACGCAGGATGGTTCACGGGTGTGTCTTGCGCCCCGCTACGTCCTCAGCCTGGAGTTTCACCCATGTTCGTTCGTCCGTTTCGCCTACTGTTCGCTGGCCTGCTGATCCTGGCATTGAGCGCTTGCGCACTGTTCCCCAATCGCGACCCGCTGAACATCAACGTAGTGGGTATCGAACCACTGCAAGGGCAAGGTCTGGAAATACGTTTTGCAGTGAAGTTGCGCCTGCAAAATCCCAACGAAAACGATATCCAGTACAACGGCGTGGCGCTGAATCTGGACGTCAACGGCAAGCTCCTGGCTTCGGGTGTCAGCGATCAAAGCGGAACTATCGGGCGCTTCTCGGAAGGCATCATTACGGTGCCGGTAACGGTCTCGGCGTTTGCCGCTTTGCGTCAGGCCGTGGGGCTGAGCGAAACCCAGAGTCTGGACAATCTGCCCTATGAATTGAACGGGAAGTTGGCGGGAGGCCTGTTTGGCACCATGCGCTTCAGTGACAGCGGGACATTGAGCTTGCCGCGGCAGGTGAACGGTGATTGGTGATGTCGGGCTCTGTTGGAGCAAGGCTTGCCCGCGAAGTTGACGCCCCCGCAATACCTGAGGCCCCGCGTCGTTAGCTTCGCGGGCAAGCCTCGCTCCAACAGAATCAGTGTTTGGCGCGGCCTGTGAACGACGGGGAATCTCCACCAGGCTCAGCCTAGACCTCAGCGTGCGGCTGCCATCAACCGATTCACTTCACTGCGCACCATGTTGGCGTACTCAGGCGGCGACATGGCGTCCAATTCCGAGCGCACCCATTCCGACCATTTGCCTTTACGCTTGGGGCGTTCGCCCATCAAGCGTGCCGCATCGCTTTTGGCTTTACCCAGGTTGCTTTGCCACAAATCAAACAGACGGGATTTTTCATCTTCAAGCGCGGCGCGCTCTTGAAGGGGCTTGTTGGCCAGATTGAAGCTCATGATATTTACCTCTGATCGCACTCTTGTCGCACGCTGCTCACAAAACGACGCTAGGCCGAGACACTGGCCTGAGCGCCGAAAAACGACAGCATCTTACACCCGCCGAGGGCGTCTTCCCTCGACATTCGTCGCTCTTTTTGCGATATGTCCTTCGCACTACTGCAACTTTTCCGAAGTCCGGTGACTCCATTGCTCACTGCCGTTATCAACAGAAAGGAAATAACCATGGCTCGTAAAACTGCTGCCCAAACCGCCGCCGAACAGATCAAGGATCAGGCATTCAGCGAATTGGCGTCCCTTATCGAAGAGTCCGACAAGCTGTTGAAAGACAGTGCCGCGCTGGTTGGCGAAGAGGCTGAAACCGTACGCGCGCAGCTGAGCCTCAAGCTCAAGCAAGCCGTGGAATCGCTAAGCAGTGTGCGTGAAAAAACCAAACCTGCCGTTGAAGCCACCGAAACCTACATTGGTGGTCATCCTTGGCAGACCGTTGCGGTCTCCGCGGGTTTTGGTCTGGTAGTGGGTTTGTTGCTGGGTCGTAAGTAACACCACCCCCGGCTATTTATTGCGCGCTCGATATCCCTTGTAGGAGCTGCCGAAGGCTGCGATCACGGTCCATCCTTGAAACCGAATCGCAGCGTTCCGCAGCTCCTACAGGTATCGGTCCCCTTTACACCTGCGGCACAAGGCTCTGAAGTTGCCGCGCCAGGTAATCCGCCGTCAGCACTTGCGGTTCCTGCTCCTTCACACCGGTTCGCTTCTTCAGCAACCAGTCATTGGCGCCCGGCGCCTGGCTCAAGGTGAACTGCTCCTGACCGTGCAGGCTCAACCCGCTCACATCCACCGACACAATCCCGCGACTACCCATGGCCTCTGGCACAAAGATGACCTGCCGATTGATGATCGTCAGCGTCATGCGTTGGGTGTGAAACGGTGAGTGCTCATCGGGGTAGCCCTTGCTTTGCGCAAGATGCGGTTCGAATTCCAGACGGATGTGGCCGGCGTCAACCAGCGGCTTGAGCCACTGCTCGATTTGCCCGTACAACGCCAGAATGCTGGCTCCCCAGCGCGCGATGTCTGCGTGAAAGCGCTCGTGCTTCTCTTGTTCGTGGCGTTGATTGGCGATCAACAGTTCGCCCAGGCGTTGAATCTCGTCCATAGCGGCGATTCCCTCATTCACGCAGCCGATGATTCGGTACGTGAATCGAGGGTGGCACAACCGCGAGCAGGTGTCGCGCGACATCGCTGTCGGGGCACCCGCGCAAGCAGTCAGACCTTGGGCGCAATGATTTCCAGCTGCGACCAACGGTGAGCCTTAGCCATCGCGGCATCGATGTCGGTCTTGGCCTTTTCAGCCTCGGCCTGTGACTTGAACGGGCCGATCATGATGGTTTCCTTGCCGTCGATCTTGACCACATAGGACGGGTAATGGTGCTCGACCAGCCAGTACGCCATGTCGCTCAGCGCTTCTTTCAGCTCGACCCGAATGGTCCATTGCGGTGTTGCACTTGGCGCTGCTTGTGCAGCGGGCGGTTGACTGGAGACTTTCGCAGGTTCAGCCGGCTTACCGCCATCGCAACCTGCCAGCATCATTACAGCGACCATCATGACCATCTTGCGCACGTCTTGGCTCCTCCTCTGAAGTGGCGGGAGTCTACCACCGAGAGGAACATCGACGCCCGTTGCGCTGCCCAACCCAATGACAGATAACAACCGGTGCCATTCAGGGAGAACGTTCATGTGCAATCGCCATCCACTGCAGTGCTTCATCCCGCCTTACATCATGGAACACCTGGCGCAATCGCCCCATCAACAGGTGCGCGCGCTGGCCATTGCCAACCTGTCCACCGCCTCTACTTTCCGCGCCCTGCGCGCCTCTGCCCAGGCCATGCCGAGCCTGATGGCCAACAAATCACCCGACGGCAAGAAGCATCGCCTGGTCTACGACGCCAAGGGCACCAACAGCCTGCCCGGGTCATTGGTGCGGGCCGAAGGGCAAAAAAAGCATGGCGATGAGGCCATCGACGAGGCGTTTGACGGTGCGGGCGACGTCTATGATTTCTATGAGCAATTGTTTCATCGCAACTCGCTGGACAACAGAGGCATGAGCCTTGTCTCGACCGTTCATGTGGCCGAGGTGGATTTCAGCGGCGCCTTCGTACCGTTGAACAACGCGTTCTGGAACGGTCAGCAAATGGCCTATGGCGATGGGGACGGTGTGGTGTTCCAGCGCTTCACCCGCAGCCTGGAGGTGATTGGCCATGAATTGACCCACGGCGTGCAATCGTTCACCAGCAACCTGACTTATCAGGGTCAATCCGGGGCGCTGAACGAACATTTCGCTGACGTGTTCGGCATTCTCGTCCGGCAATGGAAAGAAGGCATCACCGTTGAGCAGGCGGACTGGGTGATTGGCAAGGAACTGCTGGTGCCCGCGCCGACGCGCCGAGGGATTCGTGACATGCAGCACCCCGGCACCGCCTACAGAGATGACCCGGATCTGGGCGACGATCCACAACCGGCGACCATGAAAGACTTGTACGCGGGTCCCAAGGATAACGGCGGCGTGCACATCAATTCGGGCATTCCCAACCGCGCGTTCGTGCTGACCGCGCAGGCTCTGGGCGGGAATGCGTGGGAAGTGGCGGGGAGGATCTGGTACGAAACCCTGTTGCAGTTGCACAGCGACAGTGAGTTTGCCGACTGCGCGCGGATCAGCGTACAAGTGGCAGGTGGTGCGAAATACGGCGCGGCGGCGAAACGCGCAGTGAAAGCGGCGTGGAAGAAGGTCGGCATCACAGTTTGATTCACAGGCGATGAACAACGAAGAGGTGCGCAGTGATGAAAGTCTGTTTCGTGCAATCCGGCGGGTTCGCGGGAGCCATTCGCGGCTGCGAAGTCAACACGGCGGACCTGGAAGCGCCAGACGCTGAGCAGTTCAAGCGTCTGGTGCAGGAAAGCGGTCTGGTGAAATCCCACCGCTGGGTATCGGAACAGGCGCGGGACGCCCGGCAGTATGAGATCACCATCGAAGACGAGCGCAGCGGTATTTCCGTGACTTTCGACGATCAGAACGTCCCCGCCTCTGCCCGCACGCTGCTGGGGTTTCTGCAACAGCGATCCAAACCGCAGGGCCTATAACCGGGAGATTGCATTTGATTCTGGTCGAAGGCTCGACATACATCGCTTTTGATTCTGGCCGGAGGAGCGACATAAATCGCTATTGATTCTGGCCGGAAGGGCGACATATATCGCTTTTGATTCTGGCCTGAGGAGCGACATAAATCGCTTCTGATTCTGGCCGGAGGCCGTAGGAGTCCAGCTTGCTGACGATCTGGCGCGAAGCGGCAGCAAACCTGAGCATGCGATTAATCAGCCACACCGCGCCGACCGATTTGGGGCTGGTGCCCAGCCCATCGCCTGCAAGCAGGGCTCCTACGCCCTCCGGGCAGAGGCGGATGAGCGGTGCGACATCAATCGCTTTTGAGTCTGGCCGCCCTGGCGCCAACGCGGATGAACGGTGCGCACGGTCTGTAGGAGCCAACTTGTTGGCGAGGCCATCGACGGGGTGGGTCAGGTACGCCGCCCCGCGAACAAGTTCGCTCCTACAGGTTCAGCGTCTAATCCATATTTGCGCACCACGCTCCTACAGAGAATGACGTTGGTTGTTAATCGCCCTCACCCAGTTCACGCATGACGGCATACAGGGCGGACTTGGCTTCGAAGCCGACGCCCGGAATGTCCGGCAGGCCGACGTAGCTGTTCTCGACCTTGATGCCATCGGCGAACCCGCCAAACGGCTGGAACACGTCCGGGTAGGATTCGTTACCGCCCAGATGCAAACCGGCGGCGATGTTCAGCGACATCTGGTGGCCGCCGTGGGGCACGACGCGGCGTGAAGACCAGCCCAGCTCTTTCAGCACATCGAGGGTGCGCAGGTATTCCACCAAGCCGTAGGACAACGCGCAGTCGAACTGCAGGAAATCGCGATCCGGACGCATGCCGCCGTGGCGCAGCAGGTTGCGCGCGTCTTGGTGGGAAAACAGGTTTTCGCCGGTGGCCATCGGCAAGTCGTAGTGATTGGCCAACTCGGCTTGCAGCGCGTAATCCAGCGGATCGCCCGCTTCTTCGTACCAGAACAGGTTGTAGGGCTTGATCGCTTCGGCGTACGCAATCGAGGTTTTCAGGTCGAAACGGCCATTGGCGTCTACCGCCAGGCGCTGACCGTCGCCGACCACTTCCAGCACCGCTTCGATGCGACGCAGGTCTTCGTCCAGTGGCACGGCGCCGATCTTCATCTTCACCACGTCGTAGCCGCGGTCCAGGTAGCTCTGCATTTCTGCCTTGAGCTTGGTCTGGTCCTTGCCGGGATAGTAATAACCACCCGCCGCGTAAACCCAGACCTTGTCATCGGCTACGCCGTCGCGGTAACGGTCGGCCAACAGGCGATACAGCGGTTTGCCTTCGATCTTGGCGACTGCGTCCCACACCGCCATGTCGATGGTACCTACAGCCACCGAGCGCTCGCCGTGACCGCCAGGCTTCTCGTTGGTCATCAGGGCTTTCCAGATGGCGAACGGGTCGAGGTTTTGGTTTTCATGGTCGATCAGGGTTTCCGGATCAGCGTCCAGTACGCGAGCCAGAAACCGGTCGCGCATCAAGGCGCCCTGCCCGTACCGACCGTTGGAGTTGAAGCCGTAACCGATCACCGGCTTACCCTCGCGGATCACGTCGGTGATCACAGCGACAACCGAGCAGGTCATCTTGGAAAAATCGATGTAGGCATTGGCAATCGGCGAGGCGATGGAAACGGTTTTCTCGCGGATGTCGACGATACGCATGGGTAACTCCTGTGTCGCTGATTGTTGTTTTTGATCACGGTGGCGGTTCACCCCGTGTTCGTGTGGCACCACTCTAGGGGTGGACCTCGCGATGCAGCCAATGCTAAAAACGCGGCACCCAATGCGCGGACGGCATCACGATGGAATTGCTCTGGCTGGAAGACTTCACTGCGCTGGCGGAAAGCGGTAATTTCTCCCGCGCCGCTGAGTTGCGCCACGTCACACAACCGGCGTTCAGCCGCAGGATTCGGGCGCTGGAGACGTGGGTCGGGGTCGATCTGTTCGAGCGCACCACCCAAGGGGCGAGTCTGACCGATGCCGGCAGGCACATGCTCGACAACGCGCGGGACATGACCCGGCGCCTCTATCAAATACGCCAGGAAGCGCGCGAGGTGGCAGGCAAACAGGCGCGCACCTTGCACTTCGCGGCGACCCATTCGTTATCATTCACTTTCTTTCCAGGCTGGGTTCGAGCAGCGGAACGCGCAGGCCCTATCGAAGCGGTTCGGCTGCTATCGGACAACATGAAGGTCTGCGAACAGATGCTGCTCAATGGGGAAGTGCAGTTTTTGCTGTGTCACCAGCATCCGGATGTGCCGCCGCGCTTTGCTGCCGATCAGTTTCAGTCCCGGGTGGTGGGTGGCGATGTGTTGGTGCCGTTACGCGGGCCCTCCTCCCAGCCTGATCCAGACGGCGTCCCGCTTCCGCATCTGGCCTACACCGCAGAATCGGGCCTGGGGCGGATCGTGTCAGCTCGCCTGCAGAAAGAATCCAAAGCCCCGGGTCTGCACACGGTATTCAGCTCGCATCTGGCGGCGGTGCTGTTGTCGATGGCGCAACAGGGCAAAGGTTTTGCCTGGCTGCCGCGCACGCTCGCCGGCCCGGAAATCGCCGACGGCAGACTGGTTCGGGCGCTGGATGAACGCTGGGATATTCCTGTGGAAATCCGCCTGTTCCGCCCGAATGCTGCGTTGAGTGATTTTGCCGAAGATTTCTGGGCGACGCTGTAAGCGGACAGCCAAATCTTCACCCCTTGTAGGAGCTGCCGAAGGCTGCGATTGAGGTGTGCCAGACGCACCGCATCGGTCGGGCGCGACCCCGGAGCCTCGCGCTGCTCGGCAGCTCTTACAGGGACTGCAAAGGGCAACATTCAGAAATGACGTTCGGTCTTGAGGAATGAACGTTAGCCACTGAGCTTCGGTCACTAACTCATCCAGACACAACCCTGAGGCAACTATGAAACGCTATCTCTGGCTCGGCCTGCTGAGCACCTTGTCCTTCGGCGCCCATGCTGCGTCTGTTGAAGTCCCCATCAATCTGGTCAGCGCCGACGGCGCACCCAAGGCCATCGGCGAAGTCACCGTCAGCGAAACAGCTTACGGCTTGTTGTTCACCCCTAATCTGAAATCCTTGCCTGCGGGCATCCACGGTTTTCACGTTCATGAGAACGGCAGCTGTGACGCAGGCACTAAAGACGGCGTGAAAGTCGCCGCTCTCGCCGCTGGCGGGCATTTCGACTCTGCTAAAACCGGTAAGCACCTGGGCCCTTACGCAGACGGCCATCTGGGCGACCTTCCAGCGGTGTATGTCACTGCCGACGGCATGGCCACCTATCCCGTGCTTGCCCCACGCTTGAAAACATTGGCCGAAATTAAAGGCCATGCGCTGATGGTTCATGTCGGCGGCGACAACCATTCCGACATGCCCAAGCCGCTGGGCGGTGGCGGTGATCGTATGGCGTGCGGGGTGATCTGACAGTCGTCAGCTGCAAGCTGCAAGAACGAGGATGGCGCCATTTGGCGCCATCTGTTCGTTTGGGCTCAGGATTTAAAAGGTGCCGGGATAGCCGCCGCCATCAAGCAGCACATTCTGGCCGACGAAGAAGCCCGCATGAGCGCTGCACAGGAAGGCACAAAACGCGCCGAATTCGTCAGCGCTGCCGAAGCGTTGTGCCGGAACAGCCTTCTGCCGTTGCTCGATCACACTGTCCAGCGAGGCTCCGCTTTTCTCGGCGGCCAGGCTGATGTTTTTCTGCAGGCGCTCAGTATCGAATGGTCCCGGCAGCAGGTTGTTAACGGTGACGTTGTTGCCCGCCAGGCTCGGCTGACGGGCAAGCCCCGCGATAAAACCGGTCAGGCCGCTGCGCGCTCCGTTGGACAAACCCAGCACGTCGATCGGCGCCTTGACTGCGCCGGAAGTGATATTGACGATCCGTCCAAAACCCCGCTCTGCCATGCCATCGACGCAGGCTTTGATCAGTTCAATCGGGGTCAGCATGTTGGCGTCCAGCGCCTTTATCCAGTCCTCGCGCTGCCAGTCGCGAAAATCCCCTGGCGGCGGTCCACCGGCGTTGTTCACCAGAATGTCCACTTGGGGACACGCCGCCAGCACCCGTTCGCGTACCTCAGGCTGGCTGATGTCCCCCGCAACGGTACGCACTTCGATACCCGGCGCCAGTGTCCGCAGTTGCGTAGCCGCCTGTTGAAGCGCTTCGTCGCCGCGAGCGTTGATCACAAGGTTCACGCCCTCGCTGGCCAAGGCTTTCGCGCAGCCCAGACCGAGCCCCTTGCTCGCCGCGCAGACAACCGCCCAACGTCCTGAAATTCCAAAATCCATAACATAACTCCTGTGAGTGCAAGGTGAGTGGCCGCAGACGCCGTCAAGCCCGGCTACTGCGGTCGGCGTCCAGTTGCAGACCAGCGATGCCCTCATCTTCCTGCTCTACAGGACGATGGCGCAGCTCGCGCAATTGCTGTTTCAACGTCGCGGTGGGCGGCGCGTAGAGAAATCCAAACGAGACACTGTTTTGCCGCCCTTTGACTGCGTGGTGCATCAAATGCGCGTGGTAGAGACGCCGCAAGTAACGATTGCGCGGTTTGGGCCGGATTGGCCAGTGACGGTGGACGATGCCGTCGTGGACCACAACGTAAATAAGTCCGAAGGCCGCCACCCCGGCGCCCACCCACTGCAGCGGGGCATGGCCGTTGATGCCCAGCAGGATCAAGCTGATTGCTACGGCGGCGAGCACCATCAGGTACACGTCGTTGGTTTCCAGAGCGCCGAGCTGTTCTTCATGGTGCGAGCGATGCAGCCACCAGCCCCAACCGTGCATGACGTATTTGTGCGCAAGAAAGCCGACACCCTCCATGGCAACCAGGGTGCTGAGAAAAACGGCGAAATTGAAAATCATCGGATAACGGTCACTCATAAACGTCTGGGACGACTCGCTTGACCGCGCCACATTAACGCCTTGCGTCCAACGCTTCCAGCAAACTTGGGGACTGTGGGAGGGAGTTTGCCCGCGATTCGAGGCTCAGCAGCAGGAAAATTTGGTGGATATGCGGGCCTCTTCGCGGACAGGTCCGCTCCCACGGGATTTGCGTCAGAATTCAATCTCCCCAGCGCCATCAACGTTGTTGGATCCAGCGCGCCCCGAATTCCTGGCCCGAAGCGGAGTCTTTTCCAACGCGGGGTTTGCTTTCCCCACCAAACGCCGTAGAAAATGCCAGTCATGTGTGAGGGCCGCGAGCGCTCACTGTTTCACCGCCACCCGCCACTGCCGGCCAGGTGGTATTGCTTTCAGGGAATTCAGAATGGCTTCAAGACACGTAATCAATGCATCGGTCAGCCCCAAAGGCAGCCTGGAAACACTGTCCCAACGAGAAGTTCACCAACTGAGCGAAGCCGGTTCGGGCAGCATCTACAGCCTGTTCCGCCAGTGCGCACTGGCCATCCTCAACACCGGCGCCCACGTCGATAACGCCAAGACCATCCTTGAGGCCTACGCGGACTTCGAAGTTCGTATCCATCAGCAGGACCGCGGCGTGCGCCTTGAGCTGCTGAACGCCCCGGCTGACGCCTTCGTCGATGGCGAGATGATCGCCAGCACCCGCGAGATGCTGTTCAGCGCCCTGCGCGACATCGTCTACACCGAAAGCGAGCTGGACAGCCAGCGCATCGATCTGACCAACTCCCAAGGCATCACCGACTACGTATTCCACCTGCTGCGCAACGCCCGCACCCTGCGCGCCGGCGTCGAGCCGAAGATGGTGGTTTGTTGGGGCGGTCACTCAATCAACACCGAAGAATACAAATACACCAAGAAAGTCGGCCACGAACTGGGCCTGCGCAAGCTGGACATCTGCACCGGCTGCGGCCCCGGCGTGATGAAGGGCCCGATGAAGGGCGCGACCATTGCCCACGCCAAACAGCGGATCAACGGCGGTCGTTACCTGGGCCTGACGGAACCTGGCATCATCGCCGCCGAAGCGCCAAACCCCATCGTCAATGAGCTGGTGATCCTGCCGGACATCGAAAAGCGTCTGGAAGCCTTCGTGCGCGTGGGCCACGGCATCATCATTTTCCCGGGCGGCGCAGGTACCGCGGAAGAATTCCTGTACCTGCTGGGCATCTTGATGCACCCGGACAACCAGGGCTTGCCATTCCCGGTAATCCTGACCGGCCCGAAAAGCACGGCGCCGTATCTGGAGCAGTTGCATGCGTTCGTCGGCGCGACCCTTGGCGAAGAAGCACAACGTCATTACGAAATCATCATCGACGACCCCGCCCAAGTGGCGCGGCAGATGACCGAGGGCCTGAAGGCCGTGCGTGTGTTCCGTCGCGAGCGTAACGACGCGTTCCACTTCAACTGGCTGCTGAAGATCGAAGAAGGCTTCCAGCGCCCGTTCGATCCGACCCACGCCAACATGGCCGCGCTGCAACTGCGCCGGGACCTGCCGCCCCACGAACTGGCCGCCAACCTGCGCCGGGCGTTTTCCGGGATCGTTGCCGGTAACGTCAAGGACAAGGGCATTCGCCTGATCGAAGAACATGGCCCGTATGAAATTCACGGGGATGCCGCCGTGATGCAGCCGCTGGATAAACTCCTGCAAGCGTTTGTCGAACAGCACCGGATGAAACTGCCCGGCGGCGCGGCGTATGAGCCTTGCTATCGGGTGGTTTCCTAAACACCCGTTCTTCTTCTGTAGGAGTGAGCTTGCTCGCGATAGCGGTGTGTCATTTCACACGTGAGTGGCAGACGGATCGCCATCGCGAGCAAGCTCACTCCTACACGTTCAGTGTCTGACTTTGTAGCCGGAACCCCCATGATCATCATCCGCCCCATGACCCTCGATGACTTCGAGGCATTCTGGCCGACTTTCCAGGCCGTGGTCCTCGCGCAGGAAACCTACGCCTACGATCCGTCACTGACCCGCGAACAAGCGCAACATCTCTGGCTGGAGTACCCGCTGCGCACCTTGATCGCCGAAGAAGACGGCGTGCTGCTCGGCAGTTACTACCTTAAGGCCAATGCTGCGGGGCCCGGCAGCCATGTCAGCAATTGCGGGTACATGGTCACGCCCGCCGCGCGCGGACGTGGCGTTGCGCGGCTGATGTGCGAGCACTCGCAACAACTGGCGCTGGACGAAGGGTTTGAGGCCATGCAGTTCAACTCAGTGGTCGCGACCAACGAAGTGGCCGTCGCCCTGTGGCAAAAGCTCGGCTTTGAAGTGGTCGGTCGCCTGCCCCGCGCTTATCGCCACGCAAAACTGGGTCTGGTGGACTGCCTGGTGATGTACAAATGGCTGGGGGAAGAACCGTCATCGCGAAAGGCCAAAAGCCCGTTGCTGATCGGCCGCAAGAACATTGAGTCAGTGGTTTCAAGACCGCGCCGCACCGGTCGCAAGCCAATTTAACCCGCAACAATTCTGCGCCAGGAACAATCTGGCGCTTTTGATTCACCTGAACGCCGCTTCCGCACTTGCCGGATTGCCATCTCTCTACGATTCTCTATGCACGGCCTGACGTGCGCATTAGGCCGCCCTGACGAATAAGCGCCGGAGAGGCCACCATGAAGACTGTAGCCGAACTACTCAAGCTCAAAGCCAACCACCACGGGGAAGTGCACACCGTTTCGCCCGAGCACATGGTCATCGAAGCCCTCAAGCTCATGGCCGACAAAAACATAGGCGCGGTGCCGGTGGTCAGCGAAGGCCGGGTGGTCGGCATCCTCAGCGAGCGCGACTACGCCCGCAAACTGGTCCTCAAAGGCTTGTCCTCCATCGGCACACCGGTTCGCGACATCATGACCCGCGAAGTGCGCACCGTTGACCCTCAACACACCCTCGACACCTGCATGAGCATCATGACCGACATGCGCCTGCGTCACCTGCCGGTGGTGGATGAAGGCAAACTGATTGGGCTGCTGTCCATCGGTGACCTGGTCAAAGAAGCCATTGCCGAACAGGCCGAGCTGATCAAGACCATGGAGCAGTACATACGCGGGGAGATTTCGTGATCGTGTTCGGCAATGAAGTATTCGCAGTGAGCTCTGCGCTGTCCTACCGGCTGGCGACTGCTGACGACGCCTTGTGCATCGGCGCGCTCGGGACGCAAGTGTGGCTCGACACCTACGCCACAGACGGCATTCGTCCAGCCCTGGCGCAAGAGGTGCTGGACCATTTCTCCCCAACAGCGGTAATCGCCACCCTCGCCCAACCGGATGTTTCAGTGATCATTGCTGAGCGCGCGGGGCACCTTGTCGGTTTCGCGCAGATTCGCGACGGCGTGGATAACCCGGGAATTTCCGGCCATCTCAGCGCCGAACTGGAGCGGCTGTACGTGCAGGAGCGATTTGCTGGAAAAGGCATTGGCTGGCAATTGCTCACACGCTCAGAGGATCTGGCGCGCAAACAGGGCGCATCTGCCTTGTGGCTCACGGTCTGGATAGGTAACGCCCGCGCCCTGGCGTTTTATCCGCGCCAACAGTATGAAGACGCGGGCGTCTCGTCCTATTGCTTCAACAACGAAACCTACGAAAACCGCCTGTTTTTCAAGCGCCTTGCCCGCTGACACCAAGGGCAAGGCGGTTTGCCATTTTGAGCAGATGGCGCCGGTCAGCTCACTTTGAACCGGTTGATCATCGCCACCAGCCGTTCGTTGGACACCATCAGCGCTTCGACGCTGGTGTCGGTCTGCTGACCGCAGCCAACCAGTTCACCGACCATGTGCCGGATCGCGACCATGTTCTGGTTGATCTCTTCGGTGACCGCGCTTTGTTGCTCGGCGGCGGTGGCGATATGGGCGCTGAGGTCGTGGATGCGCAGCACGGAACTGGCCATGCCATCCAGGCCTTCGTTGACCTTTGAGGTGCGGTCGGCGGTGGACTGACAGCTGACTTTGGTTTTTTCCATGGCGCCGACGGCGGTACTCACACCCTGCTCCAGACGGCTGAGCATTTCGTTGATTTCTGACGTGCTCTGCTGCGTACGGCCCGCCAATGCGCGGACTTCGTCAGCGACCACCGCAAACCCTCGGCCCTGTTCACCGGCACGCGCAGCTTCAATGGCCGCGTTGAGCGCCAAAAGGTTGGTTTGCTGAGCGATACCACCGATCACACCCAGGACGTCGGTGATGCGTTTGGCATCGACCTGCATTTCCTGCACGTATTGGGTAGCGTCTTCGACTTCGGCGACCAACGCCAGCACGCTGACCGACGCCTGCTCCACAGTGTCGCGGGAGCGTTGCGCTGCGTCGTTGGCTGACTGGGTGAAACCGGCCGTCTCGTTGGCGCTCTGGGCGACGCTGTCGGCCGTGGCGCTCATTTCGTTGATAGCCGTAACGGCCTGATCGGTTTCCGACGCATGTCGATTGAGGATCAGGTTGATGTTGCGCGACTGGTCCTGCAATTGGCCCAAGCCTAAGGAAATCTGCTCGGTGCCGGCGCGCACGTCGACGATCATGGTTTGCTGGTAGGCGATGAAGCTATTCACCGACTGGCCCACGGCGTCGAGTTCGTCATCGCCATGGATCGGAATACGCTTGGTCAGATCGGCATCACCCGAAGATAGCGAATCGATGTTGGTGCGCAATACCGTCAGGCGCCCCATCAATCGGTGGAAGGCGAAACCCAGGATTGCCATCAGCAGCAGGACTAGCGGGATTTGTAGCGTGCCCAGGGTCTTGAGCACTTCGTCGCTGCGCGCCGTGAGCATCGAAGTCGGCAGCGAAGTGGCGATCATCCACGGGGTGCCTACTACCGGACGCAGAAAGAAGGTCAGGTCGCCCAGCGCCGGATCTTCGTACTCGCGAGTGTAAACCGCCTCTCCCGACACTCGGCTCAGGCCGTCCTGGATTTCCTTGGCGAAGATCGACTGGCTGCTAAACCCCGAGATGTTCTTGAGGATGATTTCCCCGGGAATCCGGCTTTGGTTGGTGAGAATCTTGCCGTCGCGCTCCACGATCATGACCTGACCGTTGATGTCCTTCTCTTTCTCCTGGATCAGGCCGTTGAAGAAGCCCAGGGTGACGTCGATGGTCGACACCCCGTACAACGCGCCATCCTTGTAAATGCCCATCGCGCAGTTGGTGCGCGGCTGCGGGCTGGCTTCATCCTGATAGGCCGCTGCCCAGGCGCACTTGCCTTTGGGCGCGTTCTGCCCGGCCTTGTGCCACGGCTGCTCCCAGTAGTTGGGCGCCGGGTCGGAGTTCCAGTAGGTGCTGACCACTAACTGCCCGCTGCCGTCGCGATGGTAAAAGCTGCTGTGCTTGTTTCGTCCTGGGGTGCGCTTGTCCGGCATCGGCCACACGCCGCCACCGAATACTTTGGCGTCGCCATACTGATCCACCAGACCCGGAAGGACTTTATCGATGGCGTCGCTATCGAGCAGCGGCACCGCCTGGGTGATGGCTCTGGACTGGGCTTCGACGCGCCCCAGGTCAGTCAGGATGCGAGTCGCGATCTGATCGACTTTATCCAGCACCACCTGCTCTTCCGAGGCACGAACCTTGGGTGTCACGAAGTGCTCGATGCCCTGTTCGGTGATCACCGCGATCGCCCCCATCAAGACAACGAAAATAACTGTGTAGCGCGCCTGCACCGTTTTAAACATCGCTTTCCCCAAGCCACGTGAATTGTTGTTTTGTACAACGTTTACGGGCTATCGACATAAATATGCCGAGGTTGAGTTGAGCCGATGAAGGGTCGTCGTACCACCATCTGAACAGGGTCCTGTCGGGACAACTGCCCGGCAAATCCGTAACACCACACATCCAGTGTGGGAGCGAACCTGTTCGCGAAGACGGTGTTTCAGGCGACAGATCTTCAGCGGCTGCACCGGCATCTTCGCGGACAGGTCCGCTCCCACAGGGTTCGCCCCAAATCGGGATTCCGGCAGCGCCTCAACTCCACTGTAGGAGCTGACGAGCACCGCGAGGCTGCGATTGCGGTTGTCTGACACACCGCATCGCAGCCTTCGTAACCTCGGCAGCTCCTACCGGGGATATCCGCCGTTGCCGAGTT
This sequence comes from Pseudomonas rosaeacicularis, assembly GCF_057128745.1. Taxonomy (NCBI): domain Bacteria; kingdom Pseudomonadati; phylum Pseudomonadota; class Gammaproteobacteria; order Pseudomonadales; family Pseudomonadaceae; genus Pseudomonas; species Pseudomonas rosaeacicularis. The sequence continues at coordinate 60,569 of NZ_JBSKHT010000018.1, forward strand.
TCCGGCCCCACGCAAATCCTGTAGGAGCTGACGAGTACCGCGAGGCTGCGATTGCGGTTTGCCTGACATACCTCAACTAACAGACTGTCTTCGCTTCTTGATTTGACGTCACCGCGCTCTTTCACCAAGCTACCGGCCTCGATTTACCTTTCAGGAACTGTCCTGCGTGATGAAGCCAAGCCTGCACTGGCGCCGATTTGTTTTTTGCGTCGCCCCGCTGATCGCCCTCCTCGCTGCCTGCGATGGCAGCGGACCCAAACCCAAGCCGTCTGAAGTGACCACCTACGTCAGCGTGGAGTGGGACAAACTGCCCACCGTCAGCGACGAGGATCTGCTCGCCGGCTACAGCAGTTGGTTTTCTGCCTGCAAGCGTTTGGCCAAAGACAAAGTCTGGGGCGCGACCTGCGCCGCAGCGGCCCAGGTTCCGCTTGAACCGGTTGCGGTTCGCGACTTTCTGAAGACCCAGTTGCAGGTCTACAGCCTTCGCTCTTCAGAACATGGCGCCAACGGCCTGATCACCGGCTACTACGAGCCCATCTATAAAGGCAGCGAACAGCGTAACGAAGAGCATTCCGTGCCGATCTATGGCGTGCCCGATGACCTGATCGTCGTCAATCTCGACAGCATTTATCCCGAACTCAAGGGCAAACGCCTGCGCGGTCGTCTCGACGGTCGAATCCTGCGGCCTTACGACGACGCCGCGACCATCGGTGAGAAAGGCGTCAACGCCCCGGTACTGGCGTGGCTGAGCTATCCGATGGACCTGCAATTTCTGCAGATTCAGGGCTCGGGCCGGGTTCAGCTGGAAAACGGTCGCCAGTTGCGCATCGCCTACGCCGACCAGAACGGCCATCCGTACAAGCCCATCGGCCGCTGGCTGGTGGAGCAAGGCCAGTTGAAGAAAGACGAAGTGTCCATGGGCAAGATCAAGGCCTGGGCCGTCGCCAATCCGGACAAAGTGCCTGAACTGCTGGGCAGCAACCCCAGTTATGTGTTCTTCACCCTGCGCCCGGACAGTGACGAAGGCCCGCGCGGCTCGCTCAATGTGCCGCTGACTGCCGGTTACAGCGTGGCGATCGACCGCAAAGTCATTCCGCTGGGCAGCCTGTTGTGGCTGTCGTCGTCCAGGCCTGATGGCACGCCGCTCACCCGCCCGGTTGCAGCACAAGACACCGGCGGCGCGATCGCTGGCGAAGTGCGCGCCGACATGTTCTGGGGCACTGGCGACGCGGCCGGCGACCTTGCTGGCAACATGAAGCAGCAAGGGCAAATCTGGATGCTGTGGCCCAAAGGCACGCCGCTGCCCAACGTCGAAAAACCCGCCACTCCCTGATCACTGAATGTTGTGAGCGCTGACACCGTGGACATTGAACAGATCGTGCTGAAAGGCAATACCCTCGAGCTGCATCCGCTGCAGGCCGAACATGCTGCGCAGCTGGTGCAAGCAGCCCGGGACGGGGAATTGTGGAACATGAAGGTCACGGTCATTCCGGGGCCTGACACCGTTGAGGCGTACATGGCCAAGGCGCTGGAAGGCCGACAAGCCGGCACGATGATGCCGTTTGCCATCGTCCAGCGCGAAACCGGTCTGGTGGTGGGCAGCACGCGTTTCTGGAAGATCGACCGCAGCAACCGCAAGCTCGAAATCGGCCACACCTGGCTCAGCCAGTCGGTGCAGCGTTCGGGTCTCAACACCGAGATGAAATATCTGCTGCTGAGCTATGCGTTCGAGACCATGAACTGTGTGCGCGTGCAATTCACCACTGACGAACTCAACGAGAAATCCCGAGCGGCGATTCTGCGCATTGGTGCGACACAGGAAGGTATCGTGCGCCACGAACGCATCATGCCCGACGGGCGCAAGCGCAACTCGGTGCGCTTCAGCATCATTGATACCGAATGGCCCCAGGTTAAAGCGATGTTGTTGGCAAAAATAAACCGCTGACCTCTCTGCAGCGTCACTCCTGCCTCCATCGTTTTTAACTCGCAAAAAAAACCGCCACTGAAACCAGTGGCGGCAAGTATTAATCAGAGCAAATTGAGCGATGAGAGTCTCAACTAACTCCAACGCTATCACCGTTATCTCCCTGAACTTGGTTAAACTTTTTTAACCAAACTTACGGCACTTTTTGACTTCTCCTGCACGGCTGCTGTGATACAAAGGCGGCACGCATGGACGGGGCTCAACTGCGGAAACACCTGAGCGCCAGCAGTCCACCAACAACATGCGACCGTGATAACGATACTGACAAGGCTTTCGCCAAAAACTGCCGCTTCGCACCCGAAACACGACGAATTCAGGCATGCCGAATATCCGGCATGGGCACTGTTTCGGGCGTCAATACATCCAGGGGAATGAAACAAATGAATGTTAAGCATTGGAGCGCCATTGCACTTGCCGTCTCGTCGGCGTTGCCGCACATGGTATTTGCAGAAAGTGTCAGCAATCAGGCCGATGCCAAAGGATTCATCGAAGACGCCAGCGCCACTGCGCTGTTGCGCAACTATTACTTCAATCGCAACCGCCAAAGCGGCGGTGTCGATAACCGTGACTGGACCCAGGGCATTCAAACGAACTTCAGCTCTGGCTTCACTCAAGGTACAGTCGGGTTCGGCGTGGACGCTTATGCGAACGGCGGCCTGAAACTCGATGCCACGAACAAATACGGCGGCACCGGCAACCTGCCACGCGACGACAATGGCGATCCGCAAGACAGCTACGGCTCGATCGGTGGCGACGTCAAAATGCGCATCTCCAAGACGATGCTCAAGTACGGCAACATGCAGCCTACCGCGCCGGTGTTCGGGGTTGGCGGCAGTCGCTTGCTGCCGCAGACCGCTACCGGTTTCAACTTGAACAGCAGCGAGTTCGAAGGCCTTGATCTGGAAGCCGGTCGTTACACCAGCGCCGACAGCGGCCTGACTAGCAACCACAGCCACGACATCTACGCCACTTACGCAGGTGTGACTGCCGACAGCGCAACCTTCGCCGGCGGCAAGTATTCGATCTCGGACAACTGGACCGCAACGCTCTACGGTTCAGAGTTCGAAGATGTATGGCGTCAGTACTACGCCAACACTAACTACACACTTGCACTGACTGACGACCAGTCGCTGAACTTCGATTTCAACTTGTACCGCACACTGGATGAAGGTCAGGCCAAGGCCGGTTCAATCAACAACACTACGTATTCGGCAGCGGTGGCTTATTCATTCCTGGCCGCGCATACCGTGACGTTGTCGTTCCAGAAAGTGGATGGCGATACCCCGTTCGACTATCTGGGCACAGGCGATAACGGCGGTGGCGAAGGCGGCGACTCGATCTTCCTCAACAACTCGGTTCAGTGGTCTGACTTCAACGCCCCGAATGAACGTTCGTTCGGCGTACGCTACGACCTGAACATGGCCAGCTACGGCGTACCGGGCCTGAGCTTCATGACCCGTTACCTGAACGGTTCTAACATCGACGGCACCAAAACACCGACCAACAGTGCGTATGCCGGTCTGTATGGCGAAGATGGCAAACACCACGAAATCGACGTCGAAGCCAAGTACGTCGTGCAAACCGGTCCGGCGAAGGATTTGTCGTTCCGTATTCGTCAGGCGTTCCATAACGCCAACGCCGATCAGGGCGAAGGCGATCTGAGCGAATTCCGTCTGATCGTCGATTACCCGATTACCTTGATGTAATCAAAGGCATCTGTAGGAGCCAACTTGTTGGCGAGACGCCATACGTGGTGTGTCAGGCAAGACGCCTCGCGAACAAGTTCGCTCCTACAGGGTTTGCTCCATTACCAACACCACCCGCAACCCAGGCCCGGCATCTTCGAGCCGCAGCTCAAAGCGATGAGTGCGCGCAACCGCAGCGACTATCGCCAGCCCCAGTCCTCCACCGGCAACGCCCTGCCCCTGTTCCCCACGAAAAAATCTGTTCAGCACATAGCCCCGTTCAGCCTCGGCTATGCCTGGTCCGTTGTCCTGCACTTCGATTCGCGCACCGCTGTCATCGCCGCATAAACGCAACTGGACACAACCGCCGGCCGGCGTGAATTTCAACGCGTTGTCAATCAGGTTCATCAGGGCCTCGGCGAGCATTTCCCGGTCACCCAGCACCGGCGTCACGGCTTGCAGCGACAGCGTCAGATCGATACCCGCTTCCTGCGCGACCGCCTCGTAGTCTTCGAACATCTCGCGCAGCAAATCCCCCGGCGAAAATAGGCTCATGCCCGCACTGCGCGCTTGATTGTCGATCTCGGCGATGCGCTGCAACGCCCGAAACCTTCGCAACAACACGTCCGTGGCGGTCAATGCTTTCTCCAGCCGGATCTGCTGTTTTTCCGCAGAGGCCTCGCCCCACTGCTCAAGCGTGCGGTGCAGTTGCATGCGCAGCGTATTGAGGGGTGTACGCAGGTCGTGGGCGACGTTATCGCCAACACTTTTGACGTTATCGAGCAGGCGCTCGACCTCCTCCATCATCTGGTTGACCAGTGCCGACAGCATGTCCAGTTCGTCGCCGCGTCTGGACAATGGCAGCCGCTGGGACAGATCGCCCTCGGCAATCCGCTGACTGACTACCTGCAACATCGCCACCCGACGCAACGGCTTGTAGCCAAGGAACGTACCCAGCGCGAGCCCGCCGAGGACAATGAGTGTGCCGCTGAGCATCAGGGCGTCGAGCAGGATAGTGCGCAGGTGACTGAGGGTCTTGGTGTCGAATCCGACGAACAGAATCTGCCCCTGAGCGAGCTTCTGCGCCAGCGCCCGTGCTCCTTGCTGAAAGCCCGGCGCCCGCCATTCATAGGACTTTCCATTGAGCGGCAACCCCTTGGGCAAGGCCTGAACCTCGCCGCCCAGGTGTTTGCCGCTGGCACTGAACAGGCCGTAGTAATACACATTGCGCAGGTCGCCGATGGCCAGTCGGTCGAGTTCGCCGGGCAGTTGATCGAGGTCCAGATACAGCAGCGAACGCATCTGGCCTTGCAGATTGCCGTCGGCCTGGCGCATCAAGTAAGTCGATATCTGCCAGTAGATCAGGCTGACCAGCGCCACTACGCCGAACAACAGTGCCGCGGAGTAGATGACCGAAAGGCGGAACGTGGTGGTGCGGCGCAATCGCGGCACCACCTTGGCGTCACGCCGCATCTTTTTGCCCGAGGACAAATCCGGAGCCGCGCAAAGTTGTGATCGTCATCTGGCAGCCGAGGGTTTCCAGCTTGCGACGCAGCCGCGTGAGGTGCACATCGATCAGCTTGGTGCCGGGATCAAAATGGTAGCCCCACACCGATTCGAAAATCAGCGCACGGGTCACGACCTTGCCGGCGTGACGCATCAAAAACTCCAGCAAACGAAACTCAGTGGCTGGCAATGCCGCACTTTGCTCGCTGCACGCCACCGTTCGGTGCAATAAATCCAGTTGCAGGTCTGCTACGCGCAGCCAGGTTTCCCGCGCGGGGGCAGGCTCATTGCGGCGTAACAGGACCTCGACCCGGGTGGTCATTTCTTCGGACGCGAATGGCTTGACCAGATAATCATCGCCGCCTGCACGCAACCCGCGAATTCGCTCGTCGACGTCACTCAACGCGCTGATCATCATCACCGGTGTGCGGTTGCCCGCCTCGCGCAACGCCGTTATAACGCCCAGCCCGTCGAGGCCAGGCAGCATTCGGTCCAACGTAATCACATCGAACTCACCCGCCAGCGCCCGCTTCAGTCCACAGGCGCCGTTGTTGACGCACTCCACCAAAAATCCGCCGCGGTTAAGCTCCGAAGCAATCTCCTGAGCGGTGTCCGTGTCGTCTTCTATACACAGTGCTTTGCGCATCGGCCCATCCATTCTCTGCTGTGTAAATCGTAAAACCAGCGAGCCAGTCTACGGCCATGGGACACAGCCATGCGAAAATCGTGCAAACGCAGGGTGCTTCGCCTCAGGCACGCGCCGTCAATTTGTGCGGCAAAAACCGATGATCCGGTGAGAACAAGCGTCTGTAGGTGAGCAACACAGCACCCACCGTCCCCAGTGCCGAGGCAGCGGCGATCAGAAACATGATCACGATCTGATAGCGCACCGCGTCCTCGGGGCTTTCGCCTGCCAACACCTGGCCGGTCATCATGCCGGGCAAGCTGACGATACCGACGACCGTCATCTGGTTCAGCGTCGGCATCATGCCCGCCCTGACGGCGTGTCGCGCGGCCTGTTGCGCGGCCTCCCAACGAGTGCCGCCGAGCGCCAGGATCATCTCGATGGTGCCGCGGCCGGTGGTCAGTTCCTGGGTCATGCGCTCCATGCCCAGTGACACGCCGGTCAGCGTATTGCCCAGAATCATCCCGAGAATCGGAATCGCGTATTGCGGCTCGTACCAAGGGTGGATGCGGATCACAGCAAACAGGCCAACGGCGGTCACCAACCACGAGCTGATCCACACCGACGCGATGCTGTCGATGCGCTGGCCAGCATAAGTGCGCTTGCCACGGCCCGCCGCTGAAGCACCGGCGATCAGCGTCATCAGGCACATGATCGGCAATACCACGTACCAGTAGGCGAATTCGAACACCCAGCCCAGCACGTATCCGATGGCCAGCAGTTGCACCACGGTGCGAACCGCCGCCCAGAGCAACACGCGTTCCAGGCCGAGCCTGAGCATCAGTGACAGCGCGCCGTTGATGAGGATCAGACTGGCAGCAATGGCCATGTCCAGCGCAGAGAGGTTTTGATAGTTCATGGTGCCTGGGTGTCCATCAAACGGCCGGCGTTCATGGTCAGGTGCAGATCGCTCACGCGCTCGGCCTGCGCTGGATCATGGGATACCCACACGTAGGCACGGCCCGATGACGCGTTTTCTTCGAACCAGCCACGTACCAATTGCTCGACCGTGCGGGCAGATGCTGGGTCCAGCGCAGCGGTCGGCTCGTCGAGCAACATCACGTCGGGACCGGTTTGCAAGATTCTGATCAACGCCACTATCTGCGCCTCGCCGCCGGACAAGTCAGCCGCCGCCTGTTGCATAAATGCTGGGGTTTTGCCGGCGGCAGTCAGAAGCTCGGTGACTGCGCCCGGGTTGAAGGTTTGACCGACGTACGCTTTCAGGCTGTAGGGCAAGCGCAGGTTGTCCTCCACCGTCCCCTCGATCATGGCCGCTCGCTGCGAGAGATAGCCGACATGCCGTCGATACCGCGGCACATCCGCACTGGCCACACGCTTGCCGCGCCAGAGAAGATGGCCAGCATCCGGCGCATCCAGCAGCGCCAGCGTGCGCAGTAAAACACTTTTGCCAGAGCCGGACGCCCCTGTGAGTGCCACGCGATCACCGCCGCGCAGGCGCAAATCGGTGGCATGCAGCAACGTCGTGCGGCGTTGCGGATCGACGCGGGTGACGCCGGTTAGTTGGAGCAAAACGCCGTCTTGGGGCACAGCAACATCCTTTAAAACCATGAGCGAAGGCCTTGGACAGAAAACGCGATGAAGCATAAACAGATGCGCGTCAAAAGCGGGTGAAGCAGGTGGTTGATCTGGTCGATTATAGATTCGACACTTGACCCGATACATATCCTGCTGAAGCGAGGCTTGCCCCGATACACATCCTGTTGAAGCGAGGCTTGCCCGTGAAGCTGCGAATGCGGTGTGTCAGGCAAACCGCGTTGACAGCTTCGCGGGCGAGCCTCGCTCCAACAGGTCGCGGCGCCCACGGGCCTGGAGCCCGACGCAAACCCCGTGGGAGCGGACCTGTCCGCGAAGGGGCCGGTGCAGCCGACGCATATCCTGCGCGAGACAAACAGCCTTCGCGGGCAAGCGCGCTCCTACAGTGGAATTTGCGCGCGGCTGAGAGCGAAATTCGACGCAGATCCTGTAGGAGCGAGGCTTGCCCGCGAAGCTGCGAATGCGTTGTGTCAGGCAAACCGCGTTGACAGCTTCGCGGGCGAGCCTCGCTCCAACAGGTAGCGGCGCTCATAGACTTAGAGTCCGTCGCGAAAACCGTTGGAGCGGACCTGGCCGCGAAGGGGCCGGTGCAGCCGACGCATATCCTGCGCGAGACAAACAGCCTTCGCGGGCAAGCGCGCTCCTACAGGGAATCGGCGGCGCTGCTGGTTTTTTTACCTGGCACAAATTCTGTTGGAGCGAGGCTTGCCCGCGAAGCTGCGAATGCGGTGTGTCAGGCAAACCGCGTTGACAGCTTCGCGGGCGAGCCTCGCTCCAACAGGTCGCGGCGTTCACGGGCCTGGAGCCCGACGCTAACCCCGTGGGAGCGGACCTGTCCGCGAAGGGGCCGGTATATTCGGCATATTTTTTATCGTCTGAACCACCGCCTTCGCGGACAGGTCCGCTCCCACAGTGGATCTGCGGCGCTGACGAAATACCAAAGCTGACACCGCTCAGCGGGAGGCCACGCCCGGCATCGCGCTGGACTATGCTCAGCGCCATCACCCCTGCGGTCGGAGACCGGCCATGAATTACTTCCTCGCACAAGCGTTCAACAATCTATGGGCTAATCATCGCTTGCTGACGGCCTGCGAAGCCCTCAGCGAGATTGAGTACAAGGCGCCCCGCACCGGTTTCTTCCCGTCGATCCAAAGCACGCTTTGCCACATTCTGGATGTCGACGATTACTACATTGCCGCGCTGTCAGGTGATTTGGCCGGACAGTCGCTGCCTTCCTGTTCAAGCAGGACGTTTCTCGAAGTGGCGTCTGGGCAACGGACGACCGACCGTGCGTTGGTGCAGTTCTGCAAAAGCGTGGTGGGCGCAAATGCCGCGCGCACGGTCAAGCTGGATCGCGCCGAGGGGTTGTTCGAGGAACGCGTCGACCGGATTCTGCTGCACCTGTTCGAGCACCAGATCCATCATCGCGGGCAGGTGCACAACATGCTTTCGGGAAGCGGCGTCGCGCCGCCACAACTCGATGAGTTTTTCCTGCAAGCCGATGGCCAATTGCGAGAAGAGGAAATGCGTGTGCTGGGGTTGAGCGAGGCCGACATCTGGCAGTAACCGGCGCGAGTGTGGTGACTGCGCGCCCGCACTGATTGAAGATTATGCCGACAGGTGTTCATAGAGAATGGTCGCGCCGACCAGCATCAACACCACGCCGCCGATGATTTCGGCGCGCTTGCCAACCATTGTGCCCAGCACGCGGCCGAGCATGACGCCAATGGTGACCATGGTCATGGTGGCCAGGCCGATCGCAGCGGCGGCAACGAAGATATTGACATCGACAAACGCCAGACCCACGCCGACCGCCAAGGCGTCGATACTGGTGGCAAACGCGGTGACGGCCAGCACCATGAACGAATGCTGGCTGGGTTTTTCTTCCTGTTCTTCCTCCTGCTTCAGACCGTTGTAGATCATGTGCAGGCCCAGAATCAGCAGCAGCGTGAAGGCAATCCAGTGATCCCAGTTCTGAACGAAACGCGTTGCCGCCTGGCCGATACCCCAGCCGATAATTGGCGTGATCGCTTCGATCACACCAAAGATCAGACCCGTGCGCAGGGCTTCGAGCAATCGTGGTTTGTGCAGGCTGGAGCCTTTACCGATGGCCGCGGCGAAGGCGTCCGTGGACATGGCCAGGGCGAGGAAAATAAGGGAAATGGGATTCACGGTTACGTCCAGTCGGGCTATGAGTCAACGACACAACCACACGCCCGACTTTAGGCATGGAAGTGTCGCTGGTCTCACCAACCGAGAACGGTGTCCGCACCACGGCGTGCTGCCGAGAATGTTGATACGGACGCTTTTGCAACAACGCAAAAGCAGGTTACTCCCCAACGAAGGTGCGCAGTCTAGACAGTTGATTGTGAAAAGAACATCAACATCTGCAGGAACGTCCTGGCAAGCTGCTCTGAGGGTCTGCTGGATAACCGATCGCGCTTAAGCGACGGCCCGTTTTCAGAGACGAGGCAAACACTTCACCGGGTCAGCGCCTTTCAGTGCTGCATGGCATAGCGCCTACAATGTTCCAGATACCCTTTTTCGTGACTGCCCACCAATTGCACGACGCTGGTCCAAAGCCAGGATGGCGCGTCCAGGGTTTGAGTTCGATTGGCCTGCAGATCATTGATCCACGACGAGCGCGTTGCCTGATCCATTTGCCTAGCATGTGCAAGGCCCACCACTCGCGCCAGATACCCCGCTGCGCGCATCGCCTCACGCTGACTCAATTGATCGAGCTCAAGCTTCATGTCCTGAGGCAGTAATTCACGGATGAAAAAACCACGGTCGAGCATGCGTATGGCGATCATTCGGTTGCCTAGGCCGGGCGACAGATAGCGGGCGCCTTCGACCACCCGCTTGCCGTTGTCTCTGGGCATCGAGGTTCTCGAGGAGCGAGGCGCCGCCGCAGCGACGGCTTCCTTGATATCGAGCAGACAATATTCCTGATCGTCGTCATCGCCCACGCCCAACAGCACCGCGTAACGACTCAATCCCAGCGAACTGCAGCCTTTGACCCAATACGCCGAGTCGAGCAGTTCGACGCGATCTTCGCTGGAGCGACCCTTTAGCGAGGTCACCAGGGTGTGAATCTCGGGCGTGGCGCACAGGGCTTTGAGGGCGTCGCGCTCAGGTTTGGACAATGACCAGAAATGCTTGCCCAGGGGAATGGTCGGACGCGTGTCTTCAATGCGCTCCTGCGCCAGATGCTTCCAGGTCCGCCGGACCGCGCTTCTCATGCCAGCCTTCACCTGCGCAGGGCGTGGAGGCTCCTGGTCTGCATCGTCTTCGAACGCCTGTTCATAGCCCTGCATCATTTCTTCTAGCATGCGCGCCGTGGCGACGCCGGGCAGGTCAGAGCCACGGGCTGCGGTGGCCAGTGACAGCGCCAGTCGCACCAGATCATGGGCGGGATTACCGATTACGGTCTGATCCAGATCGCGGATATGGATGTCGATCCTCCCTTTCAAATCACCCGTGGGACCTAGATTGCCGGCGTGGCAATCCCCGCAAATCCACACCGGTGGCCCGCTGGGCAGCCGCCTGCCTGATTGGCTGTGAAGCCATTCGTAAAACTGCACGGTGCTGCCGCGCACATAGGCATGGGCTGATTGCGCCATCTTGAGATTGCGCAGCTGATTGAGGGGTTCGATGCGCGCGGACGGCCGAGGTGTTTTCATGGGAAGGCATTCTTAAATTGGGATATTCAAGTTGACCTGTCGCCGCGCCGAGATGTTTCAAGTTATTACGAAATGACGGATTTATTACGATATGGTTTTCCCAAAGCGGGAAAATGATCATGACCACAGATACTGGTTTGTGTAGAAGCTGCCGAGCAGCGCGAGGCTGCGATTCGGTTTTTTCTGACACACCGCATCGCAGCCTCGCGCTGCTCGTCAGCTCCTACAGGTCATGGGAGGACAGACAGATCTGCACTTAAAACAACCCCAACTGCCCCCCCACCAATTTGCCGAAATCGTCCTGCACGAAGGGCAATATCGCGTCCGCCACCGGTTGTAGCTGGCGGGTGATGTAGTGATCGTAATCGATGGGCGCGGTGCGGATTTCCAGGGGTTCGGGGCCGGCGACGGTGATGACGTAGCTGATCCAGCCGCGGTTCTGGTACTGCAACGGCCTGCCCTGCTGGCGGTTGTAGTCGTCGGCCATCCGGGCGGCGCGCACATGGGGCGGGACGTTACGTTCGTAGTCGTCCAGCGAACGGCGCAGGCGTTTGCGGTAGATCAGTTGATGATCGAGCTCGCCCGCCAGGGTGCTTCGCACGATGTCACGTACGTAATCCTGATAAGGCCGACGGCTGAAGATGCGCAGATAAAGCTCCCGCTGGAACTCCCGGGCCAGCGGCGACCAGTCGGTGCGCACGGTTTCGAGGCCCTTGTAGACCATTTCATCCTCGCCATTGGCGCGGGTAACCAGCCCGGCATAACGCTTCTTGCTGCCCTCCTCCGCGCCACGAATAGTCGGCATCAGAAAGCGTTTGAAGTGGGTTTCAAATTGCAGCTCCAGCGCACTCTCCAGCCCGTACTCTTGCTGCAGATGCTCGCGCCACCACAGATTGACCCGCTCAACCAGCGCCTTACCGATCACCGCCGCTTCTTCCTGGCCATGGGCGCGCTTGAGCCAGACGAACGTGGAATCGGTGTCGCCGTAGATCACCTCATACCCCTGATCTTCAATCAGTTTGCGGGTCAGGCGCATGATCTCGTGGCCGCGCAGGGTGATCGACGACGCCAGGCGCGTATCGAAGAAGCGGCAACCGCTGGAGCCGAGCACCCCGTAAAAGGCGTTCATGATGATTTTCAGCGCCTGGGACAACGGCGCGTTGTGCTCACGCTTGGCCGCCTCACGGCCCTCGGCCACGCGGGAAACAATGGCCGGCAGGCAATGTCGGGTCCGAGAGAACCGCCCCCCACGAAACCCCGGCACCGTGTCCACTCCTTCGGGTTGGCGCAGGCCCTCCACCAGCCCGACCGGATCGATCAGAAAGGTGCGAATGATCGACGGATAAAGGCTTTTGTAATCGAGCACCAGCACCGACTCATACAAACCCGGACGCGACTCCATCACGAAACCGCCGGGGCTGGCTTCGGGCATGCGCTCGCCCAGATTGGGCGCCACAAAACCCTGGCGGTGCATCAGCGGCATGTACAAATGCTCGAACGCCGCCACCGAGCCGCCGCTGCGATCGGCTGGCAAACCGGTAACTGTCGCGCGCTCCAGCAAAAACGTCAGCAGCTGGGTTTTGTGGAAGATCCGCGTGACCAGCTCACAGTCCTTGAGGTTGTACTTTGCCAGTGCCGGCTTGTCCTCAGCGAACATGCGGTTGATCTCATCCATGCGCTGATACGGATTGTCGATAGCCTTGCCTTCGCCGAGCAGCGTTTGAGAGACGTTTTCCAGGCTGAACGACGGAAAGCTCCAGGTTGCCGAGCGCAGCCCTTCAATGCCGTCGATGATCAGACGCCCGGCAGCGGAGGCGAAAAAGTGGTTGTTGCCCGCGCCGTGCTCACGCCAGCCCATGACCTCACCGCCACGCCCCAGACGCAGCGGCACCTGCAAGCGCTGAGAATGCTCGTGCAGCACCCTCAGATCGAACTGAATGACGTTCCAGCCGATGATCGCGTCCGGATCATGCAGCGCCACCCATTCGTTCAAGCGCTCCACCAACTGCTTGCGGGTGTCGCAGTACTCAAGCTTGAAATCCACGTGGGAGTCATCACCATTGGCCGGGCCGAGCATGTACACCTGCCGCTCGCCACAGCCCTCCACGGCAATGGAATACAGCGCGCCGTGCTCAGTGGTTTCGATGTCCAGCGAGCACAGTTTCAGGGTCGGGCGATAGCCCGTGGCGGGTTTAAGCTGCGCATCCAGCAACACGCCACTGGCATCGGCTGTACCGCTGAACTCCACGGGCGCGGTGATGAAACGCTCCATGAGATAGCGCTCAGGCGGGCGCACATCGGCTTCATAGATATCGACGCTGGCCTTGCGCAGTTCTTTCTCAAGGTTCATCAACTGCCGATGTTGGCGGGTGTAGAGGCCCATCACCGGACGATGGCGGAAGTCACACAGCTGCAAGGGTTTGAGTTCGACATCGCGCTCGTTGCGCAGCACTGCTTCGGCACGTTCGCGATGGATTTCCGGGATGAAGGCAACAGAGGTTTGCGGCGGCAGACGAACCAGCCGGGGACCGTTATCGGTGGCCAGCCAGAATTCGACTTGCGTGCCGTCAGCGGTGTCGCGCCAATGCCGCGTGAGGACGAAGCCCTGCTGTAAATCCACCGCTGCAACCCCGAGAGAATCATGCTGAAGCGGCAATTCTACGGTGATCGCTTTGGGAAAGCGCGCAGGGATGTACCTCGGCGATTCGATTTTGGATACCGCGCAAATCCTGTGGCAGCGGACCTGTCCGCGAAGGCGGCGGTGTGTCCGATCTAAAACGTAAAGGATGTCCCCGGTTTGTACACGGACAGGTCCACTCCACGTCCGCAACCACACGCAGCGCTCATGAACTCACTCGGGAACAATGTGCGCCGCTGGACCATCACACCTTTATTCGTACAATCATCTGAGGGATCCAGCATGCTCGTTCGACGCTCACCGTTTATGGCCGCCATGGCCCTGTCGATGTTTTCCCTGACGGCGCTGGCCGCCGCGCTGCCGCCCGATAAACTGCTGAAAAAAGCCGAAGCCGAACAAAAAGCCTATCTGGCCACCGTGAAACAGTTGGTGGACATCGACACCGGTACGGGTCAGGCGCCGGGGCTAAAAACCGTCAGCGCTGTGCTGGTCGATCGCCTGAAAGGCTTGGGCGCCGAGGTCAAAACCAGTCCCGCCAGCCCCTCCGCTGGCGACAATATCGTTGGCACCTTCAAGGGCACCGGCAAGAAAAACTTCCTGCTTATGATCCATTACGACACGGTCTTTGGCCCTGGCACTGCTGCCAAACGTCCGTTCAAGATCGACGGCGAACGCGCTTACGGTCCCGGGGTGGCTGACGCCAAGGGCGGTGTGGCGATGGTGCTGCATTCGCTGAAACTGCTGCAGGACGAGAAATTCAAGGATTTCGGCACCCTCACCGTGCTGTTCAATCCCGATGAAGAAACCGGCTCCAGTGGCTCCAAAACGATCATTGCCGAACTCGCTCGTCAGCACGACTACGTGTTCTCCTTCGAACCGCCGGACAAGGACGCCGTAACCGTCGCCACCAACGGCATCAACGGTGTGTTCCTCGACGTCCAGGGCAAGTCCTCCCACGCAGGTTCCGCGCCGGAAGCCGGGCGCAACGCGGCTATCGAACTGGCGCACCAGATGCTGCAACTCAAGGACCTCGGCGATCCAGCCAAAGGCACGACGGTGAACTGGACGCTTATAAAGGGCGGAGAGAAGCGCAACATCATTCCGTCAAACGCATCTGCCGAAGGTGACATGCGCTATTCGGACTTGACCGAGAGCGACCGCGTGCTCGCCGACGGCCAGCGCATCATTCAGAAGAAGCTGATCGATGGCACCGAAGTGACATTCCGTCTAGACAAGGGCCGCCCGCCACTGGCGAAAAATCCAGGTTCTGAACAACTGGCGAAAACCGCCCAGGCGCTGTACGGCAAGATTGGTCTCAACATCGAGCCCATCGCCATGCGCTTCGGCACCGACGCGGGCTACGCTTACGTGCCGGGCAGCGCAAAACCGGCCGTTCTGGAAACCATGGGCGTGGTTGGCGCCGGGCTGCATGCCGATGACGAATACATGGAGCTGTCGAGCATTGCCCCCCGGCTGTACCTCACAACGGCGTTGATCATGCAGCTCTCAGACGCGGATGCCACGCCGTAGACGTCAAGGTTTAGTGGCCTGTTGCGCCCGTCGCGCAGGCCTTCAGGCATTTGATACTGGACAGCGTCGCCGTGCTCAGTGAACCTTAGCGCCGAACGGTCGGTCGATACCTGCAACTTTTACCCGCCCGCCTCTGGTTTCAACGCCACGGGGCGGGCGGCTTCATTCCAAGGAGACATCCCTTTTGATATCCGAACAACGCAAAGCCTGGCTTAAAGCATGGGGCGCGCATGGTTTTACGGCCACCGGTGTGGTCATCGCCTTCATGGCGACCATCGCTTTGTTCGAGGACTCACCCAAGGGTTGCATGTTGTGGCTTGGCCTGGCGTTGGTAGTTGATGGCGTTGACGGCTCGCTGGCACGCAAATTCAATGTGAAGGCGGTCTTGCCCAACTTTGATGGCTCGGTGCTGGACCTGGTGATTGATTACCTCACTTACGTGTTTATCCCGGCGTTGTTCATGTACCGCTACCTGCCGCTGCCGGAACACACGGTGCTGCTGTCCACGACGATCATTCTGGTGTCGTCACTGTTCTGCTTCTGCAACGTAGAGATGAAGAGCAAAGACAATTATTTCCAGGGTTTCCCGGCCGCGTGGAACGTGGCGGTGCTGTGCATTTACATCATCTCGCCAACACCGTGGGTGACCTTCCTGACCATCATCGGCCTGGCGCTGCTGACGCTGACGCGCATGAAATTTTTGCACCCGTTTCGCGTGCGACGCTTCATGCCGATCAACATCGCCGTCACCACCATATGGTTGCTGTGCAGCCTGGCGCTGGTCATCAAACACCCTGACAACCGCGGCTTTTTCATGGGCTTGTGGTACTTGGCGTCGGCGTATTTCCTGGGGGTTTGCTTCTGGCGCACGTCGCTTGAGTGGTTCGATAAGGCGCGGGTTCGGTAGACACCGCGATTTTGTAGGAGCGAACTTGTTCGCGAAGCGTTACGCCTGACACACCGCGTAGCCCGCCTCGCCAACAAGTTGGCTCCTACAGAACCAGCTCGGCCTGACACACCGCGTACGTTCGCCTTTCTGTAGGAGCGAACTTGTTCGCGAAGCGTTACGCCTGACACACCGCGTACGTTCGCCTTTCTGTAGGAGCGAACTTGTTCGCGAAGCGTTACGCCTGACACACCGCGTAGCCCGCCTCGCCAACAAGTTGGCTCCTACAGAACCAGCTCGGCCTGACACACTGCGTACGTTCGCCTTTCTGTAGGAGCGAACTTGTTCGCGAAGCGTCTGGCCTGACACACCGCATCGCCTGCCTCGCCAACAAGTTGTTGTGTTGTGGCTCCTACAGGTTGAGCGTCACCCGCAAATCGCCATTTTCGCCGAAGCAGTCACTGGCGCAGTAACCCCCAACACCGAACTCACTCCCTCGACAATCATCCGCACCTGCTGCTGATCGATGATCAACGGCGGCAACAGGCGGATGGTCTGTCCGCGCGTGACGTTGATCAACAGCCCGTGATCCCGCGCAGTATTCAATGCCAGGTCGGGAATCGCCCGCTTCAGTTCGATGCCGATCATCAAGCCTTGCCCGCGAATGCTGACGACGTCCGGGTGCCCGGCCAGTGCCTCGCGCAGTCCGTCGAGCAGGCGCGCACCCTGCGCAGCGGCATTATTGAGCAGCGCTTCGTCGTCGATAATCTCCAGCACCGTGCACGCCACCCGACAGGCCAGCGGGTTGCCGCCGAACGTGCTGCCGTGGCTCCCCGGCGTGAACAATTGCGCTGCAACACCCCGAGCAAGACAGGCGCCAATCGGTATGCCGTTGGCCAAACCTTTGGCCAGTGTCATCACATCGGGCACGATGCCGTGGTGTTGAAAGGCAAACCACCGGCCAGTGCGGCCCATGCCTGTTTGAATCTCGTCGAGCATCATCAGCCAGCCACGCCGGGTACACAGCTCGCGCACCTGTTTCAGATAACCGACGGGCGGGACCAGCACGCCCCCCTCCCCCTGAATCGGCTCCATCAACACCGCGACGATGCGCTCGCCATGCAGCCGGCTCGCTGCTTCTATCGCCGCGATATCGCCAAAATCGACTCTGACGAACTCCCCCGGCAACGGCTGATAACCCAGCCGCACGCCCCCGTTATCACTGGCTGACAAGGTGCCCAGCGTGCGGCCATGAAAAGCGTTGTCCATCACGATCACCAGCGGCTGACGGATGCCTTTGGACCAGCCATACAGCCGCGCCAGCTTGAGCGCGGTTTCGTTGGCCTCGGCGCCGGAGTTGTTGAAAAACGCCTGTTCCATGCCTGCCAGTTGCGTGAGTTTCTGCGCCAGGCGCTGTTGCCAGGGGATGCTGTAGTGGTTGGAGGTGTGCAACAGCAGCCCGGCCTGCTCACGAATGACCTCGACGATTCGCGGGTGACAGTGCCCGACGTTAGTCACCGCCACGCCCGCCAAGGCGTCCAGATACTCGCGACCTTCTTCATCCCAAAGACGCGCGCCGAGGCCCTTGATGAAGCTTAGCGGCATTGGTTTGTAGGTGTTCATCAGGCAATCGGCGGACATGGCCAGCACTCCTCTGTGGATGTGCTGGCAGTATGTTTAGCCCTGCCTAGTGTATAAAGATCGCTTTTCTTCACTCACCTTTAATCAGAGCTTGATAATGGACGTGTTCCAGTCGATGACCGTGTTCGTGCAGGTGGTGGAAAGCGGAAGCATGACTGCGGCTGCGCGGCAGTGCGAAATGTCCACGACCATGGTTGGCAATCACCTCAAGGCCCTTGAACAGCGCCTGGGCATCAGCCTGTTGCAGCGCACTACTCGCCGGCAAAATCTGACGGAATTTGGCGTGCAGTATTACCGGCGCTGCATCGAGGTGCTGGGCCTGGTAGCGGATTCCGATCGGCTGGCCGAACAGGCTCAGACCCAGCCCTCCGGCACTTTGCGGATCACCGCGCCCCCTGCATTCGGCGCCGAGCGCCTGGCACCGCTGCTCAGCGATTTCGCCCGGGCCTACCCCGAGGTCAAGCTGGAAGTGGTGCTGAACAATCAGTTGATGGACTTGGTGGAACACGGTTTCGATGCGGCCATTCGGCTGGGCGCGCCCGAGCCTTCGAACCTGATCGCAAGGCCCCTGCAGGATTACACCCTGACTATCTGCGCCTCGCCTGATTACCTGAAACGTCACGGCACTCCCCAACACGCCAACGACCTGCAGCAGCACCAATGCCTGGCGTTTGCCTACCCGGCCGGCGATGAATGGCGCGCATCGGAGAAGTTGTGGAAGCTCACCGGCCCGGACGGGGTGATGGAGATTCCAGTATCGGGCCCGATGATCATCAACAGCACCCCGGCCCTGCGCCAGGCCGCACTGTCCGGCATGGGCGTGACGATGCTGCCGGACGTGCTGATTCAACAAGACCTGGTCGCCGGAAAGTTGGTGCCGTTATTGCAGGAATACCGGCCGCCCAGCCGCCCGATGTTTCTGGTCTACGCGCAGGACCGCTACCGGCTGCCCAAGGTCCGGCACTTTGTGGAATCAGCGCTGGCGGCGTGGGGGAGGTGATAATGCAATTTGAGCGGCCATTCATGCAGGGAGAGCAGATTGATGAGCACCACACAACGCCCCGATTCATCAGTACCGGGGCTTCGGGTTGCTGAACTGACAGCGGTGGACGAACTGGCAATTCAGGCTTTTTTCGAAGCCAACCCCGGCTATTTCATGGTGTGCAACGGTGAACTGCCCAGACCGGACGAGGCACATCAGGAACTCAAGGGCGACATGCCTGACGGCTGGAACTACGACACCCGCTGGATTTGGGGGTATGTCGATGAACAAGGATCGCTGGCGGCACTGATCAATATCATTTCCGATCTATGGTCGCCTGGCGTTTGGCACATCGCGTTTTTCATCGTGGATTCGTCCCGGCACGGCAGTGGCGATGCTCGACTGATCCATCAGGATATCGAGCGATGGGCGCAACAAAACGGCGCGCAATGGATGCGGCTTGTCGTGGTGCAGAGCAACGTCAAGGCCGAGCGCTTCTGGGCGAAAATCGGCTATCAGGAAACCCGGACGCTGCAAGGGATCGAGATGGGCAAACGAATCAACACCCTGCGCATGATGGTAAAACCGCTGGGTGGGCGCACGCTGGAAGAACATCTGCAGCGAGTGCCCAGAGACAGGCCTGATGCGCAATGAACCGCTGAAAAGCTTCGCGGGCAAGCCTCGCTCCGACAATGGATGGGGCGTACCGGCTGGCACTTTAAACGCAAAACCCGTGGGAGCGGACCCGTCCGCGAAGAGGCCAGCACATCCGGCATATCTCTATCGTCTGAACCACCGCTTTCGCGGACAGGTCCGCTCCCACATTGGATCTGCGCCGCTGCGGATGTCGCTTTCCACTGGAGCGCTTGTCGGGACTGAAACAAGCTTCGCGGGCAAGCCTCGCTCCGACAATGGATGGGGCGTAACCGAACTGGCGCTTTAAACGCAAAACCCGTGCAAGCGGACTCGTCCGCGAAGAGGCCAGCACATCCGGTAAATCTCTATCGTCTGAACAACCGCTTTCGCGGACAGGTCCGCTCCCACATTGGATCTGCGTCGCTGCGGATGTCGCTTTCCACTGGAGCGCTTGTTGGGACTGAAACAAGCTTCGCGGGCAAGCCTCGCTCCGACAATGGATGGGGCGTACCGGGCGGCGCTTTAAACGCAAAACCCGTGGGAGCGGACCCGTCCGCGAAGAGGCCAGCACATCCGGTAAATCTCTATCGTCTGAACCACCGCTTTCGCGGACAGGCCCCACATTGGATCTGCGTCGCTGCGGATGTCGCTTTCCACTGGAGCGCTTGTTGGGACTGAAACAAGCTTCGTGGGCAAGCCTCGCTCCGACAATGGATGGGGCGTAACCGGGCGGCGCTTTAAACGCAAAACCCGTGCAAGCGGACTCCTCCGCGAAGAGGCCAGCACATCCGGCATATCTCTATCGTCTGAACCACCGCTTTCGCGGACAGGTCCCACATTGGATCTGCGCCGCGGCTCATATATCGGGTCAAACACGAACCTTGTTGGAGCGAGGCTTGCCCGCGAAGGGGTTTGCACGCTCACGCAGGCCAGACTTTCACCCAACCAGACGCTCCCGCTGCCCGGTATCGGATGCCGCCAGCGCCGCGTCGATCAACTTGTGCATCTTCACCGCATCGTCGAACGTCGCTGCCACCTGCGTCCCTTCAGCCACGTCCTGGGCGTGCACGTAATACAACTCGGCGAGCTCCAGCACCGCTGACGGCAGGTTCGAATCCGGCAGGCGCAAGTAGGAATCCGGCACTGGCAAAACCTGCAACGGCAGATTATCGCCATGGGCGCCTTCGATCACGTAGTCGTCCCCCACTTCGCCAAACGGCGAGCGATTGGTGATGCGCAGATCGCCCTCATGGCCGGTGATGTCCATCTGCACGCCAGAGCCATTGCGCTTGCCGCCTTCGACATGCACCGACACCAGCGCGCCGCCGGGCAACTGCCCCACGAGCACCATCTGGTCAGGCGCTGTGGTGTCGAACACCTCGTCGGTTTCCTTGATGGTTATTTTTTCGAACTGATTGACCACCAGCCCCGTGATGTTGATCGGCCAGCCAGTGGCGGTGAACAGCATGTCGAGAAAGTGCCCGGCGTAAATCGCGATCACGCTGGAAAAGTTCTCCACCGGTACTGTCCAGCGCAGGGCGTTGGGGCGCAGCGCCTGGAAGTAATTCATGCTGACGTGGATGCGCACCGAGCGTAGTTTACCGACGTAACCCTGTTGCAGCAGGTCCTGCAGATAACGATTGTGCGGCGCATGGCGACGTTGCAGGCCAACGATATGGCGCACACCGGCTGCTTTGGCCAGGCGGGTGAGTTCTTCGGAAATCGCTGTGCTGGTGGTCAGGGGCCACTCGCAATACACATCTTTTTTCCCGGCAATCGCGGCGCGCACCGCTTCCTCATGCTGAGGCGCGGTGGTCAGCACCACCACCAGATCAACTTCAGAATGG
The DNA here is from genome assembly GCF_057128745.1 of Pseudomonas rosaeacicularis. Classification (NCBI taxonomy): domain Bacteria; kingdom Pseudomonadati; phylum Pseudomonadota; class Gammaproteobacteria; order Pseudomonadales; family Pseudomonadaceae; genus Pseudomonas; species Pseudomonas rosaeacicularis. The sequence continues at coordinate 81,826 of NZ_JBSKHT010000018.1, forward strand.
TTGACCAAGGCGTCCAGGGAATCCACCACATGGGCGATGCCGAACTCTTCAGCCGCCGCTTTCGCGCTGTCCTGCCGCTGGCTGAAAATCGCGCTGATCCGGTACTGCGGCAGCAAGGTCAGCACCCGCACATGGCCATGCAGTGCCCAGTTGCCGATGCCCACCAGGCCCACACGAATAGGCTTTGCTGCGATGTCGGTGGATTTCATAGAAGCACTCCATGGGAAATTCGGGATGAGCTCGGAGTCTAGGGGCCGGAACAATTGTGAAAAACGGTGCAGAGCTCCAAACATTGCGGACAAAAACGGCTTAAATTAGCCCACCGTAAAATTGATGGCACTGGGAGAGCACTGGCGATGATGGACAGTCTGAGCGGCATCACGGCGTTTGTGCAGGTCGCTGAAACCCGCAGTTTCACCGAGGCCGGACGTCTTCTGGACATCTCATCGTCGGCGGTGGGTAAAAGCGTCGCGCGCATGGAAGAGCGCTTGGGCGTGCGCTTGTTCCACCGCAGCACCCGCAGCGTCACCCTGACGGCCGAAGGCGAGCTGTTTCTGGAGCGCTGCCGGCGGATCCTTCAGGAGGTCGAACAGGCCGAGATCGAGCTGTCGCAGTTGGCCGAAGCGCCAAAAGGCAAACTGCGCATCAGCGTCCCCCTGCAAAACACCCTGATCTTTCCGCTGCTCGCCGGGTTCATGCAGGCGTATCCGGACATTGAGCTGGACGTGGATTTGTCCGACCGAATGACCGACGTGATCGAGGAAGGGTTCGATGCGGTAATCCGCACCGGTCAGCCGTCCGATTCGCGCTTGATGGCGCGCAAATTAGGGGAGTTCAAACTGGAACTGGTGGCGTCGCCTGCGTACCTGCAACGCCGAGGTCGCCCGCTGCACCCCGACGACCTGAAAAACCACGCGTGCCTGATGCACAAGTTTCCGGCGAGCGGCGCTTTGGAGCGTTGGCCGGTTCGCTGCCCTGATGCCGAATCCGATCCGGAGTTGGGCAAAGTCATCACCTGCACCACCACGGACGCCCTCGCTCATCTGGCGCTTGAAGGTCTGGGCATTGCGTGTCTGGCGGACTTCTCGACCATCGAGGCATTGCGCGAAGGCAAGCTGGAGAAACTGCTCAGCGAATACACCGAGCACCGCGGCGCACTCTGGATGCTCTGGCCTTCCAGCCGCCACGCCTCGCCCAAGTTGCGAGCGCTAATTGATTACTTCAGAGAGCACATTGCGGCGGTGGAGCAGCCTGTCCCCCTATCTTGAAGGCCGTCTCGCCCTGTAGGAGCGAACTTGTTCGCGAGATGCGTTGGGCGGTGTGCGGTGTGCGGTGTGCGGTGTGCGGTGTGCGGTGTGTCAGATACACCGCCTCGCGAACAAGTTCGCTCCTACAGGAAGGGCCTTTGCAGGCCCGGATCAATCCACCTGCTTACGGAAAAACAACGTCACCTGCCCCACTTCAAACCCGAACTTGGTGACGTACGACCGGTTGGCCAAGGTGTTCTCGTCCAGCAAGTACATCCAGTCATCGAAGTTGACCTGATACACCTTGTCGTCCACCGGCAGGCTCAGCACGTAACGCCAGCGCAGCGCATTGCCGGACACCTCGCCCAGCGCTTCGCCGACCACATCCCCGGCCGTCCCGCGCCAGCGGCCTGGGCCGTCCGGGTGCAGGGTCCAGACGCGGGTCTGCTTCTTGCCATCGCTGTAGGTGAAGTCTTCGTGCATCACGAATTTATCGCCCTCGGAATGACCGTCGATGTTGACGTGAAAGCGTTTGACCACCTCCCCCGAGCGCTTCTGAAACATCCCCCAGGCCTCCACCCGGCCGGTGAAAAACTGGCGCAGTTCGAGGGTGGGTTTTTCCTGGCTGTAACGGCTGACATCGACATTGCTGCACGCGGCCAGGCTCAGGCAGAACAACAGCGAAAGGGCTTTTAACATGGGCGACTCCAGTGAGGGCACGGTCGGGCGCAAATGGCATGCCGCGGTCCGCAGACTTCATCACCCGGACAGGAGTGGAAAGACGAGCACCTCGGTTAAAGAGTCTGACCGCGCGGCTCACGGATCGCTCAACGCACTGGTCGAACGCGCAACTCGGTCACCGGTCATCGCCGCCCGAAAAACACTGCGGAGCAGGCGGAAGCCCCCATGACACAGGGGCTTCAAGCCAAATTGATATTGGGCATGTCGGGTATCGACAGACAGAAATGGCCGGTGAGCAGGTACGTCGATACAGTCATTTCAACCCTAATCCAATGTTCGAGGTTGAAATGTCCCGCGCCATCAAATTTCATCGCTTCGGTAAAGCCGATGTGCTCAGTTGCGAGGAGCAGCCTGATCGGTCCCCCGGCCCGCAGGAAGTGCTCGTTCGTGTACAGGCCATCGGTATTAGCTGGGACGATGTGTTGTGGCGTCAAGACCTAGCCCTCAGCAAACCGCAATTGCCGGCGGGTCTGGGCACTGAAATGGCCGGCACCGTCGAAGCCTTGGGCGACGCTGTCACTGACCTTGCGATCGGTGACAAGGTGGCGAGCTTCAAAGCCATGAGCGCCAACGATTACCCGGTCTGTGGCGATCATGTGCTGGTGCCGCGCAACGCCCTGACCCGCTATCCCGATCAGCTGACGCCAGTGGAGGCCAGCGTGCATTACACACCGCTGTTGCTGGCGTATTTTGCTTACGTCGATCTGGCTTATGTGCAACCCGGTCAAACCGTGCTGGTGACCGACGCCGCCAATAGCCCGGCAACGGCTTTCCTGCAGTTGGGCAAAGCACTTGGGCTGCGGGTCATTGCTTCGACCAAAAGCGCTGCTGATCGCGACTTTTTGCTGGCCAATGGTGCAGAGCGCGTCATCGTCACCGACGAAGAAGACATCGGCCTGCGGATCGACGCGATCACTAAAGGCCAGGGCATCGAAGCGGTGTTTGATGGCATGGGCGGTATGCAGATGTCATTGCTCGCCGACGTGCTGGCGCCTCGTGGCAGCCTGGTGCTGTATGGCTTGCGCGGCGGCAACAACACACCGTTCCCGGCGATGCAGGCGTTTCGCAAAAACATGCGCTTTTTCGTCCACTGCCTGGAGAATTTCACCGGCAAACCGGAGTTGGGCATCGAGCAGGACAGCGTCGCTATGCAGCGTGCGCTGGAGGCCATCAACGGGCTGACCGCACAAGGTTTGCTCAAGGCCGACATCCACCGCACCTGGCCGTTCGAGCAGTTCGGCAAGGCCCACCATCTGCTGGATGAAAAGCCGGTGCGCGGGCGGGTGGTGTTGAAAGTGAGCTGAGCATCGGTGCTTAGCCTTGAAACAATCATTTCCCGGCAACCGCTATCCAGTAGGAGCGTACGAGCAGCGCGAGGCCGAGATCGGCTGCGCAGCAGTCGTCAGCATTGCCAGCGCTGCGCACGGGAGCGCGGCCCCGCGCTGCTCGTACGCTCCTTCAGGGGTTAGCGTAATTCCCGCGTGTCTGCATTCAAGAGCGGCCGCGCTCAACCCCGCGTAATCAATCCCTGTCGTGCAATGCGTGTGAGGTGAGCAATCACTTCGTCGCGGCGCTCGGCCGTGGGCGCCTGGATGACGGCGAGGTCGAACTGATCGTTGCTGAAGTGCTCAAGGGTCTGGTGTTGATCGATGAACTGGATGAGGAAAGCGTGGGGACCGTTCTGGCGCCGGGGCCAGCCGTCGAGATAGCGCAACAGCGTCGGCTGATGGGAGCCGCCAAGCAGGATTTTCGGATTACGGCGATTGATCTGCCCGGCAATGGGAGCCAGACGAACGAGGGGGCGCAGGTGATTCATGGTGTGATTGTCTCAGCCTCAGAATTCCGCTGGGCAGCGGTGAGAGGCAACACCGAACCAGCGCTTTAGCGGTATTTCGAAATCGTGTTCACGACTCCAGGCGCCCCGCAAGTAGCTGTTTAAATCGGCGCAATGGTCAGTATCCTAGAGAAGCGCCGGTGGGCTTGTCAAATCCGCTCACATAAAAAAGGCCCGCAATGCGGGCCTTATGTTTTGCGCATGATCACTTAGCTATCGAGCGGTCCAGAGACAGGCGCCCTGCCCCTTCGATCAGCACCGCAATCGCGCCGCCGAGCAGAGCCAGGGCAAATTCGTAGCCGTTGTTGGCCATGAACAAACCGTTGTGGATGTGCACCGAGAGAATCGCGATTACCAGCATCACGATCAACACCACTGCCGCCGGACGTGCCAGCAAACCAACCACCAGCCCCAGGCCACCGAAGAATTCCGCGCTGCCCGACATCAATGCCATCAGATAACCAGGGTTCAAGCCCAGGCTTGCCATGTATTGGCCCGTGCCTTCAAGGCCATAACCGCCGAACATACCGAACAGCTTCTGGCTGCCATGGGCCATGAAGATGATGCCGACGATGATGCGCAAAACAGTGATGCCATAGCCGGCGCGGGTGTTGAGCAAGGATTTGATATGAGCGTTCATGCGGGACGTTCCATGTTAATCAGTGAGAATGGCGCCATATTAATCGAATCCATAAATATGAAAACCGCAAAAATAGCATCATACCTATCTAATAAGACGATCTTATCGGAGCGCCGCTCTGCGGGGTGAGGGGGTTTCTAGCGAATCCCGTTCCTGGTCATACGCCAGATAGTATTTGTTCACACTATTAACGTAGCTCACCACGCCCATTCCCACCTGATCCAGGGCCACGCGCTCGACCTGGAAGAACCACTGATTGGGATTCAAACCCTGCCGCCGCGCTTCGGTACGCATGCTTTGCACCCGCTCCGGGCCGAGGTTGTAAGCGGCCAAGGCGAACGCCATGCGCTCGCGCTCGTTGATTCGTGGACTGGAAAAGAATTTGCGACGAATCATCGCCAGGTATTTGGACGCGGCCTGCACATTGCCATCCACGTTCTGAATGTTATCGACGCCCACCCGCCGCGCAGCCGACGGCGTGATCTGCAGCAAGCCCGTCGCACCGCTGCCGCCTTTGGCGGAGGGGTCCAGCGCCGACTCTTTGAAGGCCATGGCGGCCAGATCGAGCCAGTCCATATTCTGCGCATCGGCGTGACGCTGCAGCACCGGCCTCAGGCTTTCGAGGCGCTGACGATCGCCGCGCGTCAGTGGGTTATGCACCTGATAAAGATCCTTGTAAGCCTTTTGAAAGGCAACGTCCTGGCTGGCGGGCGTCTTGTAAGTTTCGAGAAAGGTGTTGATCGCCGCGTGCAACTGGCTGGCGTCCTGACGCACGAACCAGCTCATGTCGCTGTGGGTGCTCAGGGTCAGCGAGCGGTCGACGCGCAGTTTGGGCATGATCCGCGCCCAGCGCTCGGCTATTGGTTGCTCGACCACGGTCAGGTGATAGATCCCGGCCTGCACCATCTCGAGTACGTCTTCCACTGCAAGACTGGGGTCCACCCATTCAATCTTCACCGGCGGCAACTTGCGCAGTGAGAGCCGCTGATTCAACTGCAAGACGGCCTCGTCAGCGGCGCTGCCATTGGTCAGCATCAGCGTTTTGCCGGACAGCTGCTCGATATGTTTGAACCCGCGCTCGCCCTTGACCCCAACCACCACCAGCGGCACCTGGCTCACCACCGGATCGGTCACTTCGATATTGCGTGCCGCGCTGCTGTCGAGCAGTTCACCAGGCGCAACCAGGTCGCCCTCGCCACGCTGTAGCGCGGCGAGCAACTGATCCTTGGCTTTAGGAATGAGCTTGAGCGAGACTTTCTGGCCGTCGCGGGCGTGGCTGTTGAGGTAGCTTTCGAAGGCCTGGAGCCTGCGGTATTCGACGCCGGTCGCTTCGCCTTTCATCTCGCCAGAGCTGTTGCGGCTCTGGTTGACCAATACGCGTAAAACTTTACTGCTGCGAATCGCCGGGAGGTCCCTGACCTGGGTCTTTTTGCTGACCACTGGAGGCCCGGCGGGACGTGCGGACGCATAGGTCGGCACCAGCACCAGACACAGCAACGAAATGATCGACGCTCGGATCATTGATTCTCCCGAAAATGCCGAAAAAAACGGCATGAAGTCTGTGATCCCCTGTCGTCTGACGCGCCATGGCTGGATCGCGGCGTGGGACATCACATCAATCTATGGGCACAAGCAGTTGAGACTGCTCATTTTTTTATAACAATCGAGGGTCTGCTATCCTCTTCGGCCGCAAGCTGGAGTTCGAACATGCAACTAATCGACATCGGCGTCAACCTGACCAACGACAGCTTCGCCGCCAAAGAACGTGATGTTCTGGAGCGCGCGTACGCCGCAGGTGTTGGCCAGTTGGTGCTTACCGGCACCAGTGTCGAAGGCAGTGAACAGGCATTGCAGCTGTGTCACGACCTTGATGAAAGCGCCGCTCGATTGTTCTGCACAGCGGGCATTCACCCGCATTCTGCGAGCGCTTGGAGCCCTGATACCGAAAAACAGTTGCACGCCCTGCTCAGAGAAACCCGCGTGCGGGCCGTGGGTGAATGCGGGCTGGATTTCAACCGCGACTTCTCCCCTCGCCCGCAGCAGGAGAAGGTCCTTGAAGCGCACCTGGCGCTGGCCGTCGAGCTGCAAATGCCGGTGTTTCTGCATGAGCGCGACGCCAATGAGCGATTGCTGGAAATCCTGCGCGATTATCGGGATCGCCTCCCCGCCGCCGTGGTGCATTGTTTCACCGGCGAGAAGCGCGCGTTGTTCAGCTATCTGGATCTGGACTTGCATATCGGCATCACTGGCTGGATCTGCGACGAGCGCCGGGGCACGCATCTGCACCCACTGGTTCGGGAAATCCCGCGCGGTCGGCTAATGCTGGAAAGCGACGCGCCCTACCTGCTGCCCCGCAGCCTTCGGCCCAAACCGAAAAACGGGCGCAACGAGCCTGCCTATCTGCCCGAGGTGCTCAGAGAAGTGGCGCTGCATCGTGGGGAAAGCGTTTCTGACGTTGCTGCGCACACCACCGCGTGCGCCCAGGCGTTTTTTGGTCTGCCCGCCCTAGACGCCTGAAAGAACGGACGCCACGGCAAGCGCACAATTTCAGTGAGCCTTGGTCAGCGCAGCGGACGCCGGCTCGGTCGGCAAAGCGTTGAAGTCCCGCAGGCTGGAGGGCGTATGCGGATTGCCGATCAACAAGCGGCTTGGCTTGAAGTCACGACTGATCAGGCTCTCGGACGGCGCGAACTCATCAAAATGCAGCCCGGCGAGGTCTGCCCAAGTGTGAATGAAGTGCGAGGTGCTGTACGGCCGATGCAAGTAAGCATCGTCGATGGGCGGATGGCCTTGCGCGGCCTTCCAGCTCGGCGAACTCCAGACAATGAACGGCACGGTGTACATCGGCCGGGTCGGCGCCGCTTCATTGCGCCCCAGTACGTTCGGCGCCACCGGGTCATAGACCGATTCGCCATGGTCGGACAGGTACAGCAGAAAACCGTTGGGATCGGTCTGGCTGAAGCGCTTGATCAACGATGACACCACGTAATCGTTGTAGCGCACGGCGTTGTCGTAGCTGTTGTAGACCTCAAGCTGATCGTCGGTCACGTTGGCCGGCACGCCGATGCGGTCCTTGAAGTAATCGTAGGTCGGCGGATAGCGATATTTGTAACTCATGTGCGTGCCCAGCAAGTGGATCACGATGAGCTTGCGCGGGGCGTCGTCGGCCAGCGCCTTGGAAAACGGCTCCAGCACATCCTCGTCGTACTGACTGGTTTCGTTCTGATCGCGGTTGTTGTTGAGGTAGGCCTGCTCGTCCGCCTGCTTGGAAAACAGCGTGAGCATGGTGTTGCGCTTGGTCATGGTCTGTTGATTGGTGATCCAGAAGCTTTTGTAGCCGGCCTGCTTCATCACGCTGACCAGCGTCGGCGTGCTCAGGTACAGGTCAGGATGCTCTTCATCGGCGAACGTCAGCACTTGTTGCAGCGTCTCGATGGTGTAAGGGCGCGGCGCGATGACGTTGTCGAACACCTGCAACTGACCTTTCAACTGATCCAGATTTGGCGTGGTCGGGCGGCCGTAGCCATACAGGCTCATGCGCTGGCGGTTGGTCGATTCGCCGATCACCAGCACCAGCGTCGAAGGCTTGCCGGCGTGGTTATCGGTCAGGTTTTTCAGCGGCGCGATCTTCGCTTGAGTGTTGAGCATGTTCGACATCTCGTCCAGCTGCTGCAGGTACTGGTGATAGCCCACAACCAGCTGCCAGGGAGCTGCGGCCTCGATGTTCTCTTCGAACTCGGCCACCGCTCGCTTGACCGTGTCGCGCTTGATGTATTGATGAATCGCGTTATAGCCCACCGAGACGCCCAGCAACAGCACACAGCAAGCAACCAGTGATTTGCGCGGCAGATACACCGGGCGAACCCGCGTCCAGAGCAGCAACCCGCCCACGCTATAGACGACCACCGCCGCCACGATCGACCAGGAAAAATAGTGCCCCAGGTATTCGCTGGACTCCTGCAGGTTGGAATCGAACATGATGAAGATCACGCTCTGAGAAAATTCCTGCCCGTAGACCAGAAAGTAACCCAGCCCTGACAGCGAAGACGCCCACAACATGATCCCCAGTACGCCTGACAAGAGCCGCGTGCGTGCAGGGAACAGGATCAGCGGAATCATCCACAACGTCGTGACCATCGACGCCTCGGCCATGCCCTTCCAGCCAGCCACCCCGGCATTGATGATCAGCAGTTGAGCGACGCCGGAGAAATACCAGAAAAACAAAAACATCCAGCCAAGGCCGGCCCAATTTACCCGGCGTGGCGTGGCCGGTGCGGTGTTTCTGGCTTGCATGATGTCCTCAACAAAAATAAGTGGCGCGTGGCCCGGGGTCATTGTGTCAGCGGGCGATCAGTTCTCGCACCAGCTGCAGACACTGCGCCTGCACTTCCATCTGGGGTTGGCTGGCGTCTACCTCGACAATCCGCGCGCCATTGAAGCGCAGCAGTGGCGTGGCCTCGACCTTCTGCCGCAGCAGCGCCAGGTTGTGATCGGGCTTGCGGGCGAAGGCGGTGTCGGCGTCGATGTTCAAGCGGATGACCAGCGTCGGACGGTAACTGACCATCCGTTGATAAAGCGTGATTTCACGCTTGGCCAGCCAGGCCGTAAAGCGATTGCCGGGACGCGCGGCGGACAGGCCCGGCCCATCGTAGAAACCGGCAACGTCCAGCTGCGGATAGCGATCGCAGATGACCAGCCCGGCCTGTTTGCGCAGCGCCAGCATCCGCTTGAACCCCCGGACCCGGCGCTTGGAGAATACGTAGATGACCAGCGCCGTGAGCATGCCGGGAATGCGCTCACCTTTGGTCCGCGCCTGTTTGGCCTTTGCCGTCAGACGCCGCGCCAGCACTGGGCCGATCACCGGCCACCCTTGAATCTTCAGCCCCAGCGTGCCCGAGCCCAGGCCAAGGTAAGCGTAAGCGGCACCCTCCTTCTGAAGCGCCGCGCACAAGGACGCCGCCAAGGTGGTCTTGCCTGCGCCGTCAGAGCCGATGACCGCAATCAGCGGCGCCAGCGCAGGGTCGTCGTGCCCGATGCCGTCGAACAGCCGAGTGTCGAAGTCAGTCATGGGCCATCAACGGGTCAGCAAGCTGCGCGATACCGCCGCCTTGGCCTGGGCGATCACCTCGGCCAATGGCAAACGGCTGTCCAGGTCCAGAATCGGCGCGCCCTGGTATTCCAGCTTCGGCACATTGGCAATTTTCGCGGCCAGGGATTCGTAGCGGTGATCGGGCTTGCGCGCAAAGGCTGTTTCCAGATCGATGTTCAGGCGGATCACCAGATCAGGGCGATGGCTGATCATGTACGCGTACAGCGCTTTTTCCCGCCGGGCGAGAAACCCCACGAAGGCGTTGCGGTGCTTGACGCTTACCAGCCCCGGACCGTCGACCTTCAGATTGGCCACGGCGATCTGCGGAAAGCGGTCGGCGATGACTGCAATACCGTTGCGCCGCAGCGCCATCATTTTCTGGTAACGCCGCCAGCGCCGGATGGACAACAGGAACGTCGCGAACGCCGCAAGCGTACTCGGCCCCTCGGCATTCTGCTTGACCGTTGGATTGTCACGCGGGGCATTTTTGGCGATCAGGCGAGCGATGAGTTTGCCCACCAGCGGCCACTGCATCATCGCCTCGCCCAGCGCCTTGGACTGAATGCCCAAGTGGCAACTTTGCGCGCTGCGCGATTCCTGCATCCAGACCAGAATCGCCTCGGACACCGTGGACTTGCCCGCCCCGTCGCAACCGACGATGGCAATCAGCGGCGCCAGACGCACCGCTCGATCACCTGAGTTCGAGCGCTCGAAAGATTCAACAGGTGGCGCCGGGTCGAGTTCCTGCGCGGGCAGTTGCTGGTTGTTGTGCGTCGCACACTTCATTGATCGGTCTCAGCCAGTCGTGACACAGAGTTAAACGCTGGCAATGAAAGTCTGGTCAGCCAAACGGTCAGGATGGGTCAGCCGCGTGATCACGCCGTCCTTGACCTGCACCACCTCGTCGGCGATCTCGATCAGCCGAGGTCGGTGAGACACGGCAATGATGGTGATCTCCGGCGTCAGGGCTTTCAGGGAATCACAAATCTCGCGTTCGGCTTGCGGGTCGAGGGCGCTGGTGGCTTCGTCGAGAATCAGCAGTCTCGGATGGTGAGCCAAAGCCCGCGCGATGACGATGCGTTGACGCTGGCCGCCCGAAAGCTTGCCGCCACGTTCGCCAACCACCGAGTTCATGCCTTCGGGCAGCCTCTCGACGAACTCCCAGGCACCGGCCTGGCGCAAGGCACGTTCGGCATCCGCCGCCGTCAACGCCGGCTCGCCCAAGGTCACGTTGGCCAGAATGCTGTCGTGCAGGAGCAGGGTTTCCTGGGTGACGTAGCCGATCATCCGCCGCCATTTGCGCCGGTCGATGTCCACCAGCGAAACGCCGTCCACGCGAATGTGCCCGGTTTGCGGACTGAGCAACGCGCACAACAGATCGAGGATCGTGGTTTTGCCCGCACCGGACGGCCCGACCAGTGTGGTCATGGTCCCGACCTTGAAGCCAAACGTGGCTTCGTCAAGCACCGTACGGCCGTCGTACTTGAACGACACGTTTTCAAATTCGATGCTCTGGTTCAGGGTCGGCTGAACGTTTCCGCCCTTGGGCTCGGCTTCGGCCGTGGCCTTGTCGACCGCCTCGCGCAGGGCCCAGAACGCACTTTCCTGAGCGGCCATGCGATGATAACGCTGCTGCGCCTTGTGCATCAGGCCCAGCACCCGCACCACCATGAAAATCAGCACCATCACCGAAGACAACGGCAGATTCCAGATCACCAACCCTGCGTACAGACCGGCAGCGGCAAGGATCGCCAGCAAGGGTTCCTGAAGCGCACGCAGCGTTTCGCGGCTGGTCACTTCCTTTTCCATCGCCGCGTTGAGTTCGGTGGCTTGATGGCGCAACAGGGAATCGGCGATGTCTTCGCGGGCCATCGCTTTGAGCGGTTTGACCGAGCCGAGAGTGTCGCTCAGGCTGACCAGCAAATCGCGCATCAGGCTGGTCTGGCTTCTGCCGGCCTTGCGCGACGTCTTCACCAGCCCGCGCAAAGCCAGCAGAATGCCCAGCCCCACCAGTAGACAAACGACGGCGGCCTGCCAGGACACGATCAGCGCGATCACCCCATAGGCCACGGCCTGAATTGACAGTGCAACCATGTTGGCCGCGTGTTCGTAGGCGGTTGAGGCGCGATAGGCCTCGGTGGCGACGGCATTGGCCAAGGCGCCGCCCGGTTGGCGCAGGTAATATTCCCAGCGACTGCCGAGGGTGGCGTTGATCAGATCGACGCGCAAATCGGTGGCCACGTGCGCCACGGTATAGCCCACCTGCCGGTTGGCGATCAGGATCAGAAGGCTGCTCAACGCCATGCCCACCACGATGATGGTCAGCAGCACGACAATCGTCGGTTCCATACCGAACCAGGCCATGGTGCTGATGATGCGCTCGCCGAAAGCCGAATGAGCGTTGTCACCCAGCATCACCGACATCAGCGGCAACATCGTGGTCAAACTGACGCTCTCGACCAGCCCCGCCACCACCAGGCTCAGCAGCATCAACGCCGTACGCAGCGGGTAGGATCGGCCAAAAGCAAAGATAATTCGCATAACACTCACATTCAAAATCAGGTTCTGCGCCGCTGGGAGCCCCGCGGCGGATGATGCAGTGCGCGCGCCTGGCCGTCAGACCAGGCGCGCTGTCCCACAAGCGGCGATCAAGCCGCCAGATCGGCCAAGGGACGCAACACCGAAAACGCCTGAATGATTTGGTCGATCTGCTCGGGTGTATGAGCAGCGCTGACGCTGCAGCGCACCAGTGTAACGCCGGCCGGGGTGGCTGGCGGCAATACCAGATTGACGTAGACGCCCTGATCGATGAGCGCGCGCCAGAACTGCAGGCCTTGCTCCTTGGTGCCGACCATCACCGGCACCACCGGGCTGACGTGAGGCCCCAGTGAATAACCGAGGTTTGCCAGTCCGTCGTACAAGCGGTTGGCATTGCTCCACAGGCGTTCACGCAACTCCGGACGCGTAGCGATGGACTGCAACGCCGAACGCACCGACGCAATCACCGAGGGCGACGGCGAGGCGGTGAAAATGTACGGGCGGCTGGCGTAGCGCAACACTTCCATGCTGCTGCTGCCGGCGGCGAAACCACCGATGGCGGCCAGGCTCTTGCTGAACGTGCCGAGGATGATATCGACATCGGCTTCAACGCCCAGCTCATCCGCCAAACCGCGCCCGTTCGGGCCCATAACGCCGAACGAATGCGCTTCGTCGACCAGCAGGTAACCGCCCAGGCGGCGTTTGATTTCAACGATCTCTTTGAGCGGGGCGGTATCGCCCAGCATGCTGTAGATGCCTTCGACGATGATCAGCGCATCTTTGGCGCGCTCGCCCAGACGGACCATGCGCCGCTCAAGATCCTTGGCGTCGTTGTGGTGGAAACGGATGATTTCTGCGCCACCCAATTGGCATGCATCGTAGATGCTGGCGTGACAGTCGGCATCGAGCAGGACCACTTCACGGGGACCGGCCAGGGCGCCGATGATGCCCAGGTTTGCCACATAACCGGTGGAAAACACCATGACCGAAGGACGGTCCAGAAACTCGCTGAGTTCAGCTTCCAGCGCGGTGTGGCCGCCGTAGCTGCCGTTGGCCATGCGCGAACCGGTGGTGCCGGTGCCTTCGACCGCCAACGCCCGTTGCGCCGCTTCGATGGCCTGGGCGTCGAACGTCAGGCCCAAATAGTTGTTGGTGCCCGCCAGGATGACGTCTTTGTCGCCGATGCGCCCTTCGGTAGGCGAGTAGACGGCGTCGATGCTGGTGCCGAACGGGCTCGGGCCAGAATCCTGAAAATGTGTGCGTTCAGCAGCCAGCCTGCTGAATTTGTCATACAACCCCATGACTTTTCTCCACGTAGGCCACCAGGGAGCTTGCCAGCTGCCGAGGGGTTCTGACGTCCATCAAAATATTGATCGGAATCGACAGATCGTATTCATCTTCCAGCTTCATCAACAAGTCCATCATCTTGACGGACTCCAGCCCCAGGTCGTTGACCATGTCGCTGTCCGGTCCAACGTGTTCCGAAACCGGAACCATGTCCCGAAGACAGATCAGGACGTTTTCTAAAATGGTGTCTTGCGTAAACATGGTTGACCTCTTCAACTTCCGAATGGGTGCGCGCTCAGAACAGACCATCCTGCAGGGCGCGGCGTAATTTGATCTGGGGCACCCAGCCAATGGCGGCAGTGATTTCTGTGTTGCTGCATGTCCAGTCGTGATGGATCAACTCGTTGACCTTGCTGGTGGTGAGCATCGGTGCACGAGGCAGCAGGTAAGAAAGCGCCAGATTGACTTTGGCGATGACCTTCAACAGCGTGACCGACACCGGAATCTGCCGCACGCGGGCCTTGCGGATGTCTGCACCAATGCTGGCCAGACCTTTCCAGCTGTAGCCGCCCAGCGTGCCGTCGCTGATTTCATAGGTCGCAGGCCGGGCCACCGGCGAGGTGATCCACTGCGTGACGGCGGCGGTCAGGTCGAACACATGGACGAAACTCAGGTGCGCTTCCCCTGCCCCCAGCCGCACCAGCAAGCCGCGCAGCAGCCAGGAAAACAGCGGCTGCAACTCACGATCACCGGGGCCATAAACCGCCGTTGGCCGAAAGATGCCGACGCTGATCGGACCCGCAGCGCTCAGCACTTGCTGTTCTGCATCAAATTTGGACTGGGAATACCAGGACAGCTCAGGGTAGCGCGCAGCCAGCGAAGACATGTGCAGGAAGCGCTCGCAGGTGCCGGATTGGCGCGCAGCTTCCATGACTCGGCGGCTGCCATCTACGTTGACGGCGCGAAAACTGCCTGCGTCGCGCCCGCGAACAGCACCGGCGCAATGGATCACCGCCTGGGCTCCCGAAACCAGCTCGGCAAGCGACTGGGTATCTTCGAGCGAGCCACGGACCCAGAAAACGCCATTCTTGAGGCCGGACTGAGTCCGGCTCAAGGCACGAACGCTGATGCCTTGGGCAACCAGCATCCGGGCGATCTGGCCGCCGATGAAACCGCTACCTCCCGTCAACGCCACACTGGGAGGCATCACGCGGAGCCTACAGCCGCCAGCATTTCAGGACGCGCGGAAATCTGACTCAGGAAGCGCTTGCGCGCCTCGGCTCTGGCCGGTTTACCTGACGAGGTGCGGGGGATGCTGTGGGGCGGCACCAGATCGATCGTCGGCGACAGACCGAATTCGCTGTGAATCTTGGCGAACAGGGTATGGAGCAGGCGCTCGCGCTTTTCTTCGTCGTGAAGGCGGCACTGAACCTGCATCACCACGGCAGGCTCGCCGTCTTTCTGCACGATGAACACGATCGCATCGCCTGGGCGCACGTCAGCCTCGGTCTCGGCAACCAATTCGATGTCCTGGGGCCAGATGTTGCGACCCCGAATGATGATCAGGTCTTTCTTGCGGCCGGTGACGTACAGGTTGCCGTCGAACAGGTAGCCCAGATCGCCAGTGTCCAACTGTTGAGTTTCGGCAAGCTGGCGAGTGGATTCGACGTCCTGGAAATAGCCCTTCATCAGGCTCGGTCCGGAAATCACGATACGTCCGACGCTGCGCTCTGGCAGCGAGTGGCCGGCTTCGTCGAGGATATGAAGCTCATGACCTGGCAACGGCGCGCCGCAGTTAACGAAATTGCTGATAGCGGTCGAGTGCTCGGTGGCGGTGACTGCTTTGCCTTCAAGCTCAAGGATGTCGCGATCGACACGGTCAGTCTGGCCACCCGAATCAGGCGCTGCGAAGCTCACGGCCAAGGTGTTTTCAGCCAGGCCATAGCACGGCATGAAAGCACTGGCCTTGAAACCGGCGGGCGCGAAATGCTCGGCGAAACGGTTCAGGGTCGCCATGGCAATCGGCTCGGCACCGACCCCGGCTACGCGCCAGCGCGACAGGTCCAGGCTTTCGACTTCGGTCGGGCTGCAACGACGCACGCACAGGTCATAGCCAAACGGCGGCGCCACGGAAACGGTACCGCGGTTGCGACTCATCAGGTTCAGCCACTGCTTGGGGCGCATGGCGAAATCCTGTGTCTGCAGATAATCCACCGACAACTGCGTCGCCACCGGCGTCAGCACAAAGCCGACCAGGCCCATGTCGTGGTAGTACGGCAGCCAGGAAATGCAGCGATCTTTTGGCCGCAGACGGATGCCGTCCAGGCTGATGCCGCGCAGGTTGGCCATCACCGAGCGTTGCGTCACCACGACACCGCGGGGAAACCGCGTGCTCCCGGAGGTGTATTGCAGATAGGCAATGTCATCGGGCTGAGGCGGTGCGAGTTCGACTTCCACCAACGGCAGGACTTCAAGCTGCTCGGCAGTGCCCACGAATTTCTGGGTAGTGGCGTCGATGGCTTCGTTGACGAACGACAGCCATTCTTCCCCTCCGATTACGGCAGACGGTGAACAGCTGGCAAGTAGTCCACGTAGCTTTTCGACGTAGGACTGGTGATGCCCGACGCCCATAGGGATCGGCAACGGAACCGGCACCAGGCCTGCGTACTGACACGCGAAAAAGATTTCAACGAAACCCGGCGTGGTGTCAGCGATCAGCGCGACGCGATCGCCTTTTACCAGGCCAAGGCTCAGCAGCCGTTTGGCGGCTGCGACAGCGCGTCTTTTGAGAAGGCGATATTCCATGACCGCTGTCAGGTGACAGCGCCGATCATAGAAATTCATGCCTGTTTGCCCGAGTGCAGCGTAATCCAATGCATCAGCCAGAGAGGAAAAGTCTGCAAGGCGCTGTGCAAGTGAATGCCCAGAGCTTGTCTCCGACAAATAAAGAACAGCCATTGATTTTGAGCTCTTTCAGGTACTGCGGCGGAAAACCCCGCGCTGAACGTATTGTCTTGAGCAGCGGAGCATAAAATCCTCAACGCCAGGCAAAGGGTGATCAATCTAAAAAACCAATGCCTGCTTGCGTGGTAAGGACAACGAAAATCATTGAGTAAAGTGTTGCAGCCTATCAACCACAAGGCGCCGGTAATTTAACCCGTGAATATCCCGGGACAAGCATCGAATCCATCGATACTGTACATTGATCATGACATATAGACGTAACAAAGTATTTCGTCCATTGTCGGTTATTATTGCCCGCAACACGAGCTGATTGAAACAGCTGCCCCGCTCGCCCCACTCCGACCCGCCGATTGAAGAAGACACGCTATTACATGAATACAATGACTTCCCCAGTCGTCACGGAAGTGGTGAAGACTCGTCAGGACTTGAACACCTTCATTTCGCTGCCGGGAACGCTCTACAAAGACGATCCCTGCTGGGTCGAGCCGCTGCACATGGAACGTCGCGAGCACCTTTCAAGCAAAAACCCAACCTCCGAGCACGTCACCTGGCAGGCCTGGATTGCCAAGCGCGACAACGTGCCGGTTGGCCGCATCATGGCCCAGATCGACACCTTGCACCGCGAACTTCATGGTCCGGACACCGGGCATTTCGGCATGCTCGATGCAATTGACGATCCTGATGTCTTCAGCAGCCTGATCAACACCGCCCAGGCATGGCTGCGAGAACAAGGCGCACACAAGATCACCGGCCCCTTTACCTTGAACATCAATCAGGAAAGCGGATTGCTGGTGGAAGGTTTCGATACCCCGCCGTCGGTGTTCATGAACCATAACCATCCTTATTACGAGAAACATCTGACGGCCCAGCAGTACGCGCCAGCCATGGACTTGCTCGCTTACTGGATGCGGACCGATGAGTTGAACTTCCCTGCCCCGCTGCAACGGATGATGGACCGCGAACGCGGACGCATCCGGATACGCACGCTCGACAGAAGCAAGTTTGAAGCCGAGATGCAGACGCTACGAGAGATCTTCAACGACGCGTGGGCCAAGAACTGGGGTTTTGTGCCGTTCACCGAAAAAGAATTCAGTGAAATGGGCGCGCAGCTGAAATTGCTGGTCCCCGAGGACCTGATCTACATCGCCGAAATCGACAACAAGGCGTGTGCGTTCATCGTCGCGATGCCAAACCTGCAGGAGGCCTTCGGCCCCGTGAAAGGTCGCTTGCTGCCGTTTGGCTGGCTGAAACTGTTGTGGAAATTGAAAGTGACAGGGACACGTACCGCGCGGGTTCCGCTGATGGGCGTACGCCAGGAGTATCAATTCAGCCGACAAGGGCCCGTGCTCGCGCTGTTGCTGATCGAAGCGCTGAAGCAGCCTTTTGTCCGGCGCAAGATTCACGCACTGGAAATGTCCTGGATTTTGGAAACCAATACCGGCATGCGCACTATTCTGGAGCGCATCGGCGCCGTCGCTTACAAACGCTATCGTCTTTATGAAAAGAGCATCTGACCCGGGGCGCTTTTCAGCGCTGGTTCTGGCGGGCGATCGTAACGCCAACGACCCTGTCGCGGCCCTCGGCAATGGCGGTTGCAAAGCGTTGACCCCGGTCAACGGCGTTCCGATGCTGCATCGGGTTGTGTCCACACTGCAGAGCAGCGATCTGATCAAGGACATCACGCTGGTAGGACCAAGCCGGTCGTTACTTGACCGTGATCCTTTCATGCAGGCACTGCTCAGCGCCGATGCGATCACTGCGCTGGAACCGGCCGTGTCGCCAAGCGCCAGCGCGCTGATGGGGCTGGAACATATCCCGACGCGCCCTGTCTTCGTCACCACTGCCGACCACGCGCTGCTGCGCCGGGAGATTGTCGATTACTTCCTTGAGCACTCCCTTGCAAGCGGCTGCGATGTGACCGTGGCGGTGACGCCACTGGCGACGGTGATGGCGATGTTCCCGGACAACCGACGCACCGCCATCAAGCTGCAAGGCGGCCCGTATTGCGGAAGTAATATGTTTGCGTTCATGACCCCGGAAAGTGAGAAACTCGCCGCCTTTTGGCGAAACGTGGAACAGCAGCGCAAGAATCCAAGGAAGGTCATCGCCAGCGCCCTGGGCTTCACCGCCACGTTGCGATATCTGCTGGGCACGTTGTCCCTGGACCAGGCGATGCAGCGCATCTCCAGGACCGTGGGTTTGCGCATTGGCGCAGTGGTCATGCCCTATGCAGAAGCTGCGGTCGATATCGATTCGGTGAGCGATCATCGGCTCGTCGAACAGACCCTGCTACAGAGAGCCTGACCTGAAATACGAATGCGGTTGCCTGCACCTGCTCAATTCAGACACCCAAACGCTCAAGCGCGGAACATCAGCGCCTGCGTCGGATTAGCACGTTGCGGTATTTTTTTTGCGGCACAGCCTGACGACAAGGTCTGCACAATGCTCCTGATCGAGCGCTACATCATTGCCGAAATCCGGCGCCCCGTATCGGTAATGGTCGGCATCCTGACCTTCGTGTTCGCCAGTTATTCGGCAGAGCGTTACCTGACCCAGGCCGCCAATGGCACCCTGGCATTGCAGGCAGTGCTGGACATGGTCATCTACAAGGTGATCATTGCTCTGGAGATGCTGGTGCCGGTCGCGTTGTACGCCTCGGTGGCGATTGCCCTGGGCAGGCTTTATCACGACTCTGAAGTCACGGCGATCCTGGCCTCGGGTGCAAGCCCCCTGCGGCTGTATCGCGCCATCGGCCTGATTGCGCTGCCGATCGCCATTGCGGTGACTGTGCTGTCGGTTTATGGCCGTCCCTGGGCGTACACCCAGACCTATCGGCTCGAGCAGGAATCGCGCACCGATCTGGACGTCAACCACCTGCTGCCACAGCGCTTCAACCTCAATCAGGACAACGGCCGGATGATCCTCGCCGAGAGCATCGATCACGCCACCGGCACGCTGAAAAACGCGCTGATTTACGACCCTGGCGAAGGCAAATCCCGTATTTTCCGCTCCGATCATGCCAGCGTCGTCGACCCTAATCCGGATGACCCCATCGTGTCATTGACCCACGGCACCTCGTATTCCCTGGAACACAAGGGCACCAAAGACGTGACCAGCATCTTTACCAACATGCTGCTGCACCTCAAGCCCATCGAGCCTGAACCGGATAACAAGCGTAAATCCACATCCACCGCGATGCTCAGCGTGTCGCCCGTGCCACAGGATCAGGCCGAATTGCAGTGGCGCTACACCCGCGGCATCAGCGCGATACTGCTGGCGTTGCTGGCCGTGCCGTTGAGTCGCACTGCCCCGCGCAAGGGCCGCTTCTCGACCTTGCTGCCGATTGCCACGCTGTTCGCGGTGATCTTCTACGCCGGCAATATCTGCAGGACTCTGGTCGGTAACTCATCCCTGCCGCTGATGCCCGGCGTATGGCTGGTGCCGCTGTTGATGGCGGTGGCCGTGTTGATATTCATCGCCCGCGACCTGCGCCTTCTGCGACTGCGTTCCAAATGAGAATTACCAGCCTCTATCTGATTCGTAACGTGCTGATCGGGTTCGTTGCAGCTGCCGCGCTGCTGCTGCCCCTGTTCACTACCTTCGACCTGATCAGCGAACTCGATGATGTGACTTCCGGCGGCTATCGCTGGACCCAGGCGCTGCAAGTGGTGCTGATGACTTTGCCGCGTCGTGCTGTAGACCTGGGCCCGTTCATTGCGCTGCTGGGCGGGATTACCGGTTTGGGCCAGTTGGCGATCACGCAAGAACTGACCGCCATGCGCACCGCGGGTATTTCCATTGTGCGTATTGCGATCACTACGGTGATGGCAGGCGTGATTCTGGTGCTGCTGCTCGGCGTTATGGACGAATGGGTGGCCTCACCCCTGCAACAACGCGGCGTGCAGATACGCAACGAAGCGTTGGCCGTGTCCGGTGAAGCCGCCAGCGCCACGGGTAGCATCTGGGCGCGACGGGGTGACGAGGTTGCGCGGATCGGCGCCATGTCGCGGCACAACACGCCGGTCAGCATCGAGATTTTTCAGTACACGACCGAGATGCGCCTCAAATCCTATGTATTCGCCGACAGCGCCGAAATCCGCCCTGACGGCACTTGGCTGCTCAAGAACGCGCAGATCAAGGAATGGGGCCGCGAGGATGAAAGCATTCGCCAGCAGGACTTCATGGTCTGGCATTCGGTGTTCTCCGACCGCCGTTTGAAGGAATTGACGTTACCCACCGACAGCTTCTCCATTCGCCAGCTGCACCATTACATTCAGTTTCTGGAGGGCTCGGACCAGCCGACCGCCGAGTACGAAATGGCGATGTGGCAAAAACTCGGCCGCCCGATTTTGACGCTGGCGATGATTCTGTTCGCAGTGCCGTTCACTTTCGTGCAACAACGCTCGCCGGGGCTGGGCGGACGGTTGGCCATTGGCGCAATCGTCGGCCTGCTGATCTACGTGAGTAACCAGATCATCGCCAACCTCGGCCTGCTGCTGAACGGCAACGTCATGCTGACCACGCTGGCGCCGTCGATTTTGCTGCTGGGGATCGCACTGGCGCTGATCTTCCGGTTCGACCGAGCCCGATGAAGGATTGTGCGCAACATGACTGACTTGACCCCCCGCCCGGAACGGATCGGCATCGTCCTCAACCCCGAAAGCGGCTACGTGCGACGCCACCTCAGACACTTGCGCGCGCTGGTGTCGCAGATTGCCGACGCAACCGTGATCGAAGCTTGCACCGACGGGCAGCTTACTGACGCGGTCGATACGCTGGCATTGGGGCCTGCGGACTTGTTGGTGGTCATCGGTGGCGACGGCACCTTGCAAGCGGTACTCACCGCCATGCTGCGGCGTGAGCTGTTGGAGGTCCCTTTCGTGCTCGCCCTGCCCGCTGGCACCACCAACATGAGCGCTGCCGATCTGGGCTCACGCTCCAGCCCCGCCGCCGCGCTGCAAAGTCTGGACAACTGGCTCAACGGTAAGACATCCGCGCCCGCCGTGTGCGCCCGAGCGGTGGTACAGGTTTCTGACGCCAGCGACACACCGCCCCGGTTCGGCATGTTTTTCGGTGCGGGCGCGATCATCAACGGTGTCAGGTATTTTCATAGCAGCCTGCGGCCCAAAGGAATACGCGGCGCACTTGGACCGTCACTGGCATTTGTGCGCATGCTGTTGTCGCTGTTTCGTGGCGCCGAATACACGGCGTTGCCAGCCACTCCGGCGCGGCTGCACCTCAATCCTCAGCCGATAGAGGCGCCCTGGCTTTTGATTCTGGCGACGACCCTGGATAACTTGCTGCTCGGCAGCACGCCCTATTGGGGACGCGAAAAAGCCCCCATGCACTTCACCGCCATTGCTCACCGTGCACCGCGTCTGGTGCGCTCGCTGTTCTTTCTGCTGCGCGGCAAATCCAGTGCGACGATGAAAGGCACTCAGGCGTACGTCAGCCACAATCTGGATGACACCGCTATAGATGGCCTGAGCGAATACCTGCTCGATGGCGAGATATTTTCAAGCCACGGCCAGCTTCATCTGTCGGCGACTCCCGCCATACGTTTCATTGTGCTTTAACCAAAGGCCAGACGATGCCAGCAATCCAATCCACTGCACCGACGCCCGCCCTGCTGGCCACCATCGCCCGCGAATGCGCGTTGCCCGTGGCCGAGGAATTGCAGGCGCTGGAACAGGTTCTGCGCTCGCGGTTCGGTGAGGCCTTGAGTGGATTGCTGTTTTACGGCTCCTGCCTGCGCAGCGGTGATCCGACCCAGGGCTTGGTTGACCTTTACGTATTGGTGGATGACTACGCCAATGTTCATCGGCATTTGCTGCCGCGACTCGCGAACCAGTGGCTGCCACCCACGGTGTTCCTGCTCAAGACCCAAACGCCGGATGGTCGGACGCTGCACGCCAAGTGCGCGCTGATCTCACTGGAGGATTTCGAGCGGGGTACGAGCAACTGGTTTCAAAGCTATCTGTGGGGCAGATTTTCCCAGCCTTCGCGCCTGGTGTATTACCGTGACGCTGAGGCTCGCGATCGTGTGCACGTCGCCTTGGCCAATGCGGTGATTCGAATGATGTCGCAGACCGTGCCAGATCAGGACCCGACCTTCTCCAGCTTTGCCTTCTGGGAGCGCGCGTTCGGGCTGACCTACGGCACTGAATTGCGCCCGGAAAAGGCCAGTCGCCCCACGGAAATCGTCACCTACAACGCTGATTACTACACTCAGGTGACGCGCGACGGAGCCCCTTCGGTTGTGGGTCTGTTCCCGTCTGAACGTCAGACCGATGTCTTTACCCGCCAGAGCGATGCTTCCCAACAGCAATACAACCGTCTGCGCTGGAAAGTCAGAAGAATTCAGGGCCGCACGCTGAATGTGCTGCGCCTGATCAAATCACTCTTCACCTTCGAAGACGGCGTGGATTACGTGCTCTGGAAACTTGAACGGCATTTGGGCGAGCCAGTGAAAGTCAGCCCACACCTGCATCGATACCCGTTGATTTTCTGCTGGCCGCTGCTTTGGCGACTGTTGAGAAACCGCCGCCTGCGCTAAGCCGGGCTCAGGTGGTTTGCTTGGCAGTCGAAGCGCTGCACGCAGGTTTGACGGTATTGGTCCGGGAGGCATCCACCGCGCCCAGATGCTGCAAGGTGCTGCGGCCGAGAATCACCACGTAATCCTTCTTGCCACGGCTTTTGAGCGCCAGTTCTTCCTGATAGGTCTGGTTTCCGATGCACAGTTCCATCTTCACCACCTGGCGATGCCCGCCGCCGCCGATCAGGCCCTTGCCCTTCTCCGTGCGCACTATCTTGCGCTCCAGCGGTATGTCCACCAGCGCACCGGTCAAACCCTTGGGCACCTGCACCGAAAACCGCACCCACTTTTCACTGCCCTTGTCGAAGGGCACGATATCGGCTGCCGCCAGATAAGAGTTTTCTGAGGACGTATCGAGCTCAATCTTTACGGTATTTTGCTCTGGCAACAACACCGCCTCCTCTTCCCAGCCGAAGACCTGACTGGGCGATGCGGCAAGCACGCATTGAGGCAACATCAACGCAACAGTGGTACCGATGATGAGTTTGCTGAGGGTCTGCATTGGGGATCTCCAGGAAGTTTTTTATTCTGCCTGATGTGGTGAAACGAGGCCATGGTCGCAAGCTGGCAGCGGTGAATATTCATGCGCGAGCCACAGCGCGAGAAAGAGTCTCGCAAAATAAACAACCGGTTGGCGCGGCACGCTGTTCTTGAGTGCAAAGCCCTACGGTTTCTGGTTTGATTGTGCGCAAAGCCGAGGTGGTGAAACCCGGTCACGTCAAACCGATATTGATAGGGGCTGCATCTGACACACCTTACCCGAGAGGAACTTGAGTCCGAAATCGCGCGCCTTCGCTCGGCTCTCGAAGATGCAGGCATCGATGCTGCCTATCCCGTCCAACCCATGTCCCGCCATTTTGCCGATCATGCCGATCATGCCGAGCCTGCGCTGCCGGCTGCGACCACTGTTGCACAGCATCCTGCGCACCACTGCGGCCCGGCGCGGACGGAGCAGACAGACTGGCGTTCGGTTGTCGCGACAATCGAGGAAACCCGGGAACGTTACCGTCTGGCGGTCAAGGCCACCAACGACGCCATCTGGGATTGGGATCTGACCGCTAATTACGTGACCTGGAACGAGGCACTCGAAGAGGCTTACGGTCACGCCCTGGCGACCGTTGAGACCACTGGCCAATGGTGGATTGCCCAGATTCACCCGGAGGATCGCGCGCGCGTTGAAACGTCAATACACGCTGTTATTGATGGCGGCGGCGAAGCCTGGAGCGACGAATATCGCTTCCGACGCCTGGATGACTCATACGCCGAAGTGCTCGACCGCGGACACGTTATCCGCGACGCCGACGGCCAGGCGGTTCGCGTTATCGGCGCGATGCTCGATTTAAGCCGAACCCACCGCGCCGAAACCGCGTTACGTCAAAGCCAGGAGCGCTTCAGCAAAATCATTGAAACCATCGAAGCGGCGTTTGCCATTGTTCAGGTCAAGTTCGATGCCGACGATCGCCCCGTGGACTACCGGTTCGTCGAAGCAAACCCTGCGTTCGAGCGTCAGGCCGGAGTCAATCTGCAAGGCAAATGGGTCACCGAGTTTGCGCCGGACCTGGAAAGCTTCTGGTTCGAGACTTATGGGCATGTGGCGAAGACTGGCGAATCGGCAAACTTCGAAAGTTACGCGAAGGCCTTCGAACGTTGGTTTGACGTTCGCGCGGTGCGGGTGGGCGACCCCGTTGAGCGGCAGATCGCGATCTTCTTCAGCGACGTCACCGAGCGCCGGGAGGCGGCGGAACGACTGCGCGTGAGCGAGGCGCTGTCTCGCGAAAACGTTGAGCGCGTGCAACTTGCCCTCGCCGCCGGCGCGATCATTGGCACCTGGCACTGGGACCTGCCCACGGATCGCTTCACGGTGGACGAAGCCTTTGCCCAGGTCTTTGGCCTGAACCCTGCCTTGGGCCTGGATGGCCTGAGTTTCGTGCAAGTCGCCGCGACCGTGCACCCCGACGACAGAGACCAACTGACGACCTCCATCGATGAAGTGATGACCCGTGGCGGCGCCTATTCCCACCAGTACCGGGTGCGTCGCGCGGACGGAAAATACTACTGGATCGAGGCCAACGGGCGTGTCGACTTCGCCAGCGATGGCACGCCGCTGCGCTTCCCCGGCGTGTTGATCGATATCGATGAACGGCGCTCGGTCGAAGCCCAGCGAGACCGGGCAACGGAGGCATTGCGCACGCTCAACGATACCCTGGAACAACGCGTGGCTGCACGTACTGCTGAACTCATGCAGGCCGAGGAGAAGCTGCGTCAGTCGCAGAAGATGGAAGCGGTGGGGCAACTGACCGGAGGCCTGGCACACGACTTCAACAACCTCTTGGCGGGTATTTCGGGCGCTCTGGAGCTGATGGCCGCACGCATCGCCCAAGGCCGATTCAATGACATCAGTAAGTACATCGGGACCGCCCAAGGCGCGACAAAACGTGCGGCGGCGCTCACCCATCGGCTTTTGGCGTTTTCCCGGCGTCAGACGCTGGATCCTCGCCCTACCGACGTCAACTCGCTGATGGAAGGGATGACCGAGCTGATTCAGCGCACAGTCGGCCCCGGCATCCTGTTGGAAACGGTCGCGCAAGCCGCGCTCTGGCCGACGTTGGTCGATGCCAGCCAACTGGAAAACGCGCTGCTGAACCTGTGCATCAATGCTCGGGATGCGATGCCAAACGGCGGACGCATCATTATCGAAACCGCCAATCGGTCGATGGATTCCGAAACCTCCCATGCCCACGACTTGCCTGAGGGGCAATACCTGTCCCTTTCCGTCACAGACACCGGTACCGGCATGGCGCCCGATGTCATCGCCAAGGCATTCGACCCGTTTTTTACCACCAAGCCCATCGGCCAGGGCACGGGGCTGGGTCTCTCGATGATCTACGGGTTTGCCAAGCAGTCCGGCGGACAGGTGCGCATCGACTCCCAAGTGGGTCGAGGCACGACCATGTGCATTTACCTGCCTCGCTACCATGGAAAACCGGCGCAAAATTCTGACGAAACCGTCAACACCCTGGCCCCGTTTGCGGAGACTGGCGCGACGATCCTGATCGTCGACGACGAGCCCACAGTGCGGGTATTGCTGACCGAGGTGCTGGGCGATCTCGGCTATACCCTCATCGAAGCGGCCGACAGCATCGCCGGGCTTAAAGTGCTGCGCTCCGACGTTCACATTGACCTGCTGATTACCGATGTCGGCCTGCCTGGCGGCATGAATGGACGACAGATGACCGACGCGGGTCGGGAAGTCCGTCCTGGGCTGAAAACCCTGTTCATCACCGGCTACGCCGAAAACGCCGCGGTAGATAACGCCTACCTCGAACCCGGGATGCTCGTGCTGACCAAACCGTTTGCGATTGAAGGACTCGTGTCCAAGGTCCGAGAGCTGTTGAACGCAGGGTCGATATAGGCCTGTATTCCTCGGCGGCGGGCGGGTCAGGTTGAACACCTGAATCGCGCGGAGCGGCGGCGCCTGACTCGGACTTTCCCGTCACTGGGCCGATAGTCGGAACCGATACCCGCGGCTGTACTTCTATAGGCAAATCCCCCGTTCAGGATCGCCTTGATGGACACGAACATTCCCGACAGTCTCCCACCACGCCGCCTGTTTCTGCGCATGACAGGATCCGCCGTTGCTGCCGCCGGCGTCCTCGGCCTGGCCGGACAATCAGCCTGGGCGCAGGCCGCCACCGCTACCGAAACCACCGCCTCAGCCCCCGTTAAAGACTTGCCCAAGCCGGTGAAATTGCCAGCAATGCAGGAAGACAAAACCGAAAAGTCCGAGATGCCAGTGCAGCTTGGGCAGGACGGGCGCGTAGGGATCGCTATCGTTGGGCTGGGGCGGTTGAGTCTGGAGGAAATCATGCCCGCTTTGGCCTCCTCCAAACGCTGCCGGGTGACTGCGCTGGTCAGTGGCGACCCTGAAAAGGCCAAACGTGTCGCGGCCATGTACGACGTACCGCACACCTCACTCTACAACTATCAGACCTTCGACCAACTGCGCGATAACCCGAACGTGCAAGCGGTGTACATCGTCTTGCCCAATGCACTGCACCGAGGGTTCACGGTGCGGGCCGCCAACGCAGGCAAACACGTGTTATGCGAAAAACCGATGGCGACCTCGGTTGCCGATTGCCAGGCGATGATCGATGCCTGCAAAGCCGCCAATCGCCTGCTGATGATTGCCTACCGCATTCAGTACGAACCGTTGAACCGGCAAGTCATGGCTTGGGTGCGAGAGGGTTCCGCGCTCGGCAAGATCAAGCTTATCGACATGGCCAACTGTCAGAATCAGTCCAGGGAGAACATCCACCAGTGGCGCCATGTGAAAGCGTTGGCCGGTGGCGGCGCGCTGCCGGACATCGGCCTGTACTGCCTGAACACGGCGCGCTTTCTGCTGGGTGAGGAGCCGGTCGAAGTGTGCGCCAGTCAGTACAGCAGCGAAGGCGATGCGCGCTTCGCTGAAGTCGAGGAAGCGATTCTCTGGCAAATGCGCTTCCCCAGCGGCGTGCGGGTGCAATGCACGTCCAGCTACGCGACCTTCACTTCCAAGCGTTACCGGGTGCTGGGTGAAAAAGGCTGGGCTGACATGGACCCCGCGTTTGCCTACCAGGGCCTGCAACTCAAACGCAGCCGCATCGCTGCGGATACCGACGAATTCGTCGCGCCGGGTATCGAGCAGATCACCACCAAGGTAAAGAATCAGTTCGCCCTTGAAATGGACCATTTCGCCGAGTGCGTCGTAAACGGTAAGCAGCCCTGGACGCCCGGAGAAGAGGGATTGCAGGACCAGCGCATTATGGAGGCCATCTACGAATCGGCACGTATCGGCAAACCCGTGCAACTGGAGCGGGTGCAGCAGGTGGATGCGTTTCGGGGGACAGCGCCGTCCAAAGACTGATTGGCCGCCCCTTGTGAGCTGCAATTGCGCTTTAGGCCGCAGGGGGGGGCGCAGCGCAGGGCTACAGAGGACTGGCTGCCGCCGCTCTTGGCCTGAGTCTTGTTATCCAACGCCTTGCGCAAATGAATCGGGAATCTGCCCGGAATCCTGCAAATGCAAATGCAGCGCGGTGAAAGAGGCTTGATGTAAACGCACCACGTCAAACCATTCGGCCGTCCCCATTGCCGAGATGGCAACCAGCTTCATCATCTCAATCGTGGACGCGTCGAGCGCTAGCAAAAGCTTGTGGGAGGCGAAGCGGAAATCATCGGCAGATTGCATAAGGTGGTCCTTGGCTTAGCAATCGGTAGCCGATTCCATTATTCATGGAGTACGCGCCTCGCCACTAAATTCAATTCACCCGGATAAACGGCAAATCACCTTCAAGCCAAATGAATGATCCCCGCTCACCGCGGCTCGAAGTTGCTGAGTCCGCATGATGCTTTTCCCCTGTTTGCGCGCTGTATCTGCAGATGTTTAAAAATCTCGCTCACGCGCGGGCCTCTCGGTTTAAGCTATGCCTTTACCGCACGGAGGCACTATGAAATACACGCTCACTCTCTTGATCTTAGGTTTGCTCGTTGGATGCGCTTCGTATAGCGAACGCGGGACCGGCGAAGGAGGCAGGGAAATCGGCAGCAATGGCTATACGGTCAGATGTGATGCAACCCCACCCAATCAACCTGGCTGCTACTCCCCGCGCCCGTCCTGGTCATGGTGGCCGACGGACAAATTCAAACTCAGGCTCGGAGGGAATTGATTCAAACGCTGGCCCCTTGCACCGGATGCAAGAGGGCCGGCCTACACCTCAGTCCTAAGCGTCATGCCGAACAAACACCCTCCAGTTTACCCAGGCCTATGCTCTACTCTCCGCCTCGATACCAAGCTCGGCGTCTGTCATGTTGGTGAGGTATCGATCGGGGTAAATTGCATGAATCGTTCTAAGGCCTAGCGCCTCGACTTCGGCCATTACCCGATCCGCATGTTCATCGAACACTTCAATCTGAAGAACCACTTTGTTGTTGCTGCATTGTTAACGGCCTTTATTCTTCCGCCGGCGCCGTCAGGAACATGTTTGTCAGTTCAGTCACGCTTGAGGCTGGTGAAGATCAGCGAGTTTCATCGTCTGGTGCGGGACACAGAATCGCGGGGCATCTAACAGAGGGGATGACGCGGAATTACCAGAAGGACCACGAAGACATTATCTAGTCCGATGTGGTTGCAGACCTCGAGATCAGGAAGATTCCGGGCTGACGTCGTGAATTTATTTTGATTATGAGGCCAGAAATGAAAACGGCTCAAACACCGTAAGTGCTTGAGCCGTCTACAGAATAAATGGTCGGGACGGAGTGATTCGAACACTCGACCCCTTGCACCCCATGCAAGTGCGCTACCGGGCTGCGCTACGCCCCGACGAAGGCGTGAATCAGCTTTCGCGACCTGCGAAAACTTCGAGGAATATACCCTAAGCTTTTGAATTATGGAAGTATCCGGGCTGACACTATTTGCCCAGAACCACCAGAACATCTTCCAGCTCGACGATCATCTGCCGGAACAATTGCTTGTACTGCTGGGTATCGTCCTTCTCTTCACCATTGGTCATGCGCAATCGCGCGCCGCCGATGGTAAAGCCTTGCTCATAGAGCAAACCGCGGATCTGCCGAATCATCAAAACGTCTTCGCGTTGATAATACCGGCGGTTTCCGCGTCGCTTGACCGGGTTGAGTTGAGGGAATTCCTGCTCCCAGTATCGCAGAACGTGCGGTTTGACCGCGCAGAGCTCGCTGACCTCACCGATAGTGAAGTAGCGTTTGCCTGGAATGGGCGGTAGCTCGTCGTTATGACTTGGTTCCAGCATAAGCCTCAACTCGGGCCTTCAATTTCTGCCCTGGGCGAAAGGTGACCACACGGCGAGCCGTAATGGGGATTTCTTCCCCGGTCTTTGGGTTCCGACCCGGCCGCTGGCGTTTATTTCGCAAGTCAAAATTACCGAATCCGGACAGTTTGACTTGCTCGTTATCTTCCAGAGCATGCCTGATTTCCTCAAAGAACAGCTCAACCAGTTCCTTGGCTTCTCGTTTGTTCAGGCCTAGCTCTTCGTACAGACGTTCGGCCATCTCAGCTTTCGTCAGAGCCCCCATACGCTACTTCCTTAACGTGGCGTTTAACCTTTCCTCAAGCGAGGTGAGAATTTGCTGCGTCGTAGCATTTACCTCATCGTCAGTAAGAGTGCGCGATGGATGTTGCCAGGTCAAGCCAACGGCAAGGCTTTTTCTATGCGGATCAATACCTTTACCCTGATAAACATCAAATAGCGTGAGGTCCGTGATCCATTCTCCTGCATTTTCACGAATAACTTCCAGCACAGCACTGGAAGCGACGTCGCGATCAGCTATGAGTGCCAGGTCTCGACGCACTTCAGGAAAGCGCGACAACTCGCGGAATTTAGGCAGACGGCCCTTCGCAACATCGGCCAGCACCAGCTCGAAGACGAACACAGGACGATCCAGCCCCAGCGTCTTCGACAGCTCAGGATGAAGCGCGCCGATGAAGCCGACCTCACGACCGTCACGCTCAATGCGCGCGGTCTGGCCCGGATGCAATGCGGGGTGCTGGCCTGAGGAGAAAGTGAAATCGTCGAGTGCGCCAGCAAAGCCCAATACCGCTTCAACATCAGCCTTGACGTCGAAGAAGTCGACGGTATCGCGACCTTGCGCCCAACCCTCTGGAAGACGGCTCCCGCAAATCACGCCCGCCAACATCGGCTCCTGCTTCAATCCGTCAAGCTGACCTACGAAACGCAGGCCGCTTTCGAACAGACGAATGCGATCCTGTTGGCGGTTGAGGTTGTGCTGCAAAGCCTTGACCAGACCAGGCCACAGCGAAGCGCGCATCGCC
Source organism: Pseudomonas rosaeacicularis (assembly GCF_057128745.1). NCBI lineage: Bacteria > Pseudomonadati > Pseudomonadota > Gammaproteobacteria > Pseudomonadales > Pseudomonadaceae > Pseudomonas > Pseudomonas rosaeacicularis. The sequence continues at coordinate 112,601 of NZ_JBSKHT010000018.1, forward strand.
GCCATGTCATTGGAGATTGGATTGGCGAGCAGCAGCGGCTCGACACCTGGGCTGAACAGCTCAAACCATTTGGGATCGATGAAGCTATACGTGATCGCTTCCTGATAACCGCGCGCTACCAAGAGACGGCGCAGTGCAGGAAGATCGCCTTGAGACTCAGCCTTGGCTTGCGGGGCCAAACGCGCTTGCGGATAACGAACCGGCAAACGGTTGTAGCCATACAGACGAGCCAGCTCTTCGATCAGATCGACTTCAAGCGTGATATCGAAGCGATGACTTGGCACGACAACAAGCCATTGGCCTGCTACATCCGATGAAATTTTCAGATCCAGTGCAGTAAGCAAGCGCTCCACTTCACCGCTGTCGATCTTCAGCCCCAGCATCTGCTCGATACGATCGGCGCGCAGAACGACGGGGGCCACGGATGGCAAATCTTTCTCGCTGACGGTTTCGATGACCGGACCAGCTTCGCCCCCCGTGATCTCCAGCAGCAGACCGGTTGCACGCTCCATGGCCTCACGGGCCAATTGCCAGTCGACGCCACGTTCATAGCGGTGCGATGCATCCGTGTGCAGGCCATAGGAACGGGCTTTGCCAGCAACGGAAATTTGGTCGAAGAACGCGCTTTCAAGGAAAATATCGCGAGTTGTGGCCGTGACGCCGCTGTGTTCGCCACCCATGACGCCAGCGATCGCAAGCGCACGTTGATGGTCGGCGATCACCAGCGTATCGGCACGCAAACTGACTTCCTGACCGTCAAGCAGAACGAGCTTCTCGCCCTCCTCCGCCATACGCACACGGATGCCGCCATTGATCTGCGCGAGGTCGAATGCGTGCAGTGGCTGCCCCAATTCGAGCATGACGTAGTTGGTGACGTCCACAGCGGCATCGATACTGCGCACATCGGAACGGCGAAGACGCTCAACCATCCACAACGGCGTCGGGCGCGACAGATCGACGTTACGAATGATGCGGCCCAGGTAACGCGGGCAAGCGGCAGGCGCCAGCACTTCAACTGGACGCACCTCATCGTGGACCGCCGGCACTGGGGTAATCGCCGGACGTGTCACCACGGCGTCGTACAACGCGCCGACTTCACGCGCCAAGCCGGCCACCGACAGGCAATCGCCACGATTGGGCGTCAGATCGACTTCGATACTGGCGTCGTCGAGCTCCAGATACACACGCAAGTCCTGACCTACCGGCGCATCTGCCGGCAACTCCATCAACCCGTCGTTGCCCTCTCCGACATTCAGCTCGGACTGAGAGCACAGCATGCCGTTGGACTCAACGCCACGCAGTTTGGCTTTCTTGATTGTGAAATCGCCCGGCAATTGGGCGCCGATCATGGCGAATGGGATCTTCAGGCCGGGGCGCACATTGGGCGCGCCGCAGACAACCTGAAAGGTTTCCGAGCCGTTGCTGACCTGACAAACGCGTAGTTTATCAGCGTCAGGGTGTTGTTCTGTGCTCAGCACTTCGCCGACGATTACGCCGCTGAATACACCTGCAGCTGGCGTGACGCTATCGACCTCAAGGCCGGCCATCGACAGACGAGCAACCAGCTCGTCGCGGGATACTTGCGGGCTTACCCAGCCACGCAACCATTGTTCACTGAATTTCATCCTGCTCTCCTGAAAGATTCGTTACGGGCATGCGACCTAGCGAAATTGCGCGAGGAACCGCAAGTCGTTGTCGAAGAACAGGCGCAAATCATTGACGCCGTAACGCAGCATGGCAAGACGCTCTGCACCCATGCCGAAAGCAAAACCCTGGAATTCTTCCGGGTCGATACCGGACATGCGCAATACATCCGGGTGAACCATGCCGCAGCCCATGACTTCCAGCCAGCCGGTCTGCTTGCAGACGCGACAGCCCTTGCCGCTGCACATCACGCATTCCATGTCGACTTCAGCAGAAGGCTCGGTGAACGGGAAGTACGAAGGGCGGAACCGCACAGCCAGTTCCTTTTCGAAAAACACACGCAGGAATTCTTCGATGGTGCCTTTGAGGTCGGCGAAATTGATGTCGCGATCCACCAGCAGGCCTTCAACCTGATGAAACATCGGCGAGTGAGTAATATCGGAGTCGCTGCGGTACACGCGGCCTGGGCAGACAATGCGGATCGGCGGCTTTTGCGATTCCATGGTCCGAACCTGCACCGGCGAGGTGTGCGTGCGCAACAGCATGTTTGCATTGAAATAAAAGGTGTCGTGCATCGACCGGGCCGGGTGATGGCCTGGGATGTTGAGCGCCTCGAAGTTGTGGTAATCGTCTTCCACCTCAGGGCCTTCGGCAATGCCGTAGCCAATGTGGGTGAAGAATTGCTCGATGCGTTCCAGAGTCCGGGTGACAGGATGCAGACCACCGGAGGTCTGGCCACGGCCAGGCAGGGTCACGTCAATGGATTCGGCGGCGAGCTTGGCGGCTAGATCCGCCTGCTCGAACGACGCCTTGCGCACATTGAGAACCTCTGTGACACGCTCCTTGGCAACGTTGATCAGGGCGCCGACCTGCGGGCGCTCTTCTGGGGGCAAATTCCCCAGGGTCTTCATCACCTGAGTCAATTCACCTTTCTTGCCGAGGTATTGAACCCGGATTTGCTCCAGGGCATTGATGTCTTCAGCGCTTTGCACAGCCTCAAGTGCTTGAGAGACCAGCGCGTCCAGGTTTTCCATTTACAGACTCCAGATACGAAATAGGGGAAGAGCTTGAAAGGCTCTTCCCCTATTTATGACGTTTAACACCGAACCTCGAGAAGAGCTCCGGTGATTGCCGGGGACTTAGGCCAAGGTGGCTTTAGCTTTCTCGACAATCGCAGCAAACGCCGCTTTTTCGTTCACTGCCAGATCAGCCAGAACCTTGCGGTCGATCTCGATCGACGCTTTTTTCAGGCCAGCGATGAAACGGCTGTAGGACAGACCGTTGATACGCGCACCAGCGTTGATACGAGCGATCCACAGAGCGCGGAACTGACGTTTTTTCTGACGACGGTCACGGTAGGCGTATTGGCCAGCCTTGATAACCGCTTGCTTGGCAACGCGGAATACGCGTGAACGCGCGCCGTAGTAGCCTTTAGCAAGTTTCAGAATCTTTTTGTGACGCTTACGCGCCATGACGCCACGCTTAACACGAGCCATGAGTAACTTCCTCTATTCTTGACTAAATTAACGAAGGCGCAGCATGCGCTTGACTTTTGCCACGTCACACGGTGCCAGCAAGCTGCTACCGCGCAATTGACGCTTACGCTTGGTCGACATTTTAGTCAGGATGTGGCTCTTGAAAGCGTGTTTATGCTTGATGCCGTTAGCAGTTTTCAAAAACCGCTTAGCTGCACCACTTTTAGTCTTCATCTTTGGCATGTTCGGATACTCCGCATTCAGTTGATAAACATAACCGCAAGGCCTGCCGTGCCCTGGTGGTCACTTCTTCTTTTTGGGGGCGATGACCATAATAAGTTGGCGTCCTTCCATCTTCGGATGCTGTTCGACGGCGCCGTATTCGAGCAAGTCAGCCTCAACCCGCTTCAACAACTCCATCCCCAGCTCCTGGTGGGCCATCTCACGACCGCGGAATCTCAAAGACACCTTGGCCCTGTCCCCGTCACTCAGGAAACGTACCAGGTTGCGTAGTTTTACCTGGTAATCCCCTTCCTCCGTCCCTGGACGAAACTTGATTTCTTTAACCTGAATCTGCTTCTGGTTTTTCTTGGCGGCGGCAACCTGCTTCTTCTTTTCGAAGATCGATTTGCCGTAGTCCATCAGTTTGCAAACAGGGGGTACTGCATCGGCGGAAATTTCCACCAAATCCAGTTTGGCCTCTTCAGCCTTAAGAAGCGCGTCTTCAATTGACACAATCCCAAGCTGTTCTCCCTCAGCCCCAATAAGCCGAACCTCGCGTGCCGAGATATTCTCGTTGATCGGGGCCTTCGGTGCAGCTCGTTTATCTTGTCTCATTTCACGCTTAATAATAATTACTCCGAATCTTGGCGACCACGCCGGGAAACCGCTTGTGCAAGAAACTCCGAGAATTGGGCGACCGGCATCGAGCCGAGGTCTGCGCCTTCACGGGTACGCACAGCGACAGTTTGCGTTTCAACCTCCCGATCTCCGATTACGAGGAGGTAGGGAACCTTGAGCAAAGTATGCTCGCGGATTTTAAAGCCGATCTTTTCATTTCTCAAGTCAGACTTGGCACGAAACCCGCTTTCCGCCAAAGTTTTTTCCACTTCAAGGGCAAAATCTGCCTGTTTATCAGTGATATTGAGGATCACCGCTTGAGTTGGAGCCAACCAGGCCGGGAATGCACCTTCGTAGTGCTCGATCAGAATTCCGATAAAACGCTCGAAAGAACCGAGGATCGCACGGTGCAGCATCACAGGATGCTTGCGGCCGTTGTCTTCGGTGACGAATTCGGCGCCCAAACGGACAGGCAGGTTGAAATCGAGCTGCAATGTACCGCATTGCCACACGCGACCCAAGCAATCCTTCAAGGAGAATTCGATTTTCGGGCCGTAGAAGGCGCCCTCACCCGGCTGCAGATCATATGGCAAACCCGCGCTGTCCAGCGCAGCGGCCAATGCAGCTTCCGCGCGATCCCACAACTCGTCGGAGCCGACACGCTTTTCAGGGCGAGTCGAGAGCTTGAGCTCGATGTCTTTAAAACCGAAATCTTCATACACCGCCAACGTGAGCTTGATGAACGCAGCCGACTCGGCCTGCATTTGCTCTTCGGTGCAGAAAATGTGCGCATCGTCCTGAGTGAACGCACGCACACGCATGATCCCGTGCAAGGCACCCGACGGCTCATTACGGTGACAAGCACCGAATTCGGCCAGGCGCATCGGCAGTTCGCGGTAGCTTTTCAGGCCCTGATTGAACACCTGTACGTGGCACGGGCAGTTCATCGGCTTGATCGCGTAGTCGCGGCTTTCGGACTCGGTGGTGAACATGTTGTCGGCGTAGTTCGCCCAATGCCCGGACTTTTCCCACAGGGAGCGGTCGACCACCTGCGGAGTCTTGATCTCCAGATAGCCGTTCTCGCGCTGAACCTTGCGCATGTATTGCTCGAGCACCTGGTATAACGTCCAGCCATTAGGGTGCCAGAACACCATGCCCGGCGCTTCTTCCTGGGTATGGAACAGGCCCAGGCGCTTGCCGATCTTGCGGTGATCGCGCTTTTCAGCTTCTTCGATGCGCTGGATGTAAGCTGCCAGTTGCTTCTTGTCAGCCCACGCGGTGCCATAAACGCGCTGCAGTTGCTCGTTCTTGGCATCGCCACGCCAGTAGGCGCCGGACAACTTAGTCAGCTTGAAAGACTTGAGGAAACGAGTGTTCGGCACGTGCGGGCCACGGCACATGTCGACGTATTCTTCGTGGTAGTACAGACCCATGGTCTGCTGCTCTGGCATGTCTTCGACCAGACGCAACTTGTAATCTTCGTGACGGGCGCTGAACACCTCGATCACCTCAGCACGCGGCGTGACCTTCTTGATCACGTCGTAATCTTTCTCGATTAACTGCTGCATGCGCTGCTCGATCGCCGCCAGATCGTCTGGGGTGAACGGGCGCTCATAAGCGATATCGTAATAGAAGCCATCATCGATGACCGGGCCAATGACCATTTTTGCAGTCGGGTACAACTGCTTGACGGCATGACCGACCAAGTGAGCGCAGGAGTGACGAATGATCTCCAGGCCTTCCTGATCTTTTGGGGTGATGATTTGAAGCGTTGCATCGGCCTCTATCAGGTCACTGGCATCGACCAGTTGGCCGTTGACCTTACCGGCCACGGTGGCCTTGGCCAGACCAGCGCCAATGGATAGCGCGACATCGGCTACGGAGACCGGATGATCGAAAGAGCGTTGACTGCCGTCGGGAAGAGTAATGGTGGGCATGGCGCCTCCTCTCCTAGTGGTGACCCCTACCAAAGGTCACGTGGGTGGGATAGAGCCAGTACGCGATTCGGCGGTGTGCCTGCCTCACAGTGGCAGGAGCCCGAAGGCCAACCAATGACCGAACCAGAGTGACTGGAATTAACGATTAAAAAAAATGAGTCTGCGCCGAGCGAAACAACCACTCGCAACGTTTGAGCAAATCCGCAGGACGCGCATCCTAGCACAGCTACCCGCTGCGCAGGCAGGTCGCAGGCGTCTGCACGCGAATTAAAGCGTCGACAGCGCAGTCAAGAATCCTTCACCGGGTGAACTGGCTGCATTCATTGCCGTCAGATTATCCGTGACCCCCGTTCAAGGCTGTCGATCAGGCAGCCATATAAGAGAAGGAAACCACAATGAATCTTCTACGTGTTGTCGCCCTGCTCACGCCGCTGGCATTGGCCCTGCCGATGAGCGCTCATGCTGCGATGGATGCCAAGACCAAAACCACCTATATGAATGAATGCGCGGCCGCTGCTGGTCAGAACAACCCCGGAATGGACGCGAAAGCGGTTCAGAGCCATTGCGAGTGCGGTGCACAGCAGATCAACAAGAGTTTCACTGACAAGGAGATCGCCTCGCTCAATGACACCAATACTCCACCGAGCACCGAACTGACTGCTCGACTGCAAAAAGCGGTAGGGGAACACTGCCTTCCGGGCAAAAAGTAAAAAATTTACACTTCTGCGGATTTTGGCCGACGACGTTGATTCCGCTTGCAGGCATCTAAGCGTGAAGGCCGCGTAATACAAGGTGTTCAGTCGAACAGCAAGGATGTCGCTCCTCGAAATCCGCAGTTACAAACCGGTGCCGACAAATCATTTCTGCGTATGAATTTCGGCCAGTTGCGCAAAGTTCTTACTGAAAAAGTTCTGCATTCGCACAATTCGACTATGATAGCCCGGTGTGCCCAGTTGGCCTGAGCAGCACAGTACTACTGAAAAAATTATGTTCTTGGAGATACACCATGTCTAATCGCCAAACCGGCACCGTAAAATGGTTCAACGATGAAAAAGGCTTCGGCTTTATCACTCCACAGGGTGGCGGTGATGACCTGTTCGTACACTTCAAAGCTATCGAAAGCGACGGTTTCAAAAGCCTGAAAGAAGGCCAAACCGTTTCCTTCGTGGCTGAGAAAGGCCAAAAGGGCATGCAAGCTGCTCAGGTTCGCGCGGAGTAATCCACGCGTTCTAAAAAAACCCCGTCACTGACGGGGTTTTTTTATGCCTGCATATCGGTGATCAGCCACAGTTGACGCGGGTCACACTGCCTGCCTGATCCGTGTTGAGGTTGAGCCGGTCAGACCGGTACTCCAGAGTCACCATGTCGTTTGGCCCAAGCGCCCTCGCCGTTTGCGCGCCAGCCTTGGCCTTGGCCTGTTCCAGCAAAGCCGGCGATGCAGGCTTGCCGACTGTGAACTGCGCGGCCGATGCATCACAGCGCGAATGACCGCTGGCGACTGCGGTGGAATCTTGGGTTGAGTCACCCGACGATTCAGAAGTGCTGCTGCACCCTGCCATTAGCGCTGTTGCGAGTACAAGCGCCGTTGGGGCTAACTTCCAGGACATACAATCTCCTTGCATTTACGTAAACCAGAACCTGTGCGACCGCGCTCGCCACGCTTTGTTGCAATCGCAGCAAACTGAATAGGGAGCCGATGACACTCATCAGCGGCGGAGTCTGCCCCAGCCAGCGGATGGGTGAGCGCTCAAATCGTCACAAAACGTTTTCATCATCCAAACGGGTCAGAATGAGCAACTCCAACGTCGCCCCCTATCCAACCGCGAGATGCCCGACAACTCATGCCTAAGTATCAGTGCGAAATCAGGCCCAAGATGGTTTACTGCCTCGCCTGACGCCACCGCTCAAGTCCGGGGGTTGAACGTCAGGGGTTAGCCGCCCCGAAAACGACCTTAGAGACACCAGAGAGAGACGAGAGATCATGGCAGTCGTATCGATTGATGCTGACATCAAGGCCAAATGGCCACAGGGCCATTGCGCCCATAGTCCGGGAAGTGCAGAAGAGCTGGCGATCATCGCGATCGATCTGCTGGTGAAAGAGCTGGGCACCCGCGGCGCCCAGGCCTTCATGAACCAAATGCTGCTGCGCTATACGGTCGAGGTCTCAACCGAAGCCTGAGCGACAGTCATTTAAGGCGCGCGAGACGTTCGGTCAGCAGGTTGAAAAAGCCTTGAGCGTCGCCGTCCTCGACCCAGAACACGTTCTTGACCTGTCCCAAGGTATCGTACCAATCGGCCACGGTCTGGCCCATTCCCAGCCCTTCTCGGTTATCAATAGCTAGATTAACGGGCTTGCCACTGAACAGTTCAGGCTTGAGCAGCCAGGCAATCACGCTCGCATCGTGCACCGGGCCGCCGGACAAGCCGTAGTGCACCATATCCGCCTTGACATACTCGTTCAGAATCGCGCCGACCAGTTTGCCCGCCTGATTATTCAACCCTTCGATCTGTTTGAGGCGCTGCTCGCTGGTGAGAATCTTGTGGGTCACGTCCAACGGCACGTAAGTCAGTTTTACCCCACTGGCAAGCACCACTTTCGCAGCATCAGGGTCGGCGAAGATGTTGAATTCAGCCACTGGCGTGATATTACCGCCGTTGAAATGCGCGCCGCCCATGACCACCACTTCCTTGATGCCTTGGGTGATTTCCGGCGCCTGAATCAGCGCCAGCGCCAGATTGGTCTGCGGACCAAGCATCGCCACGGTGATGCTGTGAGGCGCAGCCTTGCTCAAGGTGTCGATCAGGTACTGCACGGCGCTGCCATCAGCCAGTCCTTTTGCGGGTTCGTGAACGTCGATCCCCGGCAGCCCTTCTTTGCCGTGAATGTTCTCGGCGTAGATCGGCGTACGCACCATCGGCTTGCCGGCACCGGCATAGACAGGAACGTCTTCGCGCCCCGCCCATTCCCGGGCAAGCCGCGCATTTCGCGAAGTTTTATCCACTCGCACGTTCCCGGCCACAGTGGTGATTGCCATCACATTCAGCTCATCAGGCGACGCCAGTGCCAGCAACAGCGCCACCACATCATCGGCGCCGGGATCGGTGTCGATGATCAGATTGCGTTTTTCGGCTGCCTGGGCGGCAGTGGCACCGATGATGATCACAACAAGCACACTCCTGATCAGACGAGAAACATAAAAACCAACGGACTGCATAAGAAACTCCCTGTTCCAGATTGACTATAAGTAAGCCTAAGGCGTCAGAAGACGACACCCGAGATCAAAGCGATGTTGGTGTAAGGCTGGCACTCGCCCGTGCGTACGATTGCGCGAGCGTTGCGGCTGAGGAGTTTAAGCTCTTCATGGCTGACCAGGCGTTGTTGCCCGAGACTGCCGCTGCTGTGAAGGCTTTTGAGGGTGGCAAGCGCAGGAGGAAGCTTGTCGAAAATTTCCTGCGCCAATACGTGGCTTTCAACCTGCATTTCGGTCAATACAGTGTTCAGCACACTGACGAAATCCGGCAGGCCTTGGGTCACCGCCAAATCGATCAACTCGACGCCAGGAGGCACCGGCATGCCCGCGTCAACAATCATCAGTACATCGCCGTGCCCAAGCGATGCCACCACTCGCGACAGTGCGATGTTAAGTAAGGGAGTTTTTTTCATGGCTTGAATCCCTGGACTTCATTGAAGGTCGGAATGGACGGCTGCGCCCCGGCGCGGGTAACTGAAAGTGCGGCGGCAACTTGCCCGAACGCAATGGCCTCAGACTCGCTTCTGCCCTCGGCCAATGCCGCAGCAAAGCCGCCAACAAACGTGTCACCGGCTGCCGTGGTGTCGACCGCCTGAACCTTGGGCGCGGCAAAATGTTGAGAGCGGGCATTGGAGGCAAACAACGAGCCTTGAGCGCCGAGGGTAATGATGACTTTGGAGGCGCCCGCCGCAAGCAATGCGGTCGCCGCGACATCGGCACTGGCCACTGAATCCACCGGCAAACCGGTGAGCATCGTTGCCTCGCTCTCGTTGGGGATCAGGTAATCGATCAGCGAGTACCAATTGGCAGGCAACGGCGCGCTGGCCGGGGCCGGATTGAGGATGACGATCTTGCCCAATTCCCTGCCGCGCTTGAGCACATGGCCAACGGTTTCCATGGGAATTTCCAGCTGACAAATGATCACTTCAGCCTGGCTGAGCAGTGCATCGAAGCCATCCACCACCGCTGTTGACGCATGACCATTGCCGCCAGCGACGATGACAATAGCGTTTTGACTGTTGTCATCAACCACGATCAGCGCCACCCCTGTGGACTCGCCAGCAATAGCAGTCACTGCACCGCAATCAATGCCTTCGGCCAGCAACGCGGTGCGCAATTGATCGCCATAGGCGTCATCGCCAACACAACCGACCATCGCCACGCTTGCCCCCAGCCGCGCCGCAGCGACTGCCTGATTGGCGCCCTTGCCTCCCGGCACGGTCACGAACGAATGGCCTGCGAGCGTTTCGCCGCCCCTTGGCAGCCGGGGCGCGCGCGTCACCAGGTCCATGTTGAGGCTGCCGACTATCACTACTTTTGCTTGCATGGCTGTTTACTCTTCAATCCGGGCGGTTCAGCGAAATTCATTGAAAGCATTGTTTGGAGGCGCAGTGGATTCGCGCAACACGATGCTCGGTGCGACGATCAATTGCTCGATAGTCGAGGTGGCCGGAGCAGCGATTCGGCGCAGCAGCACTTCGGCGGCGCGCTCGCCCAGTTGCAGGATCGACTGACCGACCGTGGTCAAAGCCGGATAGACATAACGACTCATCTGGATGTCATCGAAGCCAATCACAGATAAGTCCGTCGGCACCCGGATATTGCGCTCGGCCGCAGCGCGCAGCACACCGAAACCGACCATGTCGTTGGCGGCGAAAATCGCCGTGGGGCGCTCGTTTTCCAGCAAACCGACCGCGGCGGTATATCCACTGGGGCTGGTGAAATCACTTTCTACCACCCAGGAAACCGGCACTTCGACATTGGCCTCCCGCATGGCGCGTCGATAGCCGGCCAGACGCATGCGGGCGACGCTGGTCTGCGCCGGCCCGCAAATGCACGCAATGTGACGGTGCCCCAGTTCCAGCAAATGCGACGTTGCCAGATACGCACCCAGTTCATGATCGATGCGCACCAGATCAGCAGTCACGTGTTCCAGGTCCCGGTCAACGATCACCATTGGGGTGCGTACCCCCGCCAGCCCATCGACGAGACCGGCATCTGCGCCTACCGACGAGACAATCAGGCCGTCCACACGCTTTTCCAGCAGCACTCGCAGGTAACTGCGCTGTTTGTCCGGATCGTCGTCGGAGTTGCACAGGATCACGCAAAAGCCGTTGCGCTCGCAGTAGTCCTCGATCCCTCGCGCCAGTTCGGCGAAGTACGGGTTGATGCCGTTGGGAATCAACAAGCCGATGGTCGATGTCGCTTTGGCTTTCAACGAGCGCGCCACTGCGCTGGGCACATAATCGAGCTGCGCAATGGCGGCTTCGACCTTGACCCGCACCTGCTCGCTCACCGGCCGGGTTCTGTTCAGAACATGGGAGACAGTGGTGTAGGAAATCCCCGCGAGCGCTGCCACATCTTTGATCGTCGCCATATCAGCCGCGCCGCTTTGCGCGATGGCTGCGGTAGGTGTCAAGCACCACGGCTACGACGATCACGGCACCGGTGATGATGCGTTTGGTTGGCTCGGTCGCGCCGATTTGCGCGAGACCCGCCGCCAGCACCGAGATGATCAACACACCGAAAAAGGTGCTAATGACCGAGCCACGACCGCCCATCAAACTGGTGCCGCCGATCACTACAGCGGCAATCACTTGCAACTCCAGGCCAGAACCGGCATTTGGGTCAGCGGCTTCCAGACGGGAAATCTGGAACAGCGCGGCAACACCGGCCAGCAAGCCCATCAGGGAGAAGACCAGAATCTTGTAGGGCTTTGGGTTGATCCCTGCCAGACGCACGGCTTCTTCATTGGTGCCGATGCCGATCAGGTAGCGACCGAACACCGTGCGCGTCAGCACCGCCTGGGCGACGAAGATCACGATCAAGGCGATCACGAACGATGGCGAAATGCCGAACGCAAAAGGATTCGACAGCCAAGCGTAAGAGTCGCCGATATACGCGGTGCGCGAATCGGTCATTTGATACGCAACCCCACGGGCCATTTCCAGTACGCCGAGGGACACGATGAACGACGGAATGCGCCAGGCAACGGTAATGGAGCCCGTAATCGTGCCAGCGACTGTCGCGCAGGCCATGCCCAGCAACGCCGAGGGCAAAACGCCCCAGCCCCATCCAAGCATTGCCACGCTGACCGCCAAAGCTGCCAATGCCAGCACTGAACCCACCGAAAGATCGATGCCGCCAATGATCAGGATGAAGGTCATGCCGACCGCTAGCACCATCAAGTCAGGAATCTGGTTGGCCAGGGTGCTGAAGGTCTCGTAAGACAGGAAGTGATCGCTTAGCAACGAGAACAGCACGATCATCGCCAGCAGTGCGCCGGCCAGCCCAAGGTAGGTGCCGAGGCCGAAATAGTTACCGCTGCGCTTGCCCGGAGAAGGCAGCGCGGCGCTGTTGGGAGTAGGCGTTTTCATCAGTCAATCCTGGGCGCGGCATCGGAGAGCAGCGCATCACGTTTTTGGTAGCCGGCAAATGCGGCGGCAAGCAGTTCGTCCTGGGTCCAGCTGTCGCGCTCGAAGGTGTCGATCAGCCGCCCGGCGGACAGCACGCCGATCCGGTCGCAGATCAGCATCAGTTCGCGCAGGTCACTGGACACCACCACCAACGCCCTGCCCTGGCGCGTCAGTTCGCCCAACAAGGTGTAGATGTCGAATTTGGCGCCGACGTCGATGCCACGAGTAGGCTCGTCGAACAGCATCACTTGGCAATCACGCTCCAGCCAGCGGCCGATCACGACTTTCTGCTGGTTGCCGCCAGACAACTCGGAGACCAGTTGCGTCGGGCTGGAGCTGCGAATGCGCATGGCGTCCACTTGGCGTCGGGCGAGCTTCATTTCAGCACTGCCGTCCACCACGCCGACATTGGAAATCGCTTCCATATTGCCCAGCGCGATGTTGGCGCTGATCGATTGCGACAGCAGCAGCCCTTCGCCTTTGCGGTCCTCGGTGATCAGCGCAATCCCGTGACCGACGGCGTCCACTGGTGATCGCACACTGACCTTGCGCAATGGGCTGCCGACTTCGATCGTGCCGCTGTCGGCAATGTCTGCGCCGTAGATGAGGCGCATCAGCTCGGTTCGTCCGGCGCCGATCAGCCCGGATATCCCGAAAATCTCGCCAGCGCGCACGTCGAACGAGACGTTCAGCACTTTGTCCGACCGGCTCAAGCCTTTGACTGACAACGCGACGTCGCCAATCCTGCGCTCGCCCAGATCGATCTTTTCCCCCAGCTCGCGACCGACCATCAGCGTCACCAACTGCTCGCTGTTGTAATTGGCCATTGCATCGACGCACACCAGTTTTCCGTCGCGCAGCACGGCTATGCGCTGGGCAACGCGGGCAAGTTCTTCCAGGCGATGGGAGATGTAAATGATCGACACGCCACGGTCCTGCAAGCGGGTGATCTGCTCGAACAGCATCTCGACTTCACGGGCGGTCAGCATCGCCGTCGGCTCGTCAAGGATCAGCACATGGCAGTCGCCGATCAGGTTGCGCGCAATCTCGACCATCTGCTGATGACCGATACCCAGCTCGCTGACCAGGGTGTCCGGGTCGATAGCGTCCAGCCCGACCTGGGCCATGGCTTTTATCGCGTCTTCACGCAGGCGCTTGCGATTGATCCAGCCGCCACGGCTGGGCAGGTTGTCGAGAAACAGGTTTTCGGCTACCGACAGCGTTGGCAGCAGATTGAGTTCTTGCATGACCATGCGCACGCCGAGTTTTTCGGCCTGGGTGCGGCTGGCAGGTGCATAGGCCTGACCCTGGAATTGCATGTGGCCGGTGGTCGGTGTCACCAACCCGCCGATGATTTTCGATAAGGTGCTTTTGCCTGCGCCGTTTTCACCGGTCAAGGCCAACACTTCGCCACGCATAAGCGTCAGGTCGATGTCGCCGAGCACAGGTTGGGCGTAGGTTTTGCCGATACCGCTGACAGATAGAACAGCGGCCTGAGCAGACGCTGACATAACGCTCTCCACGCACCCGCCTTCACGCGAAGACAGGTGCTGTTTCAGGTGTGTGAGACGAAGCTGGGCTTATTGCGGCTTGGTAACCAGCTCGACAGGGGTCTCGATCACACCGTCCTTGATGTCGAGCTTTTGGCCTTTGATCATCTTCAGCGCCGTGTCGATACCGAAGACTGCCTGGCGTGCGGCGAACTGGTCAGCCGTCGCGAGAACGCGACCGTCCTTGAGCATCGGCTTGATGGCGTTAATGTTGTCGTAGCCGACCACTTGCACTTTGCCCGCCTTGCCTGCGGCACGAACTGCCGATACCGCGCCCAGTGCCATGCTGTCGTTACCGGCCAGCAAAGCTTTCAGGTTCGGGTATTCGTTGAGCATCGCCGAGGCAACAGCGTTGCCCTTGTCGATTTCCCAGTTACCCGATTGCGTGGAGACGATCTTCATCTGCGCGCCATCCATCGCATCCTTGAAACCTGCGGTGCGCTGCTGAGCGTTAGTGGTGGTCGGAACGCCTTCGATGATGCCGACCTGATCACCTGCGGTCAGTTGCTTGGCCAGGTAGTCACCCACCAGCTTGGCGCCTTTGCGGTTATTGGGGCCTACGAAAGGTACTTCCATGTTTTTGCTTTTGAGCACGTCAACGTCGAGTTGATTGTCGATGTTGACGACCTTGATACCAGCGTCCATCGCCTTCTTGATCACCGAAGCCAAAGCCTTGGAATCGGCAGGCGCGATAACCAGCGCGTCGACTTTCTTGACGATCATCTGATTGACGATGTCGATCTGCGCAGCCGTGTCGGACTCGTTCTTGATGCCGTTGGAGATCAGATCGAAGTCAGCAGAGTGTTCTTTTTGATAGACCTTGGCGCCGTCTTCCATGGTCAGGAAGAATTCGTTGGCCAAGGACTTCATCACCAGCGCGACCGTCGGCTTTTTAGCGTCGTCAGCGAAGGCGGATGAAACAGGCAGGGAGACAGCGGTGGCGGTAAGCATGGCAACAGCGAGAAGGCGTGCAGCGAAAGGCAGCTTCATGGGATCACTCCGACATTTATGATTATTTTATCGGCACCGTCAGCGCATCGGATTTGGAGAAGCAGTCGAAGCGCAAACGTTTGCGTGAGTGGAACTATGAGAATCGCCAGACGATTTGTCAACCGCGAGAACCGTCCAGTCATCGCGCTTATGGCCCAGTGTGTATCAGGAGCGGAGATGTTGATCGGTGGGATTTTACGGCTTGGACAAGCTGAGGCCGAAAAAAAGGGGCTGACGCAGTCGATGCGCTCAGCCCCCTACTCTTCAATCTTCTTCTTTGACTGTCGCCACTTCATCAGCGCGAACCTTGACCATCCTTCCGGAAATATCTTCGAACTCGTAGAAGCCATCTTTGGTCTTGGTTTTCGGCGTGTCTTTGGTTACATACTGCGTGCCGTTCTGCAGCGTGACCACAGTGGCCGTTGAGCAACCGGCGAGCAGTGCGCACATGGCAAGCGCAACCGGTAGCCCTAACTGTTTGATTTTCATGCAGACTCCTTTTTCCAAATGCAGCGAACTCATCCGCCGATACGCAATCAGATCGACGCGGCCTGAATTGGTTCGCCAGGCCACGCTGCAAAAATCCCTCCCTCTGATTCAACTCTCTGGGCTTTGTCCTACAGCGGTATTGCGAAACTTCCCGCACTGAAATACTGTACGCATGTACAGCAAAAACAAGGGATCATTTTCGTGTCGAAAAACTCTGCTTCCGCCCCTGCTCCAGGCCCTTATGAGCGAATGGGGATCCGCATTCAAAAAATCATCAATTCCACTACAGCGCAAAAATCCAGGGCTGCGTTGATCTTCCGGCTGCCTGACGAAACAGAAGACGACTGGAATCAGCTGCTGGGAGAGATCGCCGAGAACGACAACGTCACCCTCGCCTATCGCGACGATGGCGGTATCCAGGTGTTCTGGACGTTGCCCAAGGAAGATTGACGGATGACATCCAAGGTTTCAAACCTGCTGTGTGCAAGTCTTTTGTTGATCATGCCCATCGCTTCGCACGCCGAGGCACCGCGCACCTTCAGTGAAGCAAAGAAGGTTGCCTGGGGCCTGTACGCACCACAATCCACCGAGTTCTACTGCGGCTGCAAATACACTGGCAACAAAGTCGATCTGGCCGCCTGCGGCTATATCCCCCGTAAAAATGCCACGCGGGCCAAACGCATCGAGTGGGAGCACATCGTGCCGGCCTGGCAAATCGGCCATCTGCGCCAATGCTGGCAAAATGGCGGACGCAAGAATTGCACGCGCAATGATCAAGTCTACAAGCGGGCCGAGGCCGATTTGCACAATCTTGTGCCCAGCATCGGCGAAGTGAATGGCGACCGTAACAATTTCAGTTTCGGTTGGCTGCCGGAGCACGCAGGTCAGTATGGCTCGTGTCTGACCCAAGTGGATTTCAAGGCCAAGAAAGTCATGCCACGCCCATCGATTCGCGGAATGATTGCGCGTACGTATTTCTACATGAGCAAGCAATACAACCTGCGAATCTCGCGTCAGGATGAGCAGCTATATCAAGCGTGGAACAAGACCTATCCGGTTGAAAGCTGGGAGCGTCAGCGTAATCAGCGCGTGGCCTGCGTGATGGGTCATGGAAACGATTTCGTCGGCCCCGTGAATCTCAAAGCCTGCAGTTGACCCATTCAAAAGCAGCTAAAAAGATGCGCTTTCAGCCTTTGTGGAGAGCGTTATATCCGAACAGATGTGGCACATTGCCGCTTATCGGAGCAACGTTTAAAACGGTATGAAACCGTGTAGTTTTTCCATTGGCCGGCCCCGAGAAATACGCAGATATTCAGGGGTCCGGCAGAGAACCTGCATTACGATCCAAGGCTATTAAGAGTCTTGCATGCCTGTATCGATCTCGAAATGAAACGGCCGCATCCCGGACGCATTTGAAAGACATGCTGCCAGGCACTTCCAGACCGTACTTAATTTCAGAGCGACGTGTCACGCGTCGCACGGGCGGAGACTACGATGAACGACTACAAGGATTTTGAAATTCATTATCAGTTTCGCGGCGAACCTCGGCATTTCTGTCATCAGGCAAACCGTCTAAGCGAGGGCGATGCACTGTATTTCGCCACGTTGCATGCAGGCGTGGGGGGCATGGACGGAAACGTTTCTGCTTGTCCGTTTCGGTTGGCCGTCGTTCAGGCCGAAGGACTGGGCGTAACCCAAGTGCAATGGAAAAGCAGCTGATATCTCAGTAACGCCAAACAAATGCGTGATCCAGTGGTCCCAATTTACATGCAGCGCTCATGACACCAGCAAAGCGAGGTAAATATGACCATCGATAACGCACTGAAAAAAGAAGTCCTCACCCGCCTGCTCCACGCTCACCCTGCCGGGCTCGGCAAGGAAGTGCTGGATAACTACAGGGGGGAACATGCGGTAGCCGATACTCTGGAGCACTTGCAGCAGCATGGCCTGATTCACGATGGCAGTGTGGACAAGGCCGGCAAAGGCGACCGATCGTTGCACTACCCGATCAAGCTGAGTTCTGCAGGCGTTGTGGCTGCGAAAAGCCTCGACCACTGATCTGATTGATTTGTACGAAAAAACCCGGCTCAGGCCGGGTTTTTTTATTTGAAATTGGTGTTCTCCCCAAGTGCTGCGCGCCTGATCATCCATGAGCCGGTCAGGCCACAACACTACAGGGGAACCGGACGCAGACTACAGGCGAAGTCGGATAATCGTCACCTTTGCAATTGTGACTTGATTAGTCTGCCAGCGTGACAAAGGACCCTACCGCCGGGTAATCGCCAGTGCCGTCCGGCCATGGCGTCAGAAGTTCGAAGCCGGTTTGTGTCACCGCCACCATATGTTCCCATTGCGCCGAAAGCGACGCATCGCGAGTCAGCACGGTCCAGCCATCATCCAGCACATGGGTGCCCGGCTTGCCAGCATTGATCATTGGCTCGATGGTAAACACCATGCCCGGTTTGAGTCGCAGCCCCTTCCCTGCGGCGCCGTAATGCAGCACTTGCGGCTCTTCGTGATACTTGCGGCCGATACCGTGTCCGCAATATTCGCGAACCACGCTGAATCCTTCGCGATACGCGACGGTCTGGATGGCGTGGCCGATATCCCCCAAGGTCGCCCCCGGTTTCACTGCGTGGATGCCAGCGAGTGTCGCCTCGTAGGTGGTGTCGACAAGGCGCCTGGCCAGGGGGGTTACCTTGCCCACCAGGTACATGCGGCTGGTGTCGCCATACCATCCGTCTTTGATCACCGCCACATCGATATTAATGATATCGCCGTCCTTGAGGATGTCATCAGGCGCAGGAATGCCGTGGCAGACAACGCTGTTCGGGGAAATACACGTGGTCTTGGTGAAGCCGTGATAGCCGACGTTCGCAGGGATGACCTTCAACTCATTGACGATGAAATCATTGCAGATATCGTCCAGCGCTTCGGTGCTGATGCCGGCCTTGACGTGCGGCGCAATCATCGCCAATACATCCGCCGCCAACCTGCCCGCCACTCGAAGACCCACCAGATCGGCTTCGCTCTTGATACTGATACTCATCAGGAAACCGCTCTGGCTTGGGGAATCGATTCGGTGATGTCAACCGGCTGGGCGCTTAACAATTGCGCGCCTGAGTTTTCGGCACGGATTAACAACTGGCACAGTTCGCTGTAGTTAAATGTCGGGTGCAGTTCGGCGAGCATGCCGATGCGCATCCAGTGCTCCGCTTGCGCATTGATTGAGCGGCTGAGCGCAGCGCTCACCGAGCGGAGGTTGGCGTGCATCTGTTCGGAAATCTTGACCAGGCCCATGGGTGTACCTCACGTGGAATATATGAAGCATAAATGTTTCATATATTGTCCAGCAAGTGGGACTCTCCACAGAAGGCCTCAGGAAGCCTGTTCAAGATGGGCGCTACATTCCGACAATGACGTAGCCAGTTGCGATATCGCCTCCCGGTCGTCCTCGCTCAGAACGCGATAGTGCATGATGATGTTGCGCTCAGCATCACTCAACGACTCGCTGGCCATCGGCGTTTTCTCGCCGGACAAGATGTACAACACGTCGATGCCCTCTTTCTTTAGCCCCGCCAGATAATCAGACCGAGGGATGCGCTCCCCGCTCTCGTATTTACCCTGAGCATTAGCCTCGACCCCTCCGATTGCACCAAACTCTTGCTGCGAGAGCCCTAGGCGCTTGCGCGCTTCTTTAAGCCGTGAGCCGAGATCTTTCATAACCCGCTGTCCTATCGTTGACTTACGTCTAAATCATGACCGCGATGAACGTCGGGAGTTGCGCCACTCCCGGTATTTGGTCAGGCTTTGCGCCTAACCGCTCAAGCAATTTTACTTCTTGCCGATATCAAAAACGATGCGGTGCCATTACTATAGTGGCAACCCGATTTTTTGCTGTTCGGAGAACCCCAAGTGATTACATTTCTGCTGTCCTGGTGCGCGGTATCGGTAGTGGCTACCTTGATCGCTCTGGCGATGATAAGAGCTGGCAAAAGAAGTCAGCCCGGGGCTGATTTTGACATGCATGTCAGCTATCCGTTTGCAGTCAGCAACGCACCTCACAAGCCTGATGCCGGTTCGGCAACGAGCCCGGCGCTGCTTACTCGCCACGCACTTGAGGCTCCATTGAGCTGAGTGAGCCATCAGCAGGATACTCACCGGACAGTGAAGCGTTGTAGTGGCGCAGCCCCGACGCCAGCGCCAGAAAGTCCTCACGTTGCATTTCGTTGCCCCAGACACTGCTGAACGTCTGTTCCAGAGGGGCGCGGACACATTCAAAGCTGTTGTCGATTCGAGCGGTTTGCATGGTCAACTCCGTTTCAATGAATACTGGTTAAACATACAGTATTTGGATAATTGACCAAACGCAAGCTCCGTTCTGACGAGCGGCCATAGCGATCGCGATACCTCTCCCCACGCAGCATCAGGCAAGAACCGGGCAGTATCCGGATAACGCCGGCGTGCCAGTCAGCCGTAGCCTGCACCTACTCAATGAGTTGTTTCGTTCGCGTGCAAGCCACTTCTCTCAGGAGCCATTGCCATGAAAACCACCCTCGCTTTCATCATTACTTTGATCCTTGCGGCCGTTAGCGCCAGCGCGCTGGCAATGCCCTGCGCGCGCAAAGCCGGTGCACTTCAAGAGGTTCGGGACACTCAGCCTCAGGTCCGGCTACACGTCGCCGGGCGGGAGGCGACGCCCAA
The DNA here is from genome assembly GCF_057128745.1 of Pseudomonas rosaeacicularis. Taxonomy (NCBI): domain Bacteria; kingdom Pseudomonadati; phylum Pseudomonadota; class Gammaproteobacteria; order Pseudomonadales; family Pseudomonadaceae; genus Pseudomonas; species Pseudomonas rosaeacicularis. The sequence goes on from NZ_JBSKHT010000018.1 coordinate 132,897, forward strand.
CCCTATCGCACGACTTCGGACCCGCACTGCGTTTTACAAATCACCGGGACAGGCAAACCGCAAAGTGGTTTAGACGCTTGCCAATTGCCGCAGCCGTTCAAGCTCATGCGCAGGGATCGCAATACCTTCAGTCATAGATCTGGCGCGTTGCGCGTAGCGTCGATCACCCGGCAGACGCTCCTGCCCCACGCCCTGCATTTGCCGTACTAGCTCCTCGCTGCGCACAGCGAAGTCCTGCCCACGGCCTTTGTCCGGATCAATGACGATAATGAGTTGACCCGTCCAGGGAGTCTGCGCACCAGGGTGCCTGGACCAGTCGAATTCGAATGAAAAATTGCCGCCCGTCAACGCCGCCGCCAACAGCTCAACCATCATCGCCAGCGCAGAGCCTTTATAGCCGCCAAACGGCAGCAGCGCGCCGCCGTCCAGAATCGCTTTGGGATCGCAAGTGGGTGCGCCCGCCCGATCCACACCCATGCCTGATGGCAACATGCGTCCTTCCCGCGCAGCGATCTGCACGTCGCCATGGGCGATGGCGCTGGTGGCCATGTCGAACACGATAGGGTTGCCACCGGCACGTGGCGCGGCGAAGGCGATCGGGTTGGTACCGAACAGTGGTTTTTGCGCATCATGAGGCACCACGCAGGTCATGCTGTTGACCACGCTTAACGCCACCAGCCCCTGCTCGGCGAAGGGTTCGACGTCCGGCCACAATGCGGCAAAGTGGTGGGAGTTACGAATCGCCAGAATCGCGATGCCAGCCGTTCTGGCTTTCTCTATCAGCAGCGATCTGGCTGCCTCCAGTGCCGGTTGCGCAAATCCACCGCCTGCATCGACCCGCACGAACGCAGCGCCGACGTCCTCGACCGTCGGAACCGCCTTGCCATTGACCCAATCTGCAGCCAGCGATGACAGATAACCCTTGATACGGAATATTCCATGGCTGTGAGAACCATCGCGTTCGGCACTTGCACAGTTAGCCGCCAGCACTGCGGCGACCTGAGGCGAGGTACCGTGACGTACAAAGATTTGCTCCAACAGTTCGGTCAGATCAGCGAAGGAAATCGCCTGCAGCGATGCGGCGTCGAGGGGTGCGGACATCTGAGACTCCGGTTGAGGATGAAGGGTGCGAGCCAGACTGAACAACCCGCCGAGAGTACTGCGTGGTGACAAACAGGTAAACTGCGAGCCTTCCCGGGTCTCTCAACAACCGTTCAAGGATTGACGATGCACTGCCAGACTCTCGTCCTGGGCGCCGGAATCATTGGCGTCTGCTCCGCGCTTCATCTGCAGGCTGCGGGCCACCAAGTGATACTGCTCGACCGCGACGAACCCGGTCGCGGCACCAGTCATGGCAATGCCGGATTGATCGAGCGCTCCAGCGTCACCCCCTACTCATTCCCCCGACAGTTATCGAAATTGCTGCGCTACGGTTTGAATCGACAGTCGGCTATGCGCTACAGCCCAGGCTATTTACCGAAAGCGGCGCCTTGGTTGTTTCGCTATTGGCAGCAGTCGTCCCCCGCAAACCTGGCGCGCGCCAGCCGGGCGATGCTGCCGCTGGTGGAGCGCTGTGTCGTGGAGCACGACTTGCTTGCGCAGGCAGCTGACATGGACGGGTTGTTCAGCGCCAAGGGCTGGATCGAGTTCTATCGTGATCCGCATGAGTTCGAACTGGCAGTTGCAGACGCCAGGTGCAACAAACGTTTCGGCCTGCGCTACGACGTGCTGAACGCGCAACAGTTGAAGGAACGTGAGCCGGATCTGCATGGCGGCATTGTCGGCGGCATTCATTGGCTGGACCCTAAAAGCGTCAGCGACCCCGGGGGCCTGACTCGCGGTTACGCTGCGCTGTTCGTGCGGCGTGGCGGTCTGTTGCTCAAGGATGACGCGCGCAGTTTGCGCCAGCACGCTGGGCAATGGCAGGCAGACAGCGAACAAGGCACGGTGGATGCCGAGCAAGTGGTCATCGCCCTCGGCCCGCAATCGGCGGAGCTGTTCAAGCCTTTGGGTTATCGCATTCCGCTGGGCATCAAGCGCGGCTATCACATGCACTACGCCTCACAACCGGGTGCTCAATTACAGCATTCGGTGATCGATGCCCAAGCCGGATTTGTGCTTGCGCCGATGGCTAGGGGCATACGTCTGACCACCGGGATTGAATTCGCCGACAGCGATGCGCCGCCTAATCAAATTCAGTTGTGCCGTTGCGAAGCTATCGCCCGCACGTTGTACCCGCTGGGCGAACGGCTGGATGCCGAACCCTGGCTGGGACGCCGTCCGTGTCTGCCGGACATGCGCCCGGTGATTGGCCCAGCGCCGAACCACAAAGGGCTGTGGTTCAATTTTGGCCATGCGCATCACGGGCTGACCCTTGGGCCGGTGTGCGGTCGATTGCTGGCGCAAATGATGTCCGGCGCCACGCCTTTTACCGATCCTGCGCCCTACAGTGCCGCGCGATTTGAATGACCCCCAACGGCGCCTCGACCTGCCAGCCGAGTGGTTCAGGTTTTGCACGTCTTCTTTCTCACCATGCTGATCGCACCTGAAGGTCTTCCCATGCGCATACTCGTCGTCAACGTCAACACCACTGAATCCATCACCGACGCCATCGCCGCGCAAGCCCGCTCAGTGGCAGCACCGGGCACCGAAATCATCGGCCTTACGCCGCATTTTGGGGCCGATTCGATTGAGGGCAATTTTGAAAGTTACCTGGCGGCCATCGCGGTGATGGATCGGGTGCTGTCCTACGATCAGCCGTATGACGCGGTGATCCAGGCAGGTTACGGCGAGCACGGGCGCGAAGGCCTGCAAGAACTGCTCGATGTGCCGGTGGTGGACATCACCGAAGCCGGCGCCAGCCTGGCGATGCTGCTGGGCCATGCCTACTCGGTGGTGACAACCCTGGACCGCACCGTGCCGCTGATCGAAGACCGCCTCAAGCTCGCCGGTTTGTTCGAGCGTTGCGCCTCGGTGCGCGCCAGCGGGCTGGCGGTGCTGGAGCTTGAGGAAGATCCGAAGCGCGCGGTGGACGCGATTGTCACTCAGGCAGAGCTGGCGGTCAGGGACGATAAGGCGGAGGTTATTTGCCTGGGTTGCGGGGGCATGGCGGGACTGGACGAGCAAATACGTGCGCGCACCGGAGTGCCGGTGGTGGACGGCGTCACTGCAGCGGTTATGCTCGCCGAATCATTGGTGCGGCTGGGGCTGTCAACGTCCAAGGTCAGGACCTACGCCAAGCCCCGGCCCAAGACCATCACGGGTTGGCCGGGGACGTTTCGCCGCTGATTATTCGTCTGCAGGCATCAGGCGCTTCTGAAAAAAGAAGCGCTTATGGCCCGGTGGATAGTCATCGATATGACCAAACTCGGTGTAGCCGTGCTTGCGGTAGAAATCCGGCGCCTGAAACTCGAATGTGTCGAGCCAAACGCCCACGCAGTTGCGCTCGCGGGCCAGATCCTCGGCCATTTGCATCAAAGTCGAGCCCATGCCCTGCCCACGGGTCTGCTCCGGCACGACCAGCAACTCAATGAAAAGCCAGCGGTACAAGACCCGCGCGTGAAGCCCGCCGATGATTTCGCCGCTGAGTTCGTCGCGCACCATCAGCGCCAGTTTTTCCGAAAGCCCATCGCCGGCCTGCTGCGCGTTGTAGCCCACCAGCGGCGTCAGAATAGCCAGACGTTCTTCTTCGGTAGGGTTTGCTTTGAGTTCGATCCGCACGCTCATGCGTCGCTTCCTGCTGATAGTCAATGACGGGCAGCAAGCCTAGAGGCAATCGATGTCGTGGGTAAAGCGAGGTTTTCAGGCTTGATGGGGGGTGTACATACAACAACAGCGCGAACCGGTCGCGCTGTTGTCAAGGATTTAGCCTAAGGGCTGAATCAGTCCTTCTGATCGCGAAGCACGTTGCCCGACGTACCGTCGATGCGGAACTCGTAGGTCAGGCTGTCAGCCTTGCGACCTTCGCCTTCCCAGTAACCGTTGTCATCGGCTTCGATTTTGTAGATTTGGGTGTAACCCGCAGATTTGGCCTTTTCGATGGCCTTTTCGATAGTGATCCAGCCTGCGCCAGGCTTGTCGGCCAGGGCAACCTGAGCAGTAGCCAGAGCGGCAGTGGCAAGGACGGCAGCGGTAAGTTGTTTGATCATGTTGAACTCCAATTCCCTTTTCGGGCTTTATGACTTGCGGGATTTTGGAGTTCACGGGGGAAAAAATAGTTCAGGCCACTTTATGTAACCCGTTGCGTCGATCTCAGTGTTTAACCTTGCGCCGCATGATGCCGTTGATGACCACAACTACAACGGCCACGAAAATCGCGATGTACTGGAAAGTCTGTTCAGTGATCACGCCGCTGTTCTGCAAATGCGACAGGCCCAGCATGATCGCCAGTACCGCCAGGGCGATGATGATCGAATAAATCAAACGCTGCTTATTGGTCATTGCTGTTTTCCTGGAAAGCTCTTGGAATCATTCACCCGGGGTAAATGCGCGCTCATGTTACGCCCATCTGTGCCCACTGACACCGTCGTGACGTGGATGCAGCCATATGTCGCGCTGAATCGGTCACTCGGCGTGTTTTAATACGCTTTGTTTCAAACTTTGCACTTGTCATTCCCTGCCCCACTACTAAGGAGTTACCAATGGCCGATGAAGGCAGCCTGCTACAGGCCGCAGTCGTGTTTTTATGCGCCGCTGTACTGGCCGTCCCGTTGGCCAAGCGCCTGCAACTGGGCGCCGTGATCGGTTACCTCATCGCCGGTGTGATCATCGGCCCGTCGGTGCTGGGGCTGATCGGCAACCCGCAAAGCGTTGCGCATATTTCCGAGCTGGGCGTGGTCCTGCTGCTATTTATCATCGGTCTGGAACTGTCGCCCAAGCGGCTGTGGGTGATGCGCAAATCAGTGTTCGGCGTAGGTCTGGCTCAAGTGCTGCTGACTGGCGTGGTGATTGGCTCAGTGGCGCTGTTCGCTTTCGGTCAGCCGCTTAATACCGCGGTGGTGCTCGGTTTGGGGCTGGCGTTGTCGTCCACCGCTTTCGGCCTTCAAAGCCTGGCCGAACGCAAGGAGCTCAACGCCCCTCACGGACGCCTGGCGTTCGCCATTCTGCTGTTCCAGGACATTGCCGCCATCCCGCTGATCGCCATGGTGCCTCTGTTAGCAGGCGCCGATCACGACCCCGCTTCTGGCAGCCAGTTGACCCACGGCCTGCAAGTGCTGGGGGTGATTGCGATTGTAGTCATCGGCGGGCGCTATCTGCTGAGGCCGGTGTTTCGCATTGTCGCCAAAACCAAGCTGCAGGAAGTGTCCACTGCCACCGCGTTGCTGGTGGTGATCGGCACGGCATGGCTGATGGATCTGGTTGGCGTTTCGATGGCCTTGGGTGCGTTTCTCGCCGGTCTGCTGCTGGCCGATTCCGAATACCGTCATGAGCTGGAATCGCAGATCGAGCCGTTCAAGGGGCTGCTGCTGGGGCTGTTCTTTATCAGCGTCGGCATGGGCGCCAATATCGGTTTGCTGTTCAGCGCACCGGTTGCGGTGATCGGTCTGACCTTGCTGTTGATTGCACTGAAGCTGCCTATCTTGTTTGTTGTCGGGCGCCTCGCTGGCGGCCTGGGCAAACAGAGCGCGCTGCGTCTGGGGCTGGTGCTGGCGGCGGGCGGTGAGTTCGCCTTCGTAGTGTTCAAAATCGGCCGCGATCAAGGGCTGTTCGAAGCACAGCTGTATGATTTGCTGGTGCTGACTATCACGCTGTCGATGGCTGTAACGCCGTTGCTGTTGCTGGTGATGGCGCGCTGGTTGAAGCCCAAAGTGGTGGTTAGGGAAGTCCCGGATGAGTACCGCGAAATCGAATCCGACACTCCTCGGGTGGTGATCGCCGGCATGGGCCGCATGGGCCAGATCGTGGCGCGGATTCTGCGTGCGCAAAACATCTCTTTCGTGGCGCTGGACACTTCGGTTGAAACCATCGAGTTCACCCGCAGCTTCGGCAACGCGCCGGTGTTCTATGGCGACCCGCTGCGCCCGGAAATCCTGCGCGCAGCGAAGGTCGATCAGGCCGAATTCTTCGTCATTGCCACTGATGATCCAGACGCCAACATCAAGACCGCCGAGCTTGTGCGCAAGCTCTATCCGCACATGAAAATCATCGCGCGGGCACGCAACCGTCAGCACGTACACCGGCTGATGGATGTTGATGCGCAGGCCGTGCGCGAGACGTTCTATTCAAGCCTGGAGATGACGCGCCGTACTTTGGTCGGGCTGGGGTTGAGCCAGGCGCAGGCAGATGCGCGCATCAGCCGCTTCAAGCGTCACGATGAACAAGTGCTCAACGCCCAACACTTGATTTATGACGACGCGGTGAAGGTCAAACAGTCCGCCCTCGAAGCCCGCAAGGATCTGGCCGACCTGTTCGAAGCCGACCGGCTGGATGAGGAAGCGGCGAAAGCGTAGCCCTTCTCTTTAGGAGCGAACTTGTTCGCGAGGCGCCGTGCCTGACAAACCGCGCTCACCACCTCGCCAACAGGTTGGCTCCTACAGCTCCCACGCCACACCATTCCCTGTACGAGCGAACTTGTTCGCGAGGCGCCGTGCCTGACAAACCGCGCTCACCACCTCGCCAACAAGTGTACCGGGCATCAACCCAACACTTCACTCAACGGAATGAAATTCAGCAGATCACCCTCAGCAACCGTTGTACCTTCAAGCACCTCAATCAAACCGTCCGCCCACGCCGCGCTGCGCAGAACGCCGGAACTCTGGTTGCGATAGGCGACTACGCGGCCCTGCTCCAGACGGCCACGCAAGTATTCGCGGCGGGTGCCCGGTTTGTCCCAGACGAACCCCGCTGGCACTTTGAAGTGCAATGGTTCGACCTTCTTCACGCCAAGACGGCGCAGCAAATAAGGCCGCGCGAGCAAGGCGAAGGTCACTAGAGTCGAGGCTGGGTTACCCGGCAGGCCAATCACCGGCACGCCGCGAAAATGGCCAAAGGTCAGGGGCTTGCCGGGTTTGATCGCAAGTTTCCACAGCGAGAGCTCGCCTTCTTCGCGCAAGGCCTTGCCGAGAAAGTCAGCCTCACCGACCGAGACGCCGCCGGTAGAGAGGATCAAATCCACATCATTCAAACTGCTTAATGCAGCGCGGGTCTTGTCCATGTCATCCGGCAGAATACCGGCGTCGATCACTTCGCAGCCCAGGCGCTTGAGCCAGCTGCACAGCAATACGCGATTACTGTTGTAGATCTGCCCTGGGCCGAGCGGCTGGCCGGGCTCGATCAATTCGTCGCCGGTGGACAGCACCGCCACGCGGGCGCGACGCACCACGTCCAGTTCGCCCAGACCCATGGTTGCGGCGAGGCCCAGTTCGATCGGGCCCATCACGGTGCCGGCGTCCAGCACTGTGTCGCCGACCGTGGTCTCCTGACCTTTGGGGCGAATGTTTTGCTGCGCCTGCATCGGTTCGGTGAAGCGCACGCGCTGATCGCCCATGACCTCAGCGTTTTCCTGCATTTCGACGCAGTCGGCGCCCTCAGGCACCGGTGCCCCGGTGAAAATTCGCGCGCAGGTGCCAGGCTGCAATGGGTCTGGGGCCTGACCTGCAAAGATCCGCTGAGTGACGATCAGCGGCTCACCGGTCCAGTCCGCCACGCGCAGGGCGTAACCGTCCATGGCGCTGTTGGGCCACGGCGGCAGATCGAGGCTGGAAACCAGATCATCGGCCAGCACCCTGCCCTGCGCATCGGCCAGAGCGACGCGCTCACGTTCGAGAATGGGTGCAGATTGGGCCATGGACATCAGCCGCGCCATGGCCTTTTCCACCGGGATCAGGCCAGGGTATTCAGCTTCGTTCATCCAATTACCCTCGGGTCGCGCAAGGCTCGGCTTTTTTCAGGTGCGGTACGAAATTGCACGGACGGAATCGTGAATCCAGTTGCTGGGCGAGAATGCCGTCCCAGCCAGTGCGCACCGCGTTGGTAGAACCTGGCAAGCAGCAAACCAGCGTGCCATTGGCCAAACCGGCCAGAGCGCGAGACTGGATGGTCGAGGTGCCGATGTCGGGCACAGAAATCTGACGGAACAGCTCGCCAAAACCATCCACCTGTTTATCGAGCAGGCAAGCCACTGCTTCAGGGGTGCTGTCGCGGCCGGTGAAGCCGGTGCCGCCGGTAATCAATACGACCTGCACTTCATCGTCGGCGATCCAGGTGGCAACCTGAGCGCGGATTTTGTACAGATCGTCCTGCAGCAGCACTCGTTCGATCAGGCCATGACCGGCTTCGGTCAAGCGATCAACGAACATCTGTCCGGAGGTATCGGTGTCGCGGGTGCGGGTGTCGCTGACAGTTAAAACGGCAATATTCAGGGGTACGAAAGGTGTGTCTGCCTTGGCTTTCATCGGCTAGGTCCGGTTGTAGGGAAAACAGGCGGGTGTTATATCACAGCACTTCTTTTTGCTGCTCTGGTCGAGTCCGCCATGCCTGCGATTAACGCTCTTGCTCCGATTTCGATTGTGCTGTTGGCCGGCGGTCGGGGCCAACGGATGGGCGGGCAAGATAAAGGTTTGATCCCATGGCGCGGCGAGCCATTGATTGCCCATGTGCAACGGGTGGTGCGGCCGCTGACAGACGACTTGATCATCTCGTGCAATCGCAATCTGGAACGCTACGGGCTCTACGCTGATCGGCTGGTTCAGGATGATCAGACCGATTTTCCGGGTCCTTATGCGGGAATTCGCGCGGGGCTGGCAGCGGCGCGTCACGATTTAGTCCTGATCCTGCCGTGCGATGCGCCGTTGCTCGACATCACCCTGATTCAGGGACTGCGGGAAACCGCGCAAGCGCACCCGGATAAACCAGTCATGGTGCGTCAGGGCGAACAATGGGAGCCACTGTTGTGCATCATCCCCCGTGTGCACGCCGCTGCGTTCGAGCATGACTGGCTGACTGGGCAACGCAGCCCGCGCAAAACCATGGCCCGCCTTGGCGCAGTCGCGTTGCAATGCGAGGACGGTGATCCTCGCTTGGCAAACCTGAATACCCCGGATCTGTTGATCCAGATCAGCCCCTGAGGCGGCCTGATAGATTTCATGGAACTTTGCCGGTCGCGCCCGCGTCAGAAACGTCACTACACAAAGAATTCCACACCGGAGACACAGTAATGAAACGGACTATCCCCGCAGCCTTTTTGCTCGCCTTGAGCCTCGCATCCCTTGCCGGTTGCTCATCGCCGACTGTAATCACGCTGAACGACGGACGTGAAATCCAGGCCACGGACACGCCAAAATTCGACGAAGAGTCGGGCTTCTATGAGTTCAAGCAGTTGGACGGCAAAGAAACCCGCGTCAACAAAGACCAGGTGCGTACTGTTAAAGACCTGTAAGTCTTGAGGCTTGAGTTAAGAAAAAGCCCGCATTCGTGCGGGCTTTTTTGTCGGTCGGCAAAGTACTTCTGTAGGAGCCAACTTGTTGGCGAGCCACTTGACTCGGTTTACCAAAAGACCGTCTCGCTTTTTTGTCGGTCGGCAAAGTATTTCTGTAGGAGCCAACTTGTTGGCGAGCCACTTGACTCGGTTTACCAAAAGACCGTCTCGCGAATAAATTCGCTCCTACAGGGCGCGGCTTTTCACCAATCCAGCGTCAGCTCGCTGCGAAACTCCCGCTCCTGCCCTGTCACCGGATCAACAAACTTCAGACTCTTGGCCAGTAGCTTCAGCGGTTGGTCGAAATCGTCCGGCGCGTCTATCAGCACGTCCGGGTAAAACGGGTCGTTGCAAATCCCCGCTCCCAAGGCCGCCATGTGCACCCGCAGTTGGTGCTTTTTGCCGGTCACCGGGTACAGCGCGTAGCGCCATAACTCGCCATTGCGCTCAACTACCTCAATCCGGGTTTCGGTGTTGCTGTCCCCTGGTCCTTCCTGCATGCGGAAAAACGGCTCGCCCTCCACCAGACGGGTTTTATGCAGCCTCGGGAATTGCAGATCCGGCAATGCCGGCGCGATCGCCTCGTAGCATTTGTCGATCCTGCGCGTTGGAAACAACGCCTGATACGCCGAGCGCGTTTGCTTGTCGGCGGAGAACAACACCAGGCCTGCAGTATGCCGATCAATGCGGTGCAGCGGCACCAGATCAGGATTATCCAAACGGTGGATCAAGCGCCGCAAGAGCGTCTGTTCGACGTATTCCCCGGCGGGCGTGACGGGCAGAAAGTGCGGTTTGTCGGCCACCACCAAATGCTCATCGGCGTACAGGATCTTTTCCAGCACCGGGATGGGAGTCTCGTTTGGCACTTCCCGAAAGTAATGAATGCGCAGCCCTTCGCGGTAAGCCAGATCCAGGGCAATCGGCTTACCGTCGGCATCCAGCACCCGGCCTCGCGTGACGCGGTCCAGCCATTGATCACGGCTGATCGCGCTAAAGCGTTCGCACAGGCAGTCGAGGACAGTCGCCCATGGGCCGGCCGGCAGGTAAAGCGTGCTGGCCTGAAGATGGGCTGCGGTAAAGGCAGAATCGGACATGGATGACTCAAAATCGATGGCAGGCCGGCATTATCACCCAGAGGTTCCGGGCGATGCGAGAACCGCGCGTGACGACTTGGGGCGAGGCTCTGCATCAGGCGTTCGAGTGGCCTGCGACGACATGCCGCACGCTAAAACCGCGCCAGTTGTCAGACAACTACATGACGCGACTGGAAGCAGAATTTGATTTGTTCTAAAATGTTTCCAAATCGGCAAGCAGGCGTAATAACGAACGACAACGATCACTTTGGTCGTCGGATTCGAAAGCGCCGCAAGACCTGAATACATAAAAAGAAAGCCCGTCATCGACGGGCTTTTTTCGTTTTCAGCATTCGTTCAGCGCACCAGGCCTGAACGCCGAGCTTTTTTCGTCGGCCCTGGAAGCTCACGCACAAGCGAGCTGCCACTGCCCACCACAGATTTCTGCTTTCAACTTTTTACAACTTTCGAGGTAACGCTCATGCTGGGTCAACTGTTTCAATGGATCAAACGCCTGTCGACTGGCACGTCTTCGCAGAACGACGAAAACTACTCCGAAACCTTTTCCGGAGAAGAAAGTGATGTCGGCCGCTGGACTTTCCTGTCAATCGCCATCGTATTCACCCTCAGCCTCTACGTGATTGCAGGCTTGGGCTACTACGCCAAGGTACACGTCTGGGACAGCATGACTGATCAGCAAAAAGAAGCCGTCTCCCAGGCGATGGTGGTCGACACGCAATATCTGTGACTGCCAAACGCTACAAGCGCTGACAGGTAATTCCGGCTTCAGCGCAAGAATTCCACCACCTGCCCGGCGTCGAATGGCCAGTCCAGTTCGGCGCCGGTGTCAGTGCGCCGCAAAACGGGAATCCGCAACCCGTATTCGTCCGTCATGGACACGCTTTCGCCGATGTCCACCAACTCGACCATCAAGCCGTGCTCCACAAAGGGCATCAACTCGGCCTCCGCGACCTCACACAAATGACAACCCAGCGTGCCGAGCAATTGACATTCAGGTGGCATGAACGCGCCCTCTGAGAATAGGGATGAACATCCAGTTTAGGCCTGCACGCTAATAGCGTCGAGCCTGCTCTTGCACCGCAAATGCCCACCGTTCAGGCGTCCCGCCCTTGCAGCGCACCAGTCGAAAGCAAAACCGCTAGCACCTAACTTCAGCAAACAGATGCAGCAATTGAAATGAACCTTCAGTAATCAGCCATACTCGAAAACCCATATTGCCACCTCAACGGAGAAAACCATGGCTCGTCAAACTGCAGAGAAAGCCCAAGACATCCTGATGGCCGACTTCCAGACGCTGGTTGCGGACACTGAAAAGCTGCTGGCACACACTGCAACGCTCGCAGGTGATCAAGCAGATGAATTGCGTGGTCAGATCCAGGAAAGTCTGCTGCGTGCCCGGGAAACCCTGAAGCTGACGGAAGAAGCGCTGCGCGAGCGCGGCAAAGCTGCCGTTGTCGCCACTGAAGATTATGTACAAAGTAATCCATGGCAGTCCGTTGGCATCGCCGCCGGTGCCGGGTTTCTGCTAGGTCTGTTGGCCACAAGGCGCTAAATGCTATGACTCTGGGAACGGAATCCGGTCAATCTTCGACCGAAAACACCTCATCACCTCGCCGGCTGCTGGCTGCGTTTCTCGGCTTGATGCACAGCCACATCGAGCTGTTCGGTATCGAGTTGCAGGAACAGAAAGCGCGCACCGTCAGCCTGTTGTTGTTTGCAGGACTGGCCTTGGTGTTCGCGCTGTTGCTGCTAATCGGATTGTCGGCCTTGTTCCTGATTCTGGTTTGGGACAGCTATCGCTTGATGGGCATCGTTGCTCTCTGTGGGTTCTACACATTAGCGGCGATCTTTTGTGCGATGAAGCTCAAATCGGCGATCTTCGATGAGTCTTCACCCTTCCATTCAACACTGGAAGAACTGGCCAATGACCGTGAGCGCCTGATGCCATGAGCCTGCCTGAATTGCCTAAAACCAATAACCGTCGTGACTTGCGCAAAGCGCTGATCCGCCTGCGCATGGAAATGCATCGTCAGGAAATCCGTCAGGAGTCGACGCAAATGATGCGCCCCTTGCATCGTATGCGCGGCATGACGCACGACTGGCAAGGCACGCTCGGCATCAAGCACGGGCCCTTGTGGGGTGTGGGGATTGTCTCGTTGCTGGGTTTTCTGACCGGCAAAGGCGCCCGCAGTAAACGTACCGGCAGCGTCGGGCGTCTAGTCAAGCTCAGCGCAACGCTTTTGCCCCTGCTCAAGTTGGCGATACAAGGCAGCAACCGCCGCCGCTGAGCTATTCATTTGGCTGCATTCTTGCAAACAAATCTCACCCGATCCTTTCTCTATTGGTCCGCCAATGGAGAAAGGATTGCGCTCGCCTGCAAATGACCCTAATCCCCTACTGAGGAGGCCACGTGATCGATGGGCAACCGCTAGCCTGCTTTCAGCCGTTCATCGATACCGCCACTGGCCGCATCGCAGGCATTGAAGCCCTCGGCCGCCTGCGTCTGGAAAACGGCCGACTGCAATCGGTCGGTCCGCTGTTTGCCGATCCGAAGGTGCCGGCGACCGCGCTGCGTCGTCTGGATCGCTTGATTCGTGACAATGCCCTTAGCCGTCTGCATGAAGTGCCTGACGACTGGTTTCTCAGTCTGAACATCTCGCCGCGCTGGATCAGCCGCTTACGACCCGACCAGCCGCTCCCCAGTTTGCAGCAGCTGGAGCAACACGGCATTGCCCCCGAACGTATCGTCTTCGAGATCACTGAGCTGGGTGGCGATAGCCAGCGCCTGAGCGATGTAGTTGCGCGGTATCGTGACGCCGGCGCACGGATTGCAATCGATGATTTCGGCGCCGGGTATTCCCAGCTGGACCGCGTGCTGGCACTGCAACCGGACATTCTCAAGCTCGACATGCGTCTGTTCCAGGCGGCGGCGCGCGGCGGTCCCAGCAGTGATGTGGTCAAGGCCCTGGCGCAGATGGCCGAGAAAACCGGTTGCTGGATCATCGCCGAAGGCGTCGAAACCGAAGCCGAGCTCAACTTCGCCCTGGAGTGCGGCTCACGCTACGTTCAGGGTTTTCTGTTCGCTCAGGGTGAGCTGGATTTTTTCACCACCGATGCCTTCGTCGAGCGTTTCGGCACATTGCGCGATCGCTACGTGTTGCAAAAAGTCGGCGAGCGCGAACGACTGATGACCCTGCGCAAACAATTGTCCAGGTTGATGACCATGCTCCAGGGCTGGGCGGAAGGCCGGGAGCCGCTGAGCGACTTGCCGCCGCTGGAGGCCTTCCCTTGGCTGCTGCGGTTTTATCAATGCGATCGCCATGGCACTCAGATCACGCCCAATCTGGAATGGCGCGATGGAACCTGGCAAGCCGACACTCGATACCTGGGGCATAACTGGTCGTGGCGCCCCTACTTCTATCATTTGCTGGCCGAGGGCTGGCACGAACGCCGCCTGACCCTCTCAACCACCTATCGCGATGCCACCAGCAATCAGTATTGCCTCACCGCCGGACAGTTTTTCGACAACGGTGAGCGCCTGCTGCTGATCGACATCGACGCAGCAGGTTTCTGAGCCGATTGCACTTGCAGGCTGCGGGGTGAACCGGGAAGCTAGGCCCGGTAATCACCCGATGGAGTAAACGCCTTGGATTGGCAAACCCTGCTTACCCGCGAGCGTCTCGGCAAGACCCTGCACAGTCCCGAAGAGCTGGGACGCAGCCCTTTTCACAAGGACCACGACCGGATCATCTTTTCGGGCGCCTTCCGTCGTCTGGGACGCAAGACCCAGGTTCACCCCGTCACCAGCAATGACCATATCCACACGCGCCTGACCCACTCGCTGGAAGTCAGCTGTGTGGGCCGTTCACTGGGCATGCGCGTTGGCGAAACCCTGCGTGACGCGTTACCGCAATGGTGTGAGCCCAGTGATCTGGGGATGGTCGTGCAATCGGCTTGCCTGGCCCACGACATTGGCAACCCGCCGTTTGGTCACTCGGGCGAAGACGCCATCCGCAACTGGTTCAAACAGGCTGCCGGGCGTGGCTGGCTGGATGCGATGAGCGAAGTGGAGCGCAACGATTTCCTGAATTTCGAGGGTAACGCCCAGGGTTTCAGGGTCCTGACCCAGCTTGAATACCACCAATTCGAAGGGGGCACGCGATTGACCTACGCGACCCTCGGCACCTATCTGAAATACCCGTGGACAGCCCGCCATGCGGACTCGTTGGGCTACAAAAAACACAAGTTCGGCTGCTATCAGAGCGAACTGCCGATCCTGGAACAGATCGCAGCCAAGCTTGGGCTGCCGCAGTTGGAGGAGCAGCGCTGGGCACGGCATCCGCTCGTTTACCTGATGGAGGCTGCCGACGACATCTGCTACGCCTTGATCGATCTCGAGGACGGGCTGGAAATGGACCTGCTCGAGTACGCCGAAGTCGAGGCGTTGCTGCTGGGGCTGGTCGGGGACGATCTGCCGGACACCTACCGACAGCTCGGTCCGGATGATTCACGCCGGCGTAAACTGGCGATTCTGCGCGGCAAAGCTATCGAGCACCTGACCAATGCCGCGGCCAGGGCGTTCGTCGAGCAGCAGGATGCGTTGCTCGCGGGCACGCTTTCGGGTGATCTGGTCGAGCATATGCACGGCCCGGCCAAACGCTGCGTACTGAACGCCAAGGACATGGCACGCAAGAAAATTTTCCAGGACAAACGCAAAACCCTTCATGAGATCGGCGCGTACACCACCCTCGAAATTCTCTTGAATGCGTTCTGCGGCGCCGCGCTGGAACAGTTCGGTGGCCATGCCCTGTCCTTCAAAAGCCGGCGCATCCTTGATCTGCTGGGCAATAACGCGCCAGACCCGAGCTGGCCGCTGCATACCTCGTTCCTGCGGGTGATCGACTTCATCGCCGGCATGACTGACAGCTACGCCAGCGAGATGGCCAGGGAAATGACCGGCAACACTAGCCCGGTCTAGACCTGGAGCGTGAGTTAAACGGCCCGTTTCCTATTCCGGAATCGGGCCGTTCCTGCGTCAGGGCAAGACAAAGCCATCAACAGCTTCGGATGCGTCCTACAGCAACTTCGGAATTCCCCTATCGCCGCCACCTTCAACCTGCCGAATACTCGGCCGGTCTGGTGCAAGGGCGATCCCCTGGCGCCCCACTTACCGACACCTCCTGCGGCCTTGTCGCCCTCATCCACTTCTGCTGACACGACGTCCGAAATCGAGCCAGTCTCATCTGCGTACATCGCTTTCCGGAAACTCCGATGCTCAAAGAAAACCTTCGAATTCTGCTGGTGGAAGACCACCCTTTTCAGCTGATCGCTACACAGATCCTGCTCAACAACCATGGGTTCTATCGTCTGACGCCGGTCATGAACGCCAAAGAGGCCATGCTTGCGATGGAGCGCAGCCCGACCCCCTACGACCTGTTGCTGTGTGACCAGCGCTTGCCGGATCGCAACGGTCTTCAATTGATTGAGGAAGCCAGCCGGCGAGGCCTGATCATTCAGGCGGTGGTGTTCAGCGGTCTTGCGCAATCGCGGCTGGACGACATTGAGCTGCGGGCCGCTGCGCGAGGGCTTCCGTTACTGGGTTGCCTGACCAAACCACTGTTTGCAGCAGATCTTCACCGGCTGCTACTTCAGGCCGGACGTGGTCAGTGATTGTTATGAACGTGAATAAACCGATTAAGGAATGTTGTAGTCATCTGCCGAAATGCTTGTAGGATAATTCCAAATCGAAATAACCGGACTATTCGTCAATAACCATTTCAATGACTACTGTGTACACGCACGTTTAATGTTCGGCGTTCCACAGGGGTATTTACGTACGCTGATACGCTTATTTTTGTAGGAAGCTTCCTATATCTCCCCAGTAGCAGGGTCTGTTCGTGTGACTACTGGAACAACTGAGATAAGGTGCGCGCTTTCTTCGCTGCTTGTATGGATTGAACTATGAACTCAGTATTTATAATCGATGATCATCCGGTCATTCGCATGGCTATCCGGATGTTGCTCGAAAACGAAAACTACAAAGTGGTGGGTGAAACCGATAATGGGGTTGACGCAATGCAAATGGTTCGCGAATGCATGCCTGACCTGATCATCCTCGACATCAGCATCCCCAAGCTCGATGGCCTGGAAGTGCTGGCCCGCTTCAACGCCATGAATTTGCCGTCGAAGATCCTGATCCTGACCGAACAAACCCCCAATCTCTTTGCCATTCGCTGTATGCAATCGGGTGCAGCAGGTTATGTCTGCAAACAGGAAGACCTCAGCGAATTGCTCAGTTCGGTCAAAGCGGTATTATCCGGCTACAATTACTTTCCTAGCCAGGCACTGACGACGCCCCCTCGCGAAGACGGACGACCGAGCGAAATCGAGCTATTCAAACTTGTCAATGATCGCGAACTGATGGTATTGCAACTATTCGCCCAAGGCCGTACCAACAAAGAAATCGCCAAAGGCATGTTTCTCAGTAACAAAACAGTCAGCACATACAAGACTCGTTTAATGCAGAAGCTGAGAGCAAAAACGCTGGTAGAACTTATCGAGATGGCAAAACGCAATTCGTTAGTGTGAGAAATAGGATGTCGAAGGGTTTAAAGGACTATTGGATACTGGCGATATTTGCCTGCATGGGTTTCAGTGCTCAGGCCGACACAGCATCTGCCGAACGCTATTCGCTACTGAGTCGATCCAATCCGGCACACATGGACGTGACCCTGGATCGGGCGCAATGGCAGTGGGTTCGCAACAAGCGCGAACTGGTCCTGGGCACCTCCGCACCGGATTACCCCCCTTTTGATATGACCCTCACCGGGCACGACTACGAAGGGTTCACGGCCGACTATGCGGGGATCATCGGCCGTGCGCTGGACTTGCCTGTGAGGGTCCAGCGCTATGAATCCAGAGACGCCGCCGTTACCGCGTTGCAAGACGGCGAAATTGACCTGCTGGGCAGCGCCAATGGCTATGAAGCCAGCAAGAACAACATCGCGCTGTCCACGCCCTACGCTGTCGACCAACCTGTGCTGGTCACTCGGATTGGCGAAAGCCGTTCATTGAGCGATAACCTCAACGGCCTTCGCTTGAGCATGGTCTATCACTACCTGCCACCCGAAGCGATCAGCGCGCTGTACCCCAAGGCTCGACTCCAAACCTTTCCGTCCTTCCAGAGCGCCATCAATGCGGTGGCCTTCAATCAGGCCGATGTGTTCCTCGGCGACACCATTTCCACTCACTACCTGATCAACAAGGGCTATCTGAACAATGTCCAGATGGCCAACTTCGGCAAGCACGAAGCCAATGGTTTCAGCTTTGCCATACGAATCGAAAACAGCACCCTCACGGACATCGTCAATCTGGTGCTCAAGGGTATTCCAGTGGAGGAGCGCATCGCCATTTCCAAGCGCTGGGGTGCCGGCAGCGATTTGATGCTGACGGACCAGAAACTCCAACTCACGCAACGTGAAGAGCGCTGGATTGCCCAGCATCCCACGGTTCGTGTGGTGATCAACGAAGCCTATGCGCCGCTGACCTTTTTTGACGCCACCGGCAACTTTCGAGGGGTGACGGCAGACTTGCTGGATTTGGTACGACTGCGCACCGGGCTGAAATTTCAGGTTAGCCACGCGCCGAGCATGAACGACATGATGAACCGGGTCATGAACGGCCAGGCAGACTTGATCGGCGCGATGATCCCCAGTGATGAACGCGAGAACCGATTCAGTTTCAGTCGGCCTTACCTGGATAATACGTTCGTACTGGTTACCCGCAAGCAGACGTCCAGCCCCGCAAATCTTGAGCAACTCAATGGCAAGCGCGTGGCCTTGACCCTGGGCAGCCCGATCCTGGAATACCTGCGCCAGAAGTCCCCCGAAATCTACCCGGTGGAGGTGGACAATCCTTCCCAGGCTCTCGACATGCTGGCCCACGGTCGCGTCGAAGGTGCGATCACGTCGTTACTGAGCGCCAGTTATTACCTGTCGTCCAGAGCGCTGAATGACTCGCTGCAGATGCGCGTCACGGTGGGCAACGAGCCGGCCAGAATCGCGATGGCCACCGCCCGAAATGCCACCGAACTGAGCGGCATCCTCGACAAGGCACTGTCGAGTATTGCGCCCGAAGACCTGATGGTCATCAACAACCGCTGGCGCTCCTACATCCCGGCCAGTCACGGCGCCTGGCAGGATTATCAGTTGCTCATCTATCAGATTGTGGTCGGCGCTGGCCTGTTGCTGCTCGGATCACTGGCCTGGAATGCCTGGATGCGGCGCCAGATCAAGCAGCGCGAACGCGCTGAACGCGCGCTCAATGACCAGTTCGAATTCATGAGTGCATTGGTCAACGGCACGCCACATCCCATTTACGTACGCGACCGCGACGGTCTGCTAAAGATCTGCAATGAAAGTTATCTCGCAGCTTTCGCGGCCCAACGCGAAGAGGTCATTGGCAAGAGCATTCTGGATGGAGTGCTCAGCGACACAGACGAAGCTCGGGATTACGCCCAGGATTACCATCGCGTTATGGAGCAGGACACTCCGCTGGTGGTAGACCGGTCGCTGCACATCGGCGATCGGCACCTGACGATCTATCACTGGATCCTGCCCTTTCGCGACTCGCTGGGCAAAGTGCAGGGCATCATCGGCGGCTGGATCGACATCAGCGATCGCCGGCAGCTGATTGAGGAGCTGCAAACCGCCAAGGACCTCGCCGATGACGCCAACCGCGCCAAGAGCACTTTTCTGGCGACCATGAGCCACGAGATCCGCACCCCGATGAATGCGGTGATCGGCATGCTGGAACTGGCGCTCAAGCGCGCCGACCAAGGTCAGCTGGACCGCCCCGCCATTGAGGTCGCTTACAGCTCGGCCAAGGATCTGCTGGAACTGATCGGCGATATCCTGGATATCGCGCGAATAGAATCCGGTCGACTGAGCCTGAGCCCCGAGCGCGCCAACTTACGGCAGTTGGTCGAATCCGTCGTTCGCGTATTCGATGGGCTGGCGCGGCAGAAAAGTCTGACGCTGGTGCTGGATCTGGACCCCAGAATCAACACTGATGTGCTGATCGACCCGATGCGCTTCAAACAGATCCTGTCTAACCTCATCAGTAACGCCATCAAGTTCACCGAGCAGGGCCAGATCAAGATCAGCCTGCAAACCGAAGACGGCGCGACGCCCCAGCAGTTGCGGGTGCATGTGACCATTCATGACAGCGGTATTGGCATCAGCGAGGAGGATCAGCAGCGCCTGTTCGAACCCTTCGCGCAGGTCGACAATTCAGGTCAGTTGGCGCGGACCGGGGCCGGGCTAGGACTGGTTATCTGCCGCAGCCTTTGTGAAATGATGGGCGGAACGCTGAGCCTCGACAGCCAGCCGGGGCACGGCACGCGGATCGACATGACCTTGGACCTGACCACGCTGGAAGATCTTGAGGCGGGCAGCCTTCACCGGGACACGACGCCTGACACCTCAGGGCAACTGAACATCCTCATTGTCGACGATCACCCGGCCAACCGGCTGCTGCTGTTCGAGCAACTGTGCTTTCTCGGCCATCGCTGCGAAATGGCGGTGGACGGAGCGCAGGGGCTGCAGCGTTGGCGCAACGGCCATTTCGACCTGGTGATCGCCGATTGCAATATGCCGGTCATGAACGGATATGACCTGACGAGGGGTATTCGGGACCGGGAACGTAGCGAATCGCGCGCTCAATGCACGGTGCTGGGCTTCACCGCCAACGCCCAGACCGAGGAAATCCAGCGCTGTCGGGATGCAGGCATGAACGACTGCCTGTTCAAACCCATTAGCCTCACCGCTCTCAATGACCGGCTATCGAAGGTAAGTCCCCTTGCCCATTCTGCGTCAGCACAGGATCCAGACACCTTCGCGCCGGACAGCATCACTGCGTTGACCGGTGGCCGTGAAGGCATGTCCCGACGTCTCATCGAGCAACTGATCGTCAGTAATGTGGATGACCGCGAAGAGCTCGCCGCCTTGGTGCCTGCGGGCAATCGTCAACAACTGCGTGATATCGGCCACAAGATTCGCGGTGCCGCCAGGATTATCAGTGCCATGCATGTGATTGAGATGTGCGAAGCGCTTGAAGACGCTTGCGACGAAGATGCGTCGGACGAGGTCATTGTCGCGCGACTGATGGCTGTGGACTCAGCATTGCAAAAACTGGAACACGCTCTGCGCGCGCATCTGGAGAAGATATCGTGAGGGGCAGGCGACAGAGGGGGTAAGCAGGACAGTGCAAAACTCGACGCGATGTCGTCGAGGGAAAAGCAGGGGACGCTGGCGCGATGCCAACCTCCCCTCAGTACAATCAGGCAGCCGGATTGATCGGCTTTTCCGGGTACCATGCATCGACCAGCGGGGTCACTTCGACCTTGGTCAGCTCGCTGCGGCCCTTGAGCCAGCTTTCAACGATAGCGCGCTGCTCTTCGGTGACTGAACCACGGTTAGCCAGGCAAACCAGACCGTAGTCGTCGCCGCCAACGTAGTCCAGACCGTTTGCATCCATGGCATCTTTCAGGAACGCGTCGAGGAATGCATCGATTGCCGCATCGTCCAGGTCTTCCTTGAAATCCAGGTTCAGTTCAAAACCCAGCTCCTGGAATTCGTCTACGCACAGTTTTTTACGCAGACGGCGGGAACGGTTAGTCGCCATGAAACAATCCTCAAAAGTAAATATCGGGCGGCACTTTACCAGCTTGTACTGATAAAAGCCCGAAACCGACGCCATCCTCAGCCCTTGATCGGGCAGGCAACCCCCCTCGGACAGCACCGCCGCTCGCTTTATGAAAAAATAGCTCGGCTAGACGGCCTTACCCCGGCGCAAGTCACGGCCGCTTGGGGCATAATGCCGCGTTATTACCCAGGCCAATTGTAACTTTCTACACATACAGCCTGGGCCGAACACCCTTTCACCCCGCTGTCGCGCCTCGCACTTTGATCGCAAGGCGTTGCTGGCGGGTCCGTTGAGCGACATGAGTCATGAGGGAATCCATCCCCTCTTCGCTTCCCCCCTTTGCAGTAGGGTTTTATTTGATGATCAAATCTTTGCGTCCATTGGTACTTGCCACCCTTCTTTTCCCGCTGTCCCTGCCTGCTATCGCTGTCCCGATCAATACCGCACTGCCGCCCAAGGTTCAGCAGGCTATCAAGGCAAGCAAACTGGATAACAACGCATTGTCGCTGGTGATGCTGCCACTTACCGGTCCCGGCACCGCGACCGTGTTCAATGCCGATGTGTCGGTCAATCCCGCTTCGACCATGAAGCTGGTAACCACCTACGCGGCGCTTGAAATGCTCGGCCCGACCCATCAGTGGAAAACCGAATTCTTCACCGATGGCACCCTCAGCAATGGCGTGCTGCGCGGCAACCTGTACCTCAAGGGTGGCGGCGACCCGAAGCTGAACATGGAAAAACTCTGGCTTCTGATGCGCGATCTACGCGCCAACGGTGTGCAACAGATCACCGGCGATCTGGTACTCGACCGCAGCCATTTCGTGCAGCCGCAACTGCCCGTGTTCGATGACGACGGCAATGACAAGAACAAACCGTTTCTGGTCAAGCCCGACTCGCTGATGGTCAATCTTAAAGCCCTGCGCTTCGTGACCCGCAACGACGGCGGCAAGATCCTGGTTTCGGTCGAGCCACCGATCGCCGCGATTCACATCAACAATCAGGTCAAAGCGCTGTCGTCCACCAAATGTGCTGGCGACGTTCTGTACAACCCGATTCCCGAAGCTGATGGCGGTATCACGGTCACGGTGAGCGGCCAACTGGGCGACGGCTGCAACTCACAAACTTATCTGTCGCTGCTGGACCATCCCACATACACCGCAGGCGCGGTCCGGGCGATCTGGCAGGAACTGGGCGGGACTATTCAGGGCAAGGATCGACTGGACGTCGTGCCTGGCAATGCGAAGTTGCTCGCCAAAGCTTTCTCGCCTGACCTTGCGGAAATCATTCGCGACATCAACAAATTCAGCAACAACACCATGGCGCAGCAGCTGTTCCTGAGCCTGGGTTCAGAGTTTCGCAACGAGGCCGACGGCGACGATGCCAAAGCCGCGCAACGGGTAATCCGTCAGTGGCTGGCGAAGAAAGGCATTATTGCGCCGCACCTGGTGATGGAAAACGGTTCTGGACTTTCGCGGGCCGAACGCGTCAGCGCTCGTGAGATGGCACAGATGCTCCAGGCGGCCTGGAACAGTCCTTATCAGGCTGAATTCATGAGTTCGCTGCCGCTGGCGGGCATGGACGGCACAATGCGCAAACGCCTGAAACGCACTGCGCTGCGTGGCGAAGCGCATATCAAAACCGGGACCTTGAACACCGTGCGCGCCATCGCCGGTTTCAGTCGTGACAGCAACGGCAACACGTGGGCAGTGGTGGCGATCCTAAACGACCCACGTCCATGGGGCGCATCCTCGGTACTCGATGAAATCCTCGTCGACATGTACGCGCAACCCAAGCTTGCCAACACCGCGATTTCGCTTCAGCAATAAGCGCTGCCGCACCAGCAAAAAGGCCCATCGTTTGATGGGCCTTTTTTGTACGTGCTGCCTGCCTGTCACCATGACTATCGCTGAACTCATGCCAGCTTTTGTAGGAGCTGACGAGTACCGCGAGGCTGCGATGCATTACCCCTGACACACCGCAATCGCAGCCTCGCTGGGGCTCGTCAGTTACTGCAGAAGAGCGGATGCTGCGGGACTTTGGGTCAAATCAACTCCGGCTCAATCCGGTCGCGCCCCGCGAGCTTGGCAGCGTAGACACCAGAGTCCGCCCGCAGCAGCAATGCATCGCCCCGCTCCCCTTCACGCCAGCTTGCCAGCCCAAAACTCGCAGTCACTTGGCCCACGCCGTCCACCGGGGTGGCGCGTAACTCGGCCCAGAGCTCCCGCGCCAACTGGTAGACCTTGGACGAGTCCGTGTCAGGGCACAAAATCATGAACTCTTCCCCGCCCAACCGGCAGAACACATCGCTGCGCCGAAGCCTGTTGCCAATGCGCTGACAGATAATCTGTAACACCAGATCACCTGTCGCGTGCCCCTGATTATCATTGATAGTCTTGAAATGATCGATGTCGAGCATGATCACCGAAAACTGCCCGCCCTGGCGCTCTGCACGCACCATCTCTGTCTGCAAGCGCTCCTGGAAATACCGACGGTTATAAATCCCGGTCAAGGAGTCGGTGACCGACATCGTGCGCAATTCCTCTTCAACCCGCTTACGCTCGGTAACGTCCAGACAGACCGCCAGATAACCCACCCATTCATCGTGCTCGTCCACTACCGCGCTGACCTGCATGCTGATCTGCAGCGTGCTGCCGTCCTGGCGCAAAAAGGTCCAGTCACGGGCTTGTTGGCCGGGTTCGTCGACCGCTTCGACCAGCATGGCATCGCTGGCGTCAATCGCCCGACCGTAACGCTGAGTGAGCTCCCGCGTATGTGCCTGAAGCTCGGCCGGCAAGTGCAACTGCTGCAACGTCAATCGTCCGCAGACCGCGGCACTGTCGTAGCCGAGCATTCGCTGCGCTCCGATGTTGAAAGTGGTAATCACGCCATTGAGGTCTGTGCCAATGATCGCCACTTGGGTAGCGGCGTCGAGCACATTGCGCAGTTGCCCGTGAGCATCGCGCAGTTGCAGTTCGCGCTGCCGCAACTGAACCGTACTCTGTTCGACCAGGCGCAACGCGCGCTGGCGCTGGCTGATCAGCACATACAGCAAGGCGCTAAGCATGAAGCTCAGCAGAGCGCCCACTATCACGACACTGTCGGTGGCCGACGGGTTAGCGCTCAAAAACGCACTCGTCGGCCTGATCTCGAGCAGGTATTTTCGGTCGGCGAAGGTCAAGTCGCTATGAATGTACAGGTGACTGGCTGCAGGCCCAACGCCGGACTGGTACAGCACGTCTGGCCATTGCGGCACCGTCACGTCGCTGAGCGTAAGCGACAGATTGTCCTGCTCCTGCTGCGGCAAACCGTCGGACATCAGTTTGCGCGGACTGATGACCGCCGAGACATAACCATCGAGCAGCGTAGGATCGATGACCCCATTGCGGTCACGGCTGACTACCGGCGCGACCAGTAAAACGCCATTGCTGAAGCGGGGATCAAGGCCAAGAATATCCATACGCGGAGAGGCGGCCATGCGCGCTGACTCGCGAGCCTGCTCCAACGTCGCGTGCCGTACACTCTCGGAATTCTGATCAAAACCCAAAGCCGCTGGCGTCGCGGTGCGCGTTTGACAGTAGCGGACCGGGTAGTAAAGCTCACGTCGGGGCGATGGCTCCAATGCGCCAGAGGCTGCGATCGATTTGATCGAATACCCCTCAAGCCCGTCGCGCCGGGCATGGGCTTCAAACGCCGGGCGGTCGGCATCCAACACGCGAGGCGCCCAGGAATAGGCCTCGGTCCAGCTGAGCATGGTATTGGCAAAACCATTGAATTCGTCTTGGGATACTTCATCGGAGTAGACGAAGAAACGCCGCAGGCCGTCCAGGCGTTGCACCTGCCCGTCCAGGCGCTCCTGCACTCGACTCAAACGCTCGTTACCGAGCAGGTCGAAACGCTGCTGCAACTGACGCCGGTAAAGCTCGGTATTGGCCAACGCCAACAAACCCGTCAGCACTGCGCCCGCTGCGAACGCCAGAATGCCGACCACCCATGAGCTGGCGTCTTCACTGATAAAGCCCAGTATCTTGGGTTTTGGGGAAGTTGACGACATACGCAAAACTCATGACGCCACTGTGTTGCCGCGACATATGGCCATGCATCTCTTATAGCGATTCGCCATTAGCTTGCCTAGTGCAGCATGTCGCTCACCCCGCACATCGTGCACCTGACCGACGAAACAGCCGTCAAGTCAGGTGAACGGTATGTAAGCCCTAGCGGGCGGTGATTTTCCAGGCACGGTGAATCTTGCTGTTGCGGGCAAAATCCGGGTCCAGCGTTTGCGCCGTGATCTCCTCGACCGCATAACGCTCGGCCAGGTTTTCCTCCAGCTGGAACTTGCGGAAGTTGTTGGAGAAATACAACACGCCGCCCGGTGCCAGGCGCGCCATGGCCAGATCGATCAGTTGAACCTGATCGCGCTGCACGTCGAAGATGCCTTCCATGCGCTTGGAGTTGGAGAAGGTCGGCGGGTCGATGAAAATCAGGTCGTACTCATCACGGCTGGTTTCAAGCCAGACCATGACGTCGCCCTGCTCCAGCCGGTTCTTGTCGGAGAAACCGTTGAGCGACAGATTGCGGCGCGCCCAGTCCAGATAGGTTTTCGACAGATCGACACTTGTGGTGCTGCGCGCGCCACCCTTGGCCGCATGAACGCTGGCGGTCGCGGTGTAGCTGTACAGATTGAGGAAGCGCTTGCCGGCTGCTTCGCGCTGAATACGCATGCGCATCGGGCGGTGGTCGAGAAACAGGCCAGTGTCCAGATAGTCGGTCAGGTTGACCAGCAGCTTGACCCCGCCTTCCTTGACCTCGACGAACTGGCCTTGAGCACTTTGACGCTCGTACTGCTTGGTCCCGCTCTGGCGTTCGCGACGCTTGATCACCACCCGGCTTTTGTCGATGTTCAGCGCCTGAGGAATGGCCGCCAGGGCATCGAACAGTCGAGCCGAGGCTTTCTCGGGATCGATGGACTTGGGCGCGGCGTATTCCTGAACGTGAACCCAATCTTCGTACAGATCGATCGCCAGCGAATACTCGGGCATGTCGGCGTCATAGACGCGATAACAATCGATGCCTTCGCGACGTACCCATTTGCTGAACTGCTTGAGGTTTTTCTGCAAGCGATTGGCGAACATCTGCCCGCCTTCGCTCAAGCGCGCCTGCTCAACCACAGGCGCCGGCTCGCGAATCGGATTGCCGTTCTTGTTCAACTTGACCGGCTCAGGCGCCACATCGTGCTCGGCCTGCTCGCGTTCGATCTGGCGTTGCTCCGGGGTGCGGCGCTCGCCAGTTACAAACTGGTCCGGCTGAACCTTGATCAGCAGCAGTTTGCACGGCAAGGCGCCGTTCCAGAACGCGTACTGCTTGTGGCTGCGAATACCCATGCGCTTGCCCAGATCCGGCGCGCCGGTAAATACAGCGGCTTCCCAGTTCAGGCAGGCCTGACGCAGACGCTCGCCGAGGTTCTGATACAGATACAACAGGCTCGCCTCGTCACCCAGACGCTCGCCATACGGCGGGTTGCAAATGACCAGGCCTTTCTGGTTCTGGTCCGGGCGCGGCTCGAAGGTCGCGACTTCACCCTGATAGACCTTGATCCACTCGCTCAGGCCAGCTCGTTCGATGTTGTTGCGCGCCGGTTGGATCAGACGAGGGTCGGCTTCATAGCCACGAATCCACAACGGGGTCTTGGCCAGACCTGCCTGTGCACGGGCCAGGGCTTCATCGTGCAGCTTATGCCACAGCGCCGGAACGTGACCGAGCCAGGCTGAAAAGCCCCAGCGCTCGCGCTTGAGGTTAGGTGCGATATCGGCGCCAATCATGGCCGCTTCAACCAGGAACGTACCGACACCGCACATCGGGTCAGCCAGCGCGCCGCCTTCGGCCGCAAGCCGCGGCCAGCCGGAACGAATCAGAATCGCCGCTGCGAGGTTTTCCTTGAGCGGCGCGGCGCCTTGCTGCAGACGGTAACCGCGCTGATGCAGGCTGTGACCGGACAGGTCCAGCGAAAGGATGGCTTCGCCTCGATCCAGACGCAGGTGAATACGCAAATCGGGATTGAGCTTGTCGATCGAAGGACGCAGGCCGTCGGGCGTGCGCAGTTTGTCGACAATGGCGTCCTTGACCTTCAAGGCCCCGAAGTGGGTGTTGTCGATGCCAGAACCATGGCCGCTGAACTCCACCGCCAAGGAACCGTCCGGCTCAAGATGATCTTGCCAATCGACGTCGAGCACGCCGTGGTAAAGATCTTCAGCGTCCTTCATCGGGAAACGCTTGAGTACCAGTAAAACCCGGTTGGCAAGGCGCGACCACAGGCACAACCGGTAGGCTGTTTCCATATCGGCCGTACCACGGATGGTCGAAGTGTGTTCGCGGGTATCTTCCAGACCAAGCGCGGTGGCTTCCTCAGCGAGCAGGCCTTCGAGTCCCTTGGGGCAAGTGAGGAAAAGTTCGTAACGGTCCGACATGAGTAATCCAGAGCCTTAGGCTTGAGCGGCGGGACAACGCATTGTCCCGCCCGATTTAAAACAGGCGTCTTTCTTGGAGAACGCCTGCGTGGCACACACATTGTGCCGGTCCACCCCGGCGAGCCTCATTAATGAAGACCAGCGCCGTGGCAGTCGATGAGCAGGTCCGAAAACCTCAGCAAAACTGATATTAAAAAACCACTATTGAGCCCGACAACGTCCGCAATAAAAAGTCACATCCTTGACCCTTCGTCGTTTTCACGCTGACTGCAAACCGCCAGCAGTTGGTGTTGAGACACAGTCTCGATATCAGCGCAGAACCCTGTTTTCAGGGGGCTGCCCGAAAAATCGCACCCGAACGAGGTTGCTTCTTATGGTCTTAATACGCCAAACATGAACTTCTTATGACAAAACGGTCATTCACAGCGCCCAATGCATTGGTTAGAAATCAACACAGGTTGTCGTCGCAATGACGGCAGCACCTAAGCCCGCGACGCCGGCAGCGGGTACCAACGGCAGAAAATTTCTGCCCGACCTCAACATGAGGTCTCAAGGGACATTACAGTCAACAAACGAGGGCAACACCCTATGAGAAGACTTAAGCGTGATCCGTTGGAAAGAGCATTTTTACGCGGATATCAATTTGGTGTTCATGGAAAATCCCGTGAGCTTTGCCCCTTTACTCTACCGTCAGTACGCCAAGCCTGGATCAACGGCTGGCGAGAAGGACGCGGCGACAACTGGGACGGTATGACCGGCACTGCGGGTATCCACAGACTCAACGAACTTCACGCGGTCGGCTAAACACATAAGGACGCTTGCGACTAAACATTCTTCGTTTTCATCACACCATGCGTGCCCCATCCGGGCCGCGGGCTGAAGCCCAGGGGGTTCCATCAAGGGACCCCCTTTTTATTGGCTGAAGTTCAGACGCCAGAGCGTGGCATCGCTGCAATCGCATCCACAGACTGGCGAATCAGCGCCGGCCCCTTATAAATGAAGCCCGAATAAATCTGCACCAGACTGGCACCGGCGGCGATCTTCTCGGCCGCGTGTTTGCCCTCGGTGATACCGCCAGCGGCGATAATCGGCAATCTACCGGCCAACTCGGCGGCCAGCACCTTGACGATGTGCGTGCTCTGCTCGCGTACCGGTGAGCCTGACAACCCGCCTGCCTCGTCCGCATGGGGCAAGCCTTCAACGCCTTGGCGGCTGAGGGTGGTGTTGGTGGCAATCACAGCGTCCATTCCGGATTCAATCAAGGCGGCAGCGACCAGCGCGGTTTCTTCATCGCTCATGTCCGGCGCGATCTTGATCGCCAGCGGCACGTGCTTGCCGTGAGTCTGAGTCAACGCTTGCTGGCGAGTCTTCAGCGCCTCGAGCAGTTGCTTGAGCGAATCGCCAAACTGCAGACTGCGCAGGCCCGGGGTGTTGGGCGAGCTGACATTGACCGTGACGTAACTGGCGTGGGCGTAGACCTTGTCCAGGCAGATCAGGTAATCATCGACTGCGCGCTCGACCGGAGTGCTGAAATTCTTGCCGATATTGATGCCCAGAATGCCGTCGTATTTGGCGGCCTGCACACGGCTGACCAGATGATCGACGCCGAGGTTGTTGAACCCCATGCGGTTGATGATCCCTTCAGCGTGGGGCAGTCGGAAGATTCGCGGCTTGGGATTGCCAGGTTGTGGCAGCGGGGTCACCGTGCCGATTTCAACGAAGCCGAAACCCAGCTGGGAGAAGCCGTCGATGGCCGCGCCATTTTTGTCCAGGCCTGCCGCCAACCCGACCGGGTTTGGAAACTCAAGGCCCATGACCGTCGTCGTCAACTTGACCGGCGCCTTATTAAACAGACCGTTGATGCCCAGCCGCCCTCCCGCACCGATCAGGTCGATCGACAGGTCGTGGGAGGCTTCCGGGGAGAGTTTGAACAGTAACTGGCGGGCCAGGTTATACATGGGCGGGCGCGGCTCGTTGCGGCTGAATTCAGCGGGCGATTATAGACGCCGCACCGGTGCAGCGCGAGGCCTGTCCTGAACTTTGCACGGCGCTCGCGCCATCGGTGGCATATCGCTTGCTTCGCTAAAGCCATCGAACCCGTTCCAACGGCGGAGCGGGTCATCGGACAATGGCGTCGCAACTACCCTTGCTGAAGCAGCGGGTGGAGCGACGCTTTTTTTATGGAAGTCGCGTGGCGCAGTTCATCCACGCAACATCAGCCAGCGACCTTCAAGCGGGACCGAAGACATGAGTGAAATGTTAAACAGCGCGTCAGCCTGGGTTGCCGGCAGCGACGCCCCCGAACTCAGCAGTATCGATGTCGGCTTCATGGCCCTGACCGACAGCGCGTCGCTGGTAGTGGCCGCGACCCAAGGCTTTGCGCAACCGTATGGATTGAACATCAATCTGCATCGGCAAACGTCCTGGGCCAATTTGCGGGACAAACTGGTCAACGGCCAGTTGCATGCTGCCCACAGCCTGTACGGGCTGATCTACGCCGCGCAGCTTGGCATCGGCGGACAAGCCAAAGACATGGCGGTGCTGATGGGGCTCAATCAGAACGGGCAAAGCATCAACATTTCCCGCGCCTTGCAAGATGCCGGCGTGATCACTCCTGAGGCACTGGATCGGCGCACGCACCAAAGCGACTCAAAACTGACCTTCGCGCAGACTTTCCCTACCGGCAATCACGCGATGTGGTTGTACTACTGGCTGGCGAGTCAGGGCATTCACCCACTCAACGATGTTGACAGCGTGGTGGTGCCGCCGCCGCAAATGGTTGCGCACCTGGAGGCTGGGCGGATTGACGGTTTCTGTGTCGGAGAACCCTGGGGCGCCAGCGCTGTGGCTCAGGACTTGGGGTTTACCATGGCCACTTCTCAGGCGATCTGGCCGGATCACCCGGAAAAAGTTCTGGGCTGTACCCGCGAATTCGTCGAGCAGTATCCAAACACCGCACGAGCGCTGGTCATGGCTGTGCTTGAGGCCAGCCGCTTCATCGAACAAAGCGTCGACAACCGGCGCAGTACCGCGCAATTGCTCAGCGCCAGCGATTACGTCGATGCCCCGGTGGAGGCCATCGAGTCCCGCCTGCTCGGCGAATACGACGATGGGCTGGGCAACCATTGGCAGGACCATCACCCCGTGCGCTTTCACAATAACGGCGAGGTCAACAAACCCTATTTGTCCGACGGCATGTGGTTCATGACCCAGTTCCGGCGTTGGGGTTTGCTGCGTGAAGACCCGGACTACCTCGCGGTTGCAGGGCAAGTGCAGCAACTGGCGCTTTATGGTCAGGCGGCCGAGGCGCTGGGCGTCCCCGTTCCCGATGCCTCCATGCGCAGCAGTCAGTTAATCGACGGCAAAGTGTGGGACGGCAGCGATCCCGCCGGCTATGCGCACAGTTTCAAACTGCATGCATTGGCCGATGCCGCACCCGTCGCCGTCGATCGTTGAGGAGGATGCCTTCATGCTGCGTATCCTGCTGATCAACGACACACCAAAAAAAGTCGGACGCCTCAAGGCCGCATTGACCGAAGCGGGGTTTGAGGTCATCGACGAATCAGGACTGATCATCGATCTGCCCGCGCGCGTCGAGGCCGTGCGTCCGGACGTGATCCTGATTGACACCGAATCCCCCGGCCGCGACGTGATGGAGCAAGTGGTGCTGGTCACCCGCGATCTGCCGCGTCCCATCGTGATGTTCACCGACGAACACGACCCCGGGGTCATGCGTCAGGCGATCAAATCAGGCGTCAGCGCCTACATCGTCGAAGGCATTCACGCACAGCGCCTGCAGCCGATTCTGGATGTAGCCATGGCGCGCTTCGAAAGCGATCAGGACCTGCGCGCCCAGCTTCACGCCCGAGATCAGCAACTGGCCGAGCGCAAACGCATCGAGCTGGCCAAAGGACTGCTGATGAAGATGAAAAGCTGCAATGAAGAAGAGGCCTACACCCTGATGCGTCGCCAGGCTATGAGCCGGCAACAGAAGCTGATTCAAGTGGCCGAGCAGATCATCGCCATGAGCGAGTTGCTGGGCTAAACCTGCGGCGGTAGCCCCGTGGGAGCGGACCTGTCCGCGAAGGCGTCTGCTGCCCAATAGATATTCGTCGCCTGGCATTGGTCTTCGCGGACAGGTCCGCTCCCACAGGTATTGCCCTCCCGCGCGCAGTACTGGACCCGATCCCGGGCAAGCGCACGCCTGGATTTGTATCGCGCAACATACTGGCCCACGTTTTGCTTTGTAAACTGCACAGGTAGCCAACGGCGGTTGCCCCACTCACGACAAAGACGTCGCACCCCTCTTCGCTCAGGCGAATCGGGCTGCGACGTTTTTTGCGTTTTGGACCCAGTGATTCTGGGTCGGGTGGAGCGCCGGGTTGTGGCGCTTCACCTGCAAGACCTGACCCGTTGCAGTGCGAGTTCGCCTCGCCCGCCACACTCTTTTGCAGATGAGGTGTTTGATGAACACGAGTTTCTGGAAGGCCGGCCACAAACCGACGCTGTTCGCAGCGTTCCTGTATTTCGACCTGAGTTTCATGGTCTGGTATCTGCTGGGGCCGCTGGCGGTTCAAATCGCCGCCGACCTGCACCTGACCACACAACAACGCGGACTGATGGTCGCGACGCCAATCCTCGCGGGTGCCATCCTGCGCTTCCTGATGGGCATGCTGGCTGATCAGCTGTCGCCCAAAACCGCCGGCATCATCGGCCAGATCATTGTCATCGTTGCGCTGTTCAGCGCCTGGCAATTGGGCATTCACAGCTACGAACAAGCGTTGGTGCTGGGCCTGTTCCTGGGCATGGCCGGCGCATCGTTCGCTGTCGCTTTGCCTCTGGCTTCGCAGTGGTACCCGGCTGAACACCAGGGCAAAGCCATGGGCATCGCCGGCGCAGGCAATTCCGGCACCGTGCTCGCTGCATTGATCGCGCCGCTGCTGGCCGCCAGTTTCGGCTGGAGCAATGTCTTCGGTTTTGCAGTGATCCCGCTGGTGCTGACTCTGATCGCGTTCTCGCTGATGGCTCGCAACGCGCCAGAGCGGCCAAAAGCCAAGTCCATGGCTGACTACTTCAAAGCCCTGGGCGACCGTGACAGCTGGTGGTTCATGCTGTTTTACAGCGTCACCTTTGGCGGCTTCATCGGTCTGGCCAGCGCCCTGCCCGGCTATTTCAATGACCAATATGGCCTGAGCCCGGTGACCGCCGGCTACTACACGGCAGCCTGCGTATTTGGCGGAAGCCTGATGCGCCCACTGGGCGGCGCGCTGGCTGACCGTTTCGGTGGCATCCGCACGCTGTCGGGCATGTACGCAGTGGCGGCAATCTGCATCGCCGCGGTCGGCTTCAACCTGCCAAGTTCATGGGCCGCACTCGCGCTATTTGTCGCGGCGATGCTGGGGCTGGGTGCAGGCAACGGAGCGGTCTTTCAGCTGGTGCCGCAACGTTTTCGCAAGGAAATCGGCGTGATGACCGGGCTGATCGGCATGGCTGGCGGTATTGGCGGCTTCCTGCTGGCGGCCGGCCTTGGCGCGATCAAGCAAAACACCGGCGAGTATCAACTGGGCTTGTGGCTGTTTGCACTGCTCGGCGTAGTGGCCTGGTTTGGCCTGATGAACGTCAAGCGTCGCTGGAGAACCACTTGGGGTTCGGCCGCAGTGACGGCGGCACGGGTCTGAACCTTTCTCACGCGCCAGCCGCAGGAATAGGCCAATGAACCCGTCAGCAGACTTGCCCGACCGCTCCGCGACAGCGTTGCAATTGAGCTGCGCCGGGTTCAGCGCAAGCGGCCCGCGTGATGAAAACCAGGACGCGATGCGCTGGGTCACTCCCGCACCCGCGCTGGCGGCAAGCAAGGGCCATCTATTTGCGCTGGCCGATGGGGTCAGCCAGTGCCTGGATGGCGGACTGGCCGCGCGGTCCACCCTTCAGGCCTTGGCGCTGGACTACTATTCGACGCCAGAAACCTGGGGCATCGCGCAAGCTCTGGATCGGTTGTTGCTCGCGCAAAATCGTTGGCTGCAGGCCAATGGATTGCTGACCACCTTGAGCGTGTTGGTCTTGCGGGGTCGTCGTTTCACCCTCGCCCACGTCGGTGATTGTCGGGCCTATCGCTGGCATGCCGGTGAGCTGCAACGCATCAGTGAAGACCACGTCTGGGAACAGCGCGACCTGCAGCACGTACTCAAACGCGCGCTCGGGCTGGATCAGCACGTGGTCATGGACTATCTGGACGGCGAATTACGCGAAGGCGAACGCCTGCTGCTGGTCAGCGACGGCGTGTGGGCGACCTTGGGGGACGAACGCGTCCGCTCAATTCTCGGCGAGCAGGAAAACCTCGATATCGCCGTGAAAACGCTGGTCAGCGCGGCTCATCTGGCGGGCAGCCAAGACAACGCCAGCGCGCTATTGATCAGCGTCGATCAGCTCGGCACTGACAGTCTCGGCGACGCGCTGTCGCAACTGCAGCGATGGCCGACGCCACCACAACTCAAACCGGGCAAAACCTTTGAGGGCTGGCAGGTTGAATCGCAACTGGCCAACTCCAGGCAATCACGGATCTACCGGGTGCGCGATGCACAACATCAGCGCTGGCTGCTGAAGACCCTGCCCGCAGGGCTTGAAGGCGAACCCAGCGCCGAGCAAGCGCTGCTGCTCGAAGAATGGTTTTTGCGGCGAGTGGCCGGGCGCTTTTACCCAGAGGTGCATCCGGCGACACAGCGCCAGCATCTGTATTACGTCATGCGCGAATGTGCAGGCCAGACCCTCGGCGAAATCTTCGAACAGAACGGACCGCTGCGCCTTGCGCAATGGCTGAGCTTGGCGACCGACCTGATCAGCGCGCTGGGGTTGTTGCATCGTCGAAATATCGTGCACCGCGACATCAAGCCGGAAAACCTCCTGCTGGACGACGATGGTGCATTGAAGATCCTGGATTTTGGCTTGGCATTCTGCCCGGGATTGTCGGCGGTCCAGGCAAACGGGCTTCCCGGCACGCCCAGCTTCATTGCGCCAGAGGCATTCAGCGGCGCAGCGCCTGAACGGCGACAGGATATTTATGCCGCGGGGGTGACCCTGTATTTCCTGCTCACAGGCCACTACCCCTATGGCGAGATCGAAGCGTTTCAGCATCGTCGCTTCGGCAACCCCGTGCCTGCCGGACGATATCGCCCGGACGTGCCGGACTGGATCGAACGCAACCTGAGCCAAGCGCTCCAGGCTGATCCGGAAAAACGCTACGAAACCGCAGAACAGTGGCTGTTGCAGTTGCAACAAGGCGAACTCAACACCCTGAGCGATCGCCCTCGCCCCTTGCTTGAACGAGAGCCGCTTAAGGTCTGGCAGACCGTCGCCGTGCTATCGCTGATCGCCAATTTGCTGATGTGGCTATGGCTGATCAAGACCTGATACGTCGCGCAGCTTTCGGCTGACGCACTTCACACAACCCAAGACGGGCAGGTCGCTGCCTGTTGGCATCAGAAAGACGAGGTAACGCCATGAACGCAAAAGTCTGGCTGGTGGGCGCAGGTCCTGGCGATCCCGAGCTTTTGACCCTTAAAGCCGTCAGGGCATTGCGCGAGGCGGATGTCGTGATGATCGACGATCTGGTCAACCGCGCTGTGCTCGAACATTGCACGGGCGCTCGCATCATCTCGGTCGGCAAAAGAGGCGGCTGTCGCTCGACGCCACAAGCCTTCATACATCGCCTGATGCTGCGTTACGCACGCCAGGGCAAATGCGTGGTACGCCTGAAAGGAGGAGACCCGTGCATTTTTGGACGGGGTGGAGAAGAGGCGCAGTGGTTGCGAGAAAACGGTGTCGAGGTGGAATTGGTCAATGGCATCACGGCAGGACTGGCGGGCGCGACGCAATCCGGCATTTCGCTGACGTTGCGGGGCGTGGCCCGGGGCGTCACGTTGGTTACTGCGCACACGCAGGACGACAGCACGCTCAACTGGCGGGCATTGGCACAAAGTGGAACGACGCTGGTGGTTTATATGGGTGTGGCGAAGCTGACAGAGATCCAGGCACAACTGCGGGCGGGCGGTTTGCCTGATGAAACCCCGGTGGCAATGATCGAGAACGCTTCCCTGCCCTATCAACGGGAATGTCGAAGCTCATTGCTGGAAATGCACCGTGATGCGCTGGCGTTTGATCTCAAGAGTCCGGCCGTTCTAGTGATCGGTGAAGTCGCGAGAGGCGCAGAAATGATCGCCAGTAAAGTCTCAGCGACAGGCATGTATCAGTAAGAGGGGCGATGAAGAGCAAATTGCAGGCGTAAAAAAACCCGGCCAAGGCCGGGTTTTTTTGAGGCTTTGGCTAATTACTTAGCTTGGGCTTCTACTTCAGCTTCTACGCGACGGTTAACAGCGCGGCCAGCGTCAGTTGCGTTATCAGCAACTGGACGGGTTTCGCCGTAGCCAACCGAGTTTACGCGGCTAGCGCCAACACCGTACTGGTTAACCAGAACTTGTTTAACGGCGCTTGCACGACGCTCGGACAGTTTCTGGTTGTAAGCGTCAGGACCGACGGAGTCAGTGTGACCTTCAACAGTGGTGGTGGTTTGTGGGTACTGCTTCATGAAGTCAGCGAGGTTTTTGATGTCGCCGTAGCTGTTAGGCTTGACTACCGACTTGTCGAAGTCGAATTTCACGTCCAGCTCAACACGAACAACTTCAGCAACTGCTGGGCAACCGGTAGCATCAACAGTTACGTTGGCTGGGGTGTCCGGGCACTTGTCGACGTTGTCGCACACGCCATCGTTGTCGCTGTCAGAGCAAACGTCAGCTACTGGAGCTGGAGCTGCTTCAACTTTCTTGGAGCCGCCACCGAAGTTTACGCCGATACCGACGCTAGGTGCCCACTCAGTGTCACCTTGGTCGATGTTGTACTGAGCTTCAACGCCAGCACGAGCATAGAAGTTGTCGGTGAAGTAAAGCTTGGCACCGCCGCCGATGTTGGCGAAGGTGGAGCGGTTGCGACCGCCGCTGCCGTTCTGACCGATGCTTTGGTCAGAGAAACCAGCGGAGACGTATGGGCGCAGCATGTCGCCCGGGTTGTTGAAGTGGTACAGAGCGTCAAGAGCGGTGTTAGCGCCTTTGATGTTCTTGCTGTCATCGCTACGAACGTTGTGAACTTCGTCGTAGCCCAGACGCAATTCAACGTCGTCAGTCAGGAAGTAGCCGATCGAACCGCCGAACAGGTTGCCGTCATTCTTGAAATTACGAGCGCTGTCGAACTGTTCTTTCTTGGCGAAGCCTTCGATTTCGACTGCGC
Source organism: Pseudomonas rosaeacicularis (assembly GCF_057128745.1). NCBI lineage: Bacteria > Pseudomonadati > Pseudomonadota > Gammaproteobacteria > Pseudomonadales > Pseudomonadaceae > Pseudomonas > Pseudomonas rosaeacicularis. The sequence continues at coordinate 169,850 of NZ_JBSKHT010000018.1, forward strand.
CTTGGCCTTGTGCCAGAGCGCCGAAAGAAGTTGCGGCAACAATAGTACCAATGGCCAAGCCCAAGGTGTTTTTCAGTTTCATCCGTTAAATCCCCATCTGGTGATTGTAAAGCAGTCCCGCATAACGGGGACAACTCATCGGCAAGTCTATCAGAACTTGCCTGCTCGTTAGAGATATTTGCACCGAGTTAAGTTTCGGTAACGCCTGCAAATTTCTCACGTAATTTATCAAGTGCCCTTTTGTATCGCATTTTCGTGGCACTCAGGCCCATGTGCATGATGTCTGCGATCTCTTGGAATTCTAACTCGGCGACGAATCGCAAGACCAGAATTTCCCGATCGATCGGGTTCACATACACAAGCCAGCGATCAAGCCCACCTTTCTCATCCGGCTTGGGCGCCTTGTCTTCAGACGCTTCTTCCAGCGGATCCAGGCTCAGGGCGTCCATCAATCGCCGCTTCCTTCGCTCCTTACGGTACTGCGTGATGCATTCGTTGTACGTAATGCTGTAGAGCCAGGTTTTGAATTTCGATTTACCCTCGAAATTCTTCAAGCCATACAACACCTTAAGCATCACTTCCTGACAGACATCGTCAGCATCGCGATCGTTCCCTAAATAACGTGCACAGACGTTAAAAAGTGTTCTCTGATAGCGACGCATGAGCTCTTCATAAGCTCGCGTCACATGGAACAGCTCGGCATGCGCGCGCGCGACCAACTCCTCATCAGAGAGCTCGCGGGGATCATAACGCAGGGAGAGCGGTTGGGGTCTATTCAAAACAAATCGTGCCGACAGTCAGGTGAATGTCCGCCACCCCGGAAACTCCGGGATTTCGCGGCGGCATACATTAGCAGATTCGCCGGTTCAGCGGCTGCTCACTCGCTGCTCGAGAAGAACCCGGTTGGACATTGAAACCAACTCGCCTTCATCGGTCAGCAGGGTGGTTTTCACCGTGCCAATCTCTTCGATCTGCCCTTCGACCTCTCCAACACGCACTTGTTGCCCTACCTGGTACAACTCCCGTACATAAATTCCCGCCAGTATCTGGCCCGCAATTTCGCGGCTACCCAACCCCATTGCCAGCGCAACCGCCAGACCAACGGTAATCAACCCGATCACAATCACGTGGTTCAGAAGGTCGGTTTTCACTTCCAACTGACTGATCGCCACGGAAATACTGATGATAATCACCAGCCACTGAGCCAGCCGCCCAAGGCCTGCCGAGTAATCCAGGCCTACGCCTTCGGCAGCGCCGCGCACGATACCGTTCACCAATTGCGCCAGCAACACACCGACCAGCAACACCAGCGCGGCGCCGAATACTTTCGGCAGATACAACGCCAGCATGTCCAGGGTCGCAGATACCCGCTCAAGGCCCAGAGACTCTGCCGCAGACACCAGAAAAATCAACAGCACGAACCAATAAACAATCTTGCCGATAAGCGTCGATATCGGAACCTGCACCCCTGCCCGGCTAAGCAGCTTGGTCAAACCGGTACCGCCCATCAGGCGATCGAGGCCCAGTTTTGCGAGCAATTTCGACAGCAGAGTGTCAAGCAGCTTGGCTACGACAAATCCCAGCAGTACGACTACTAAAGCGCCGAACAGGTTCGGAATAAAATTTGCGACTTTGGTCCACAACGCAGTCATTGCAGTAACGAGGCTCTGTGTCCAGAGATCCAGTTCCATATTCAATCAGCCTTGTCTGAAGTACTGGCAAGCGCCGCTTTGCGACGAGAAACCGGAGAAACATGAGCCGAACCGTTGTTCAGTGCAATCATGAGCGCCTGAGAACAACGCCCTAGCAATCCAAACAAGTCACCTGCACCGACCTGACGGTTGGCCGTTTTCAAAACACGACCCAGGCAAGCATCGTCATCTCTACTGGAGGAAGACGAATTAAGCATGTCACGCAGTGATTCTTCAAACGGATCGTGCATCGGGTATCTCTCGCAATGTCACTGAAAGACGCAGCCAAATTTGGAAGAGTCACAACTGCATTTTCGCTGATGTAGGAAAAGGCCTACTCAAACCCATCTCAAACGTCTGAACATCCACCATTGGCCCAGTGCAACGACCACCATTAAAGAGCATGCAATCAGGAAACCATAAGGATTATCCGCCCACGGAATACCCCCGACGTTAATCCCCAGCAAACCTGTCAAAAAACTCATGGGCAAAAATATTCCGGTGATGATCCCGAAGCGATACATGGTCCGGTTCATGCGCTCGCTAAGCCGTCTATCTTCGGACTCAAGCACCAGCCCCACTCGCTCCCGACTCAATTCGAGCTCTTCCAGATAGCGGGTCAGACTGTTGTTCAGCTCGTTCCAGTAGTCAGCATCGTCTGCCACGAACCACGGCATTTTGATCCGCGTCAATTGCGCGTAAATCTCTCGCTGGGGCGCCAGAAAACGACGCAGTCCGGCAGCACGTCTGCGTATGTGCAGCATCTTGCCGTGCTCAGGCACATGCCGTTCGTCGGCATCCATCGCTTCTTCCACTTCATCGACCAGTTCGGTGAGTTCACTGACCACCATCTGCACCTTGTCGGTCAGGTACTGGGACAGATAAAGCAGCAATTCGGAGGCCGTTTTCGGGCCTTTGCCCTGATTCAGCAGTTCAATCAACTCATCGGTGGCGCGCAATGAACGCAGGCGAAGAGAGATCACTTGCTGCGCGGCCGCGAAAATCCTTGCGGACACCATGTCTTCGGGTTCGGCACCGGGGTTGAGGTTGACCCCGCGCAAGAACAGCAGCAGTTCATCATCCGGCAACGGCAACAGCCGCGGACGGGTGTTTTCCTCAAGCAGCAGATCACAGACAAATTCATTGAGCCCACTGGCGGTGCGCAGCCAGGTCTGGGTCTCGGGGTGACTACGGTCCCAATGCAGCCACACGCTTTCGTGAGGCTGCAATTGCAGACAATCAAGTTCAGTACGAGCGATTGAACGCGAACCGCCTTTACCATCCAATACGAGGGCGTGCAGCAAGCCCCATTGCGCGTTTGTCTCGTCGAACATTCAGTGTCCTGTTATTCGTTGACCGATCAGTCCGGCATCTTCAAAGGGCTGAGCGAGACGATAATGCCGTTGTTGTCGGCGTACACATATTCACCCGGGCGGAAGGTCACGCCCGCGAAGGTCACCACGACATTAAGATCGCCGATGCCCCGTTTGTCGGTCTTGAGCGGATGACTGGCCAGCGCCTGAACACCCAGATCGGTCTGCGCAATGACATCGACGTCACGAATGCAGCCGTAGATAACGATGCCTTCCCAGCCACTTTTAGCGGCCTTCTCCGCCAGCATGTCACCGAGCAGTGCCCGGCGTAGCGAGCCACCACCATCGACCACCAGCACCTTGCCCTTACCGTTCTGGTCCACCTGTTCGCGCACCAGCGAGTTGTCTTCGAAGCACTTGATGGTGACGATTTCGCCACCGAATGAATCGCGACCACCAAAATTGCTGAACATCGGCTCAACGACCGTGACCAGTTCAGGGTAGGCGTCGCACAAATCCGGAGTGAGGTAGTGCATGGGGTAACTCCTGTCAGTGATTAGCAAGGATAAACCTGTTTTCACAAGGCCCGTGTGGCACCTGATTGGGACCACACCCGATCACGCATTGCTTCCCTATAAATAGAACACATTTGCCGCAAGCCGGCACGGTGGGTCGTAGCTTAGCTGCAACCAACGCTCAGCGGAATGCTCGATCAGAGAGTTGCCGGGGCGTTCAGCGTCGATTCAGCAAGCGGTGCCACCACATCCTGACTCAGCCAATCCTGAACCAATGGCCAGACCTGAGTTTGCGCGGCCTTGCTGACCAGCATCTGCACATGGCCAAAATCCTCGGTAAAGCCCTGCTCCCGACCCAGACAAAGAAACTGCTTACGCTCGCTGCCGAACTGCTCGAACAGCTCCCGGCATGCCCACGGCGGATCCTGATGATCCCCCGTGGCGGTTACCGCCAGCAGCGGCACCTGAACCTGCGCCAGACCCGCCCACCAGTCTTCTTTTTTGTCACCGAAGCGGCCAAACAGCCCGCGCCAGCGCAGGCTCTCGAGGATCACGCCCATGGGCTCGTCTTCCGGTCCGCGCTTGAAACGCGACCCCGAGAAGTGCTCGAAGCGCTTGAGGACAAAACGACCGGCCCACTGCACTGGGGGTATTTTCAACGGCCAGAAGTTGCGGGTGATCTGACTGCCGAACAACGCCACTGACGCTGCCTGTGCGACGCCCAGGTAATGACCGCCCAGTGCAGCGGCCAGCGTGGTGCCGCCCAGCGAATGGCCGATCCAGTGGGGGATCTGGCCGCTCTGCTCACGCACAAACGCGGCAATGGCCGGCAAATCGTATCGGGCGTAATCGGCAATACGGTTATGGCGGTACGCCTGATTGCGCGCGGACAGGCCGTGACCACGCATCTCCGGGATCCACACGTCAAACCCGGCACGTGCCAGATAAGCCCCCAGGCCGACGCCCTTGGGCGAATACCAGAATCGGCGATTGGAAAAGCTGCCGTGCAACAGGATGACCGGCACGCCACGCACGTCGGGGCTAGCGACTAGTCCAAGGCGAGTGACGGCCAATTCGACAGTGAAATCCAGACTGTTGCCAGGCTTTAAACGGTAGACGTCCTCGATCAGATCGCCACGGCGTTCGGCGCTGATCAAGGCCACGGGAAAAAGATCGCTGCTGCTTTGCATATCGTCTTGCTGGGCTCGGAAAACTCATCGCCTGGCAGGCTGTGCTTAGACGCACAGCGGCCAAACGCTGAAAAAATCGCACAAAAAAGGGCGGTATCTGTAAAACCGCCCTTCCAAAAAACAACTGACCCACCGAAGTGGGCCAGCATTTTACCCAATTTCCATCAGGTCGGTGCGTCTTCTTCCGACAGGAAGAACCAGGTTTCCAGTACCGAGTCAGGGTTCAGGGAAACGCTCTCAATGCCCTGCTCCATCAGCCAGCGCGCCAGATCCG
>NZ_JBSKHT010000019.1:0-158721 GCF_057128745.1 Pseudomonas rosaeacicularis
CGGATCTGGCGCGCTGGCTGATGGAGCAGGGCATTGAGAGCGTTTCCCTGAACCCTGACTCGGTACTGGAAACCTGGCTTTATTTGGGCGAAACGCAGTGAGCTGCGGCCACGGATTATCTTCAAATCTCTCCTGAGGCCGCTTGGCAGTTAGATCGTGAAAAGGTCTAAGTTCCAAACAGCGGCGTTTTGAACAATGGAAACAAAAAGGGTTACTTCATGAATAACGCATTTAAGACCGCTTTAGTAGTCAGCGCACACAGTGCCGATTTCGTCTGGCGCGCTGGCGGCTCGATCGCCCTGCATGCCGCCCAGGGCTACAAGGTGCATATCGTCTGCCTGTCGTTTGGCGAGCGTGGCGAGTCGGCCAAGCTCTGGCGCAAGGGCGCCGAGATGACCGAAGACAAGGTCAAGGCCGCGCGCCGTGAAGAGGCCCAGGCCGCCGCCGACATCCTTGGCGCCACGGTGGAATTCTTCGACATCGGCGACTACCCGATGCGCGCTGATAAGGAAACCCTGTTCCGCCTCGCAGATGTGTTCCGGCGCGTGCAGCCCGAATTCGTGCTCAGCCATTCGCTCAAAGACCCGTACAACTACGACCACCCGCTGGCCATGCACCTTACCCAAGAGGCGCGCATCATCGCCCAGGCCGAAGGCTACAGGCCGGGCGAGCAGATCGTCGGCGCGCCGCCGGTATATAGCTTTGAGCCGCACCAGCCCGAGCAGTGCGACTGGAAGCCCGACGTGCTGCTGGACATCACTGAGGTGTGGGACAAGAAGTATGCCGCCATTCAGTGCATGGCCGGCCAGGAGCACTTGTGGGAGTACTACACCCGCGTGGCCCTCCAGCGTGGCGTACAGGCCAAGCGCAATATCGGCATTACCGCGAAGAAAAACATCATTTACGGTGAAGGCTACCAGAGCATTTTCCCGCGCGTAACGGAGAGTTTGGGATGAGCATTGTTGGCAAAACCGGTGTAGTGGTGCGCAATATCCCGCGCGCCGACCAAGCGTTGATCGCCGAGCTCACCCAGTATGGAGTAGCCACGGTGCACGAAGCTCAAGGGCGCAAGGGTTTGCTGGCGCCACACATCCGGCCGATTCAACAGGATTTCGCCCTCAGCGGTTCGGCAGTGACGGTGCTGGTGGCTCCCGGGGATAACTGGATGTTCCATGTCGCGGTGGAGCAGTGTCAGCCTGGGGACATTCTCGTGGTGGCGCCGAGTTCGCCGTGCTCCGACGGGTTTTTCGGCGACCTGCTGGCGACTTCGCTCAAGGCTCGGGGCGTGACCGGCCTGGTGCTGGATGCCGGGGTGCGTGATACCCGCACCCTGCGCGAGATGGGCTTTGCGGTTTGGTCGCGGGCAGTGCATGCACAAGGCACGATCAAGGAGACGCTTGGCTCGGTGAATATCCCCATCGTCTGCGCCGGACAGCTCGTGAACCCAGGTGACGTGGTGCTGGCGGACGACGACGGCGTGGTCATTGTATCCCGTGCCGAATTGCCGGCCGTGCTTGTGGCCAGCCGCAAACGGGCCGATCTTGAGGAGCAAAAACGCCTGCGTTTGGCGGCCGGGGAACTGGGGCTGGACATCTATGACATGCGTGGCCGCTTGGCGGAGAAGGGCTTGAAGTACTTCGACAGCCTGGAAGAGCTGCGGGGCTCATAGCCCGAACAAATGCTCTTGTCATGAGCAGTCGAATTAGAAGCTGACTTACCTGCAGGTTTTTAAAAGCGGTATGGCCACGAGAAAGCTCGCAGGCTCCCGTTCTTTAGGGCGCGCTCGTTTGCTGACTGCCCGAATAACAAACTGAAAAGATGGGGGCCTGAGAGCCATGCAACAAACCCGAATCCCCTGCCTCATGATGCGCGGGGGCACCTCTAAAGGCGCTTATTTTCTGGCCGACGATTTGCCCGCTAATCCGGCAGCCCGGGACCGCGTGCTACTGGCCGCCATGGGTTCGCCGGATCTGCGGCAGATCGATGGTATCGGTGGCGCAGACTCGTTGACCAGCAAGGTAGCGATTATCCGTCGTTCATCTCGTGCTGATGCGGACGTCGATTATCTGTTTGCGCAGGTTGTGGTCGATAAGGCTCAGGTCGACTACGGCCAGAACTGTGGAAACATCCTCGCCGGTGTTGGCCCGTTCGCGATCGAGCGCAATCTAGTCCCGGCCAAGGACCAAATCACCCAAGTGAGGATATTCATGGAGAACACCGGCCAAGTGGCGGTGGCTAATGTTCTCACTCCAGGTGCAGAGGTCTGCTATTCCGGGGATGCGCGTATTGATGGTGTTCCCGGAACTGCCGCGCCGTTGATCGTCGAGTTTGAGGATATTGCGGGGTCCAGTTGCGGTTCGCTGCTACCGACTGGAAATGCAGTGGATTATTTCGACGAGGTTCCTGTGACCTGTATCGACAACGGGATGCCAGTGGTCATTATTCAGGCGGCTGAACTTGGTCTGACCGGATACGAGACGCCCGAGGAATTAGAGGCTGACTTAAACTTAAAGAACACGCTGGAGTCGATTCGCTTACAGGCGGGGGCTGCGATGAATCTTGGGGAGGTGAGTGAGAGAACCGTGCCTAAATTGTCGTTGGTTGCTGCGCCGCTAAGTGGAGGGGCAATCTGCACGCGTACTTTTATTCCGCATCGTTGCCACACTTCCATTGGCGTATTTGGTGCTGTAAGCGTGGCGTCAGCTTGTCTGATCCCTGGCTCGGTCGCCAGCGAGATAGCGCAGATCAATCCTGGAGACGAAGTTTCGGTGTCTGTCGAGCATCCCACGGGTGAGTTTACGGTTACCCTCTGCCTGCGAGATGGACAATTCGTGCGTTGTGGTTTAGTTCGAACTGCGCGTCTGTTATTCGATGGTGTCGTACTGATCCCTAGAGAAGTGTGGTCGAATCAGTGCTAGACGAGTGACTGATTCGTCGTTACTGATCTCACCTAAAGCTGGCTATTAGTGCTTTAGGTTACGCTGGGTATTGGTATAAGCCGCCCATGGGGCGGTGCGAGAGGGCGTGTCGGCATAACTCAAGTCGCGGGCCGGGCGTGTCACATCCATCTCTAATAGAACAAGAAGGTCGGCAGTCGAGATCAAAGCAGGAGGCAGCATAACGGAGGGCGTAAAGGTCCCGTTATGCTGTCTCTCCTAGAGTCTTGTGGTGCCGGACTAAGGCATGTGTACAAGTTTACTGTGCAGTTAGTCTCAGAGCACACCACACTTATTTCGAAAACCCATACGCATTTTGAATCATCGCAGCTGCATCTGAAGACACTTGATCCAAAATCACTTCCTCGATTTCCAAGACTACCCCACGCAACCGACGCTCAATCAGATCGCTCATCAGCAGCGCTCGATACTGCAAGGCCACTGTCCAGATACCAGATTTGGGGATGCGCTCCGGATCGAGGCGCGGCTCAAGAAAGCTCACGACCTGTTTCCAGCCATCGAGCACGCCTTCTTTGTAAAGGAGCGCGCCCAACCTGCCATCTTTACCTTCAGAAATGGCCAGCCGCGTGATCTCGAGCATTTCAGGTGCAAGGTAAAAGCGCAAATAGGCCTTGCCGAACCGTTCCAAGACGGTGGTGAGGGATTTCTTTCCCGGGTTGTCGAGCTGCGCAAATGCCTGTGCGGCATTTGGACGCACAGCCAAGGTCATTACCTCGGCGAATAGCTCCTCCTTCGAAGAAAAGTAGTTGTACAAGGTCCCCTTTGAGCCGCCGATCTTAGCCGCTACTCGGTTCATAGACGCCGCCTGGTAACCCATTTCCTGGAAAACTGAGGTGGCCGCCTGGACGATGGCCAAGCGTTGCGCTTCGGTTTTCACTCTCAAAATAAATCCCTCTTAATCGTACAGCATGGTGCATTTAAGGCTTGACGCCGCTACCTGCTCTCAATAATCTACCGTACTGTACGGTTATGACTTCAAAAACACAATCATAACCCTCCTTTTGCTCGTCCCGTAAGGGGCAGCCCGACAGCTTTCCTCTGAGCAAATCTTCCGTCGCTGCGGTTTTTTCGGCTCATAGATTCGCTGGTATGTGAGCGGGTAGAGATTGGATTGATAGTTAGCTCCCTAATTATAGGGGTCGGGCGAGCGCCTGATTCCGCAATGTTTATTGCGTACACGCGCACTTAAGTCGAGGTTTCACATGCATCTTAAGACAACCATCGCTCCGCTCGTAGCGGCAGTCGCTCTCGCCGTTACGCTTAGCGGGTGCAAAAAAGAAGAAGCTGCTCCGCCGCCCCCGACGCCGCAGGTGGGTGTGGTGACCCTCCATCCTCAAACATTTACCTTGACCGCTGATCTTCCAGGAAGAATCACAGCCTTCCGTGTGGCTGAAGTCCGCCCTCAAGTCGACGGCATCATCCTCAAACGGTTGTTCAAGGAAGGTGCGGACGTCAAAGCCGGTGATCAGTTGTATCAGATTGATCCATCTGTTTATGACGCCACTTTGTCGAGTGCGCAAGCCAGCTTGGCTTCCGCCAAGTCATTGGCAGGACGGTACCAGCAGTTGATCAAAGAGCAGGCGGTAAGTCGGCAGGAGTACGACGATGCCACGTCAACCAAACTTCAAGCTGAAGCAACGCTCAAGAGTGCCCAGATCAATTTACGGTACACCAAAGTTTTGGCATCGATCTCCGGTCGGATAGGTCGTTCTTCGATTACTGAGGGGGCGTTGGTCAGCAATGGTCAGACAACGGCACTGGCGACCATTCAGCAGCTCGATCCCATCTACGTCGACGTCACACAGTCGTCCTCAGAAATACTGAAACTGCGCCGCGACCTCGCTAACGGTCTGTTGCAGAAAACTGGTGAAAACTCCGCCAAGGTGGCGCTGACACTGGAGGACGGAAGTCAATACGGCCAGCCGGGGAAATTGGAGTTCGCGGAAGTGTCGGTGGATCAAGCCACTGGCTCGGTTACGTTACGGGCGATGTTTCCGAACCCAGAACACACTTTGCTGCCGGGAATGTTCGTTCATGCCAAGCTGGATGTTGGCACCCAGGCATCAGCTATCCTCGCGCCCCAGCAAGGCGTGACTCGTGATCTCAAGGGCAGTCCTACTGCCATGGTTGTCAACGCGCAGAACAAGGTTGAGTTGCGACAGCTGAAAACAAGCCGCACTGACGGTAACAAATGGGTCATCGAGGATGGCCTGCACGATGGCGACCAACTGATCACAGAAGGTCTGCAAAATATCAAAGCTGGCGATACGGTCCAGGTTTCCGAAGCAAAGAACGTTAAGCCAGCTACTTCCAATGCTCAGGCTAACGCCTCGGCGAAGGAGGAATAGGTCATGTCTAAATTCTTCATTGATCGACCTATTTTTGCCTGGGTTATCGCCTTGATAATCATGCTGGTTGGTGGATTGTCCATCCTCAACCTGCCGGTCAACCAATACCCCAGCATTGCTCCACCCTCTATCGATATTACGGTGACCTACCCGGGGGCTTCTGCGCAAACTGTGCAGGACACGGTGGTGCAGGTGATCGAGCAACAGCTCAACGGAATAGACAACCTGCGATACATCGCGGCCGACAGTAATTCCGATGGCAGCATGACCATTACGGCAACGTTCAACCAGGGAACAAACCCAGACACGGCTCAGGTCCAGGTGCAGAACAAACTAAACCTGGCAACGCCCTTGCTCCCGCAAGAGGTACAAAGTCAGGGGATCCGAGTGACCAAGGGAGTAAAGAACTTTCTTATGGTGCTTGGTCTCGTATCCGACGATGGCAGCATGACCAAGGACGACTTGGCGAACTACATCGTGTCAAATATGCAGGATTCTATATCCCGGACCTCGGGGGTAGGCGACTATCAGGTCTTCGGTGCGCAGTACGCCATGCGCATCTGGCTAGACCCGGCCAAGCTCGACAAATATCAACTGACACCGGTTGATGTCTCCACTGCTATCACCAACCAGAACGTACAGGTTGCTTCGGGCCAATTGGGTGGTCTCCCAGCCATCAAAGGCCAGCAACTCAACGCCACCATCATTGGCAAGACTCGCCTGCAGACCGCGGAACAGTTCAAGAAGATTCTGCTAAAGGTCAACGCCGATGGCTCTCAGGTCCGTATCGGTGACGTTGCTGATGTGGCACTGGGCGGCGAAAGCTACAGCATCAGTTCTGAGTACAACGGCAAAGCAGCCTCCGGTATGGCCATTAAGCTGGCTACGGGCGCAAACGCTCTCGACACTGCGACAGCGATTCGCAATACCGTCAAACAGCTTGAGCCGTTCTTCCCGCCCGGCGTAAAAGTGGTATATCCATACGACACCACGCCAGTTGTCACCACCTCGATTCATAACGTATTGGAAACACTGGTCGAGGCAATTGTTCTTGTCTTCTTGGTCATGTACCTGTTCCTGCAGAACTTCCGTGCGACCATCATTACCACGATGACCGTTCCGGTGGTGTTGCTCGGAACCTTCGGTATTCTTTCCGCTGCCGGTTTCAGCATCAACACTTTGACCATGTTCGGCATGATCCTGGCTATCGGCTTGCTGGTAGACGACGCGATCGTGGTGGTGGAAAACGTTGAGAGGGTTATGACCGAGGAGGGCTTGTCGCCTAAAGAAGCGACACGCAAATCTATGGGGCAGATACAGGGCGCCTTGGTCGGTATTGCGATGGTGCTGTCGGCGGTGCTTCTGCCTATGGCGTTCTTTGGCGGTTCCACGGGGGTGATCTACAGGCAGTTCTCGATCACTATTGTCTCGGCCATGGCATTGTCGGTGTTGGTGGCCCTGATCTTTACGCCGGCACTCTGCGCAACAATGTTGAAGGCTGTGCCGAAAGGTCAGCCTCATGCTAAGAACCGTGGTTTTTTCGGCTGGTTCAATCGCAAGTTCGACGCCACTGTTCAAGGCTACGAGCGCAGCGTCACGCATATTCTACGACGCAAGGCACCTTATCTGGTGGCTTACCTTCTGATCGTTGTCGGGATGGTTTGGTTGTTCACTCGCATTCCTTCAGCTTTCCTTCCCGAAGAGGACCAAGGCGTGCTTTTTGCTCAAGTGCAAACGCCTCCGGGGTCGACCGCTGAACGCACGCAGAACGTTGTGAACGACATGCGCGACTATTTGCTTAAGGACGAGGCTGGCGCGGTCAGTTCGGTGTTCACCGTGACAGGATTTAACTTTGCCGGTCGTGGCCAAAGCTCTGGCATGGGCTTCATCATGCTGAAGCCGTGGGATGAGCGAGGCTCGAGCGATACGGTGGCGAAAGTTGCGGAGCGCGCTCAACAGCATTTCACCAGCTTGCGTGATGCGTTGGTATTTGCATTCGCGCCGCCAGCGGTGATGGAGTTGGGTAACGCGACGGGCTTTGATATATACCTGCAAGACCAGGCTGGTGGCGGTCACGAGAAGTTAATGGACGCGCGTAATAAGTTTCTGGCGCTCGCGGCACAAAGCAAGATTTTGAGTCAGGTGCGTCCTAATGGCTTGAGTGACGAGCCGCAGTACCAACTGCAGATAAACGATGAGCTTATCGAAGCTCTGGGCGTGACGGTCTCCGACGTTAACAATACGTTGTCCTATGCCCTGGGGGGCAGCTACGTAAACGACTTCATTGATCGTGGACGTGTCAAAAAGGTGTACATCCAGGGGCAGCCAGAGTCTCGAATGAACCCTGAGGACCTCAACAAATGGTATGTACGTAACAGTTCAGGAACCATGGTGCCATTCTCGGCATTCGCCAGCGGTACCTGGACTTATGGGTCGCCAAAACTATCCCGCTATAACGGCGTACCAGCGGTTGAGATCCTCGGCTCCCCGGCACCTGGTTACAGTACGGGTGAAGCCATGGCTGAGGTCGAGCGGATCGCGGCCCAGTTGCCATCGGGTATTGGCTTTTCCTACACCGGTCTTTCTTATGAAGAAAAACTGTCCGGGTCGCAGGCACCCGCCTTGTATGCGCTCTCCATGCTGATGGTGTTCCTCTGTCTGGCGGCGCTGTATGAAAGCTGGTCGATTCCTATCGCCGTCATGCTCGTCGTACCGCTTGGGCTACTTGGTGCGCTACTGGCTACTAGCTTGCGCGGTTTGTCCAACGACGTGTATTTCCAGGTTGGCCTGTTGACCACAATTGGCCTGGCTGCAAAGAACGCGATCCTGATCGTGGAGTTTGCCAAAGAGCTTCATGAAGAGGGCAAGAGCTACATTGAGGCGGCTGTGCAAGCCTGCCGCATGCGGTTACGCCCGATCATAATGACGTCTTTGGCTTTCATCCTCGGGGTTGTTCCTCTTGCCATTTCCACAGGCGCCGGTTCGGGCAGCCAACACGCCATCGGTACCGGCGTAATTGGCGGTATGTTGACTGCTACATCGCTCGCCATCTTTTGGGTACCACTGTTTTACGTGGTTGTATCCACACTGTTCGGCGACAAGCGCAAAAGTGATAAAGCCGAGACTGAACTGACTACCAGCGAGGCTGAGTAATGCATAAGTCCATACTAGCCATCGCTATCACTGCTGTTGCACTGTCGGGGTGTTCGTTGATTCCAGAGTACCGGCAGCCAGCCTCGCCGGTCGCGGCGCTTTACCCGCACGAGCTGTCTGATACTTCAAGTCAGGCGGGCGAATCGGCGGCCGCTGGCGAGCAAGGCTGGCGGAATGTGTTCCGTGATTCAGCATTGCAGCAACTTATCCAGGTTTCGTTGACGAATAATCGGGATCTGCGGGTGGCCGCACTGAACATCGAATCGTACAGAGCGCAGTACCGTATTCAGCGCGCTGACCTGTTCCCTGCAGTAGCAGCTAACGCCAGCGGTACCCGAGAGCGCTTGCCTGCTGATTTGAGCAGTACTGGCAGAGCGGGTATCTCTAGTAGCTATTCAGCTAACCTAGGCATTAGTGCCTACGAGCTGGACTTTTTTGGCCGTGTTCGCAGCTTGAACAAAGAAGCACTAGAGACGTATTTAGCAAGCGAGGAAGCTCGTCGCTCCACGCACATCGCCCTAGTGGCAAGTGTGGCTAATGCCTACTACGCCTGGCAAGCAGACAAGGAGTTGCTCCAGCTGACACAAGATACGCTGGGGGCTTATGAACAGAGCTTGAAGTTGACTGCGCGTAGCACTGAAGTAGGTATAACCTCAGCGTTAGACCTGGCACAGGCCCGCACTTCTGTGGAGTCTGCACGTGTCAGCCTGGCGACTTACCAACGTACTGTCGCGCAGGATAGGGACGCGCTGGTTCTGCTGCTGGGTACTGAGCTACCAGAGGACCTTCCGGCAAGTCTTCCGCTGGACTCAAAACAAATTACAGAAGTGCCGCCTGGGATTACTTCCGATCTACTGCGTCGTCGGCCAGACATCCTTGAGGCGGAGCATACACTTATCGCGTCCAACGCCAACATTGGTGCTGCGCGCGCGGCTTTCTTCCCCAGTATCAGCCTGACTGCTAGCGCCGGTTCCTCCAGTGCTCAGTTAGGCGATCTGTTCAAAGGAGGGCAGGGAAGCTGGTCCTTCGCCCCGAGCCTCAGCTTGCCGATATTTAACGCCGGTAGTCTGAGAGCAAGCCTGGATTACTCGAAAATACAGAAGGACATTAACGTCGCTAACTATGAGAAGGCCATCCAAACCGCTTTTCAGGAAGTCTCCGATGGCCTGGCAGCTCGTAAGACTTATCGCGATCAATTGCAGGCGCAGCAGGATTCCGTCAAAGCCAACCAGAATTACTACCATTTGGCGGAACTGCGTTATCAAGCAGGTACCGACAGCAACTTGACCTTCCTGGATGCTCAGCGCTCGTTGTTTTCATCGCAGCAATCGGTGATCACCGATCGCTTGGCACAGTTAACCAGCGAAGTGAATCTGTTCAAAGCCCTCGGTGGCGGCTGGATAGAAACCTCCGCTGCGCAGCGATCTGCACAGGTCAACAACGAAGGCTGACGTACCTCCCGGGGGCTGCCCAGGCAGGCCCCGTGGAAGCCACGCCGCACATTTGTAATGTCCTCGCATGACTCGTTCTGGAGCATTGTGAATGTGAGCTTTCATCTATTCTAGGCTCGTCCTTGAGGAGCAAAAAACCTTCCTATCGCACGGGCTGGAGAATGCAACGGATCTTTGGCACGGATTGAACATATCAGAGCAATGTGAAATGAGCGCTTCTGGCCGATAACCGCCTTTCAATTGCTAACGCTCGCACAAACGCTAGCCCTACCATCACGGCGACAAAAACGAACAAAACAGCTCTGACTGAGTGTTAATGCCCAGTTTGCTGTAGATGTGCCGACGGTGGGTCTTTACGGTATCGACTGAGATGTCTGACAGGTCCGCGATGCGTTTGCTTGAATGGCCGCTGAGCATCAACTGACAGATGTCGAACTCTCTTGGCGTCAGCATGGCTCGCAAATTCTCAAGACCCTGATGCGACTGCGATCGCAGCGGCTGTGGATCGGGCGGGTTGTGCGCCATGTGTTGGCGGATCAGGGCATCCATCCACCCCTGGAACAGCGTCAAATGTGCGATTTCATCGTTGCTGATGGGCGTACGTGAACCGAACGACAGGCAGACCAGTTGCCGCTCGTCTATGCGGCAGTTGAATTGGATTTCGTCGGCTACCACGTTCAGCTGGAAGTAGCGCTGGTAGTACTCGGTCTGTTCGAAACAGTCGGGCGCGACGTCTCGTAGTTGGAATAACCCACTCTGCGCCTGTTCACAGTTGACCCGGTAAAACGGGTCGACCAGATAAATGCCGTGCAAGTAGTCCTGAAACAGCGTGTCTGGGCCGCCGTCCGCAGCCGGTGATTCATCGAGCAGGCAAGGGCGTCCGTCGAGAAAGAGCAGCGCGACCCAATTATCGAACTGCAGCACGTCTCTGACCCTTCGAACCACCGTCTGCCAGAAATTCGGCTGGCCGATGGCGCCAATCAGGATGCCGAACGTTCGATGCCAGGCGATCTCATGCAATGTCGGTGTCATTGTCACTCCTTGGGATTACCCACGACGTGTGATTCCCCTTCGCCAGCGGGCGTTGATAATACCCTAACGAAATGTAACCGGCGTCGGCCGGCGTTATGCGGAGAACCACACATGAATGTCGAACTTGCTCAAGTCAACGGTCGGGATGGCGATGTCGAGTACAACCTGGGGCGCACCCTTGCCCTGATCGAGGCTTGCGCATCGGACACCGGGCTTTTGGTGTTGCCGGAAACCTACCTGACTGGCTTTCCCACCAAAGCCAATGTCGCGCTGATTGCCGAACCCCTCGACGGGCCTACGCTTGCCCGCGTCCATCAGGCTGCGAAGGCTAGAAATCTCGCGGTCGCGGTGGGTATCGCCGAAGTGCATGACGGGCGGTTCTTTAACACGACGGTGCTCATCACCCCTGAAGAAGGCATCGCGCTCTACTACCGCAAGACTCATCTGTGGTCGGGAGAGCGTGACGTGTTCGAAGCCGGTGACCGGATGTCGACGGTCATGTGGAAGGGGATACGCGTGGGGCTGATGATCTGCTACGACATCGAATTCCCTGAGCCCGCCCGCGCACTCGGTCAAATGGGCGCGCAGTTGCTGATTGTCACTAACGGCAACTTCGATCCCTATGGCCCGACACACCGCACTTGTGTCATGGCTCGGGCACTGGAAAATCAGGCCTTTGCGGTCATGGTCAATCGGGTTGGGAAAGGTGACGACGGTCTGGTGTTCGCCGGAGGCAGCGCTGTTGTCGATCCGTTTGGCGATCTACTGGTGGAGGCCGGCCGTGACGAAGCGACCCTTCGGCTCTCCCTTGATACGAAGCTGCTGGCCAAGGCACGCGAACCCTATGTTTACGACCATCACCAGCGTATGCGACTGAACGGCGAAATCCTCGAAGTCGGGGAGCGCCGCGAACTGATCATCGGCCAATGACCTGACCGCAAAAGCAGACCATTTTTCATTCAATTCTCCGGCCTCAGCAATGGATTGAATGCGCTTACCGCTATCCCCCTAAAAATTAATAGCTGTTGATTTTCTTGCCACTGCCATACATCCGGCTCGCCTTGTGCGGACGACTAAAAATATTATCGGAGACGTTAATGGCTCATTTAAAACGCACTTTATCGCTCGGCACTTTGGTCATTTTCGGGGTAGGGCTGATGACCCCGATCATCGTCCTCGGCACCTTCGGCATTCTCGCTCAATCGAGCGGCGGGCATGTGCCCATGGCGTATCTCGCCGCGCTGGTGGCGATGCTGTTGACCGCGATCAGCTATGCCCATATGGCGAAGGCGTTCCCGGTATCGGGCTCCTCCTATACGTACGTCAGGAAAGCCATCGATGCACGGCTGGGGTTCATGACAGGCTGGGCGATTCTGCTGGATTACCTGTTCCTGCCGATGGCGATCTGGCTGATCGGTACCGCGTATCTCAACTCGGCGTTCCCTGAGATCCCGCAGTTCGTCTGGCTGTTGGCATTCATTGCGCTGACCACCGTGATCAACATCTATGGGCTCAAACTGGCGACTGCCGTGAACATCCTGTTGCTGTTGCTGCAGGTGTTGATTCTGGCGGCGTTTATCGTGCTCTGCGTTCATTACACGCTGGGTGATCCCTCCAAACCGTTGTTTACCCTGGCACCGTTCGCCACGGGCGGGGCGCACTGGTCGATGATCATGAGTGGTGCTGCGATCGCCTGTTATTCCTATCTGGGGTTCGATGCCGTGAGCACCCTGACCGAGGAGACCCACGACCCCGAGCGCAACATGCCGCGGGCGATTCTTTGGGTGACCTTGATCGGCGGCCTTATCTTTGTAGGCACTTCGTATGTGGTGCAACTCGCCCAGCCTTCGTTGCAATTTGCTAACGTTGACTCGGCGGCCTACGAGATTGCCAAGAACATCGGAGGGGACCTTTTCGTGTCGATCTTCCTGATCGGACTGGTGATCGGACAGTTCACCTCGGGCATCGCCGCACAGGCCAGCGGCTCGCGACTGCTCTATGTGTTGGGACGCGATTCGGTGCTGCCCAAAGGCTTTTTCGGCTACCTGTCGCCGCGTTTCGGAACTCCGGTAGGCTGCATCCTGCTCAGCGCTGTGGTGGCATTACTCGCGCTGAAAATGGACGTAACCACCTCGACTTCGTTCATCAACTTCGGCGCGTTTCTGACTTTCATCATGGTCAACCTTTCAGTCATATTCCATTACTGGATCGGGCAAAAACGGCGTGGCTTGAAGGCGATGATTCTCTATGTTCTGTTGCCGCTCGCCGGTATGGCGGCCGATTTGTGGCTGATGTTCAGCCTGGACTCCAATGCCGTCGAATTGGGGTTGTCCTGGCTGGCGATTGGTTTTGTGTACCTGATGTACCTGACAGGAGGGTTGCGTCGGCAACCCCCTGAGCTCACGCTGGAAGATGCGATTTGAATCTGGTTTAAAACGCGGATTACCCCAAAACAAAAAAAACCAGTCGGCGCAACCGACTGGCATTTTTTTGCTTGGGGAAATCAGCCTTTTGCGAACTGCGGTTTTAGTTGTTTAGCCGCTTTGTCAAACGCCACCTTCATTTCCTCGATCACCTCATCGCTGTGCTCGAAAGAAATGTATATGCGTCCATAAGGCGATGGCATCATTAGCACGCCCGCTTCACGCAGGGCCAGATGCAGCGCTTTGGTGAACGCAGGGCTAGCGATCCTGGCGGCTTGCTCATAGGTGACCGGGGCCGTTGCAGCGGGCCAGATGCCGAAGACATTTCCGTAGCCGCTGGTGGCGACGGCGATGCCATGGGATTTGAAGGTTGTCTCTATGGCACCCCGCAGTTCCTCGCCACGCTGGATCAGTTGCTCGTAGTCACACTTATCCAGCAGCGCCAGCGTACTGCTGACCGCCGCGCACGCCAGCGGGTTACCGCTGAATGTGCCGCCGCGCGCCACGCGTCCTTGCTCGAAGCCCGCGAGAATAATGGGTTTGCCCACCACCGCAGACACCGGTACGCCGTTGCCGATCGCCTTGCCGACACAGGCCAGGTCTGGGTCCAGACCCTCACGTAGCCCAGCGAGTCCCGCAAACAGACGGAAACCCATCAGCACTTCATCGCAGATCACCAAAGCGCCGTGCCTGTGGGCGACATCCTGCACGTGCTTTAGGTAGCCGGGCAGCGGCATGATGCAGCCCGCGTTGGCGAGCATGGGTTCGAGAATCACTGCCGCAATGTCAGAGTCCTCAGTGAACAGCCGTTCGACGTCAGCGAAGTCATTGAAACGAATCAGCGTGGTGCGTTCGGTGGACGGACGTGCGCCGTCTTTGAAGCTTGCTTCGTCGGAGGTCACGTTGCCGTAGCTGACGTCATCGAACCAGCCATCGAAACCGGCGGCCATTTTGGCGATTTTTGCGCGACCGGTGTACGCCCGCGCGGCTCGGCAAGCCAGATGTACCGCTTCGCTGCCCGAGTTGGTGAACATGACTTTCGTCAGTTCGCCCGTGTGCGAGGCCAGCGCGGTGGCCGCCTCATGTTCGCGAACATGAGCCCAGGAGGGGGCCGCGCTATCGTCAAGGGCTTGGGTCACGGCAGCATTCACCAAATCGTTTGCATGCCCCAACAACACCGCGCCAAAGCCCAACGCGGTGTCAATGTACGTGCGGCCCTTGTCGTCCCAGAGATGGGCGCCTTTGCCTTTGCGGATGAACAACGTCTCGCCGTTCAGCGGCGGCAGGATGCGCGCGGCGCTGGATACATCGCCCACTAAGTTAGTCATTCTCAACCTCTGAATCTGGACAGGAGTTTGCTGTCCCGAGCAAGACCCGGGACGAAGTTATGGGGTGTTCAATGCGTCTAAAAGGACTGCGCCCGCCTGTTTATTCTTGTTTTACCTTGAGCTTCTGATTACGACGCCGCAGCACTTCCAGGGTCAGCAGCATCAACACCGAGAGCACGACCATGATGGTGGCCACGGCCGCGATATTCGGGCTGATGTTCTCTCTGATGCCGGCAAACATTTGCAGCGGCAGAGTGCGTTGCGAGGGGCTGGCGAGGAACAGTGTCACCACCACTTCATCGAAGGAGGTCGCGAACGCGAACAGACCGCCGGAGATGACACCCGGTGCAATCAGCGGCAGCACCACGCGAAAGAAAACCGTCAGTGGCGGCGCGCCGAGACTGGCAGCAGCACGACTGAGATTGGTGTCGAAGCCCTGCATCGTCGCGTTGACCGTGATGACCACGAACGGCACGCCGAGCATGGCGTGGGCCAGGACCAGACCGATGTAGCTGTTGAGCAATTGCAGTTTGGCGAAGAAGAAGTACAGGCCCACCGCGACGATAATCAGCGGCACGATCATCGGCGAGATCAGGAACGCCATCACCACGCTCTTGAAGCGAAAATCGCCCCGGCACAGGCCTACCGAGGCCATCGTGCCGAAGATCATCGCCAGCAACGTGGCGCCGGGGGCAATGATGAAGCTGTTCTTGAACGCCTGCTGCCACTCCTGGGAGGACATCAGTTCCTCGTACCACCGAAAGGAAAATCCGTCCATTGGGTAGGTCAGGAACGACGATGCATTGAACGACAGCGGGATGATCACCAGGATCGGCACGATCAAAAACAGCAGAATCAGGATGGACGCCGACACCAGTGCGAACCGAGCCAGCTTTTCTACGGGAGATGCGTATGGTTGCAACATGGCCAATTACCTCGCCTGCGTCGGGTTAGTGAGCTTGCCGTACACCATGTAAAGCAGCAGGGTGGCGATCAGCAGCAGGCTGCCGAGCGCGGACGCCATGCCCCAGTTCACTGTTTTGTTGGTGTAGAACGCGACGAAGTAGCTGACCATCTGATCCGCCGCGCCCCCCACCAATGCCGGGGTCACGTAGTAACCGATGGCGAGAATGAAGGTCAGCAAGCCCCCAGCGGCGAGGCCTGCGAACGTCTGCGGCACGTAGATTCGCCAGAAGGCCACAAACGGATGAGCCCCCAATGAGATCGCCGCCCGTACGTAATTGGAGGGAATGGCTTTCATCACGCTATACAGCGGCAGAATCATGAACGGCAGCAGCACGTGGGTCATCGCGATGATCACCCCGGTGCGGTTGAACACCAGCTGAATCGGGGAATCGACGATGCCCACAAACATCAGCGTGCGATTGATCAGACCGTCTGATTGCAGCAGCACGATCCACGCCGCGGTGCGCACGATCAATGAGGTCCAGAACGGCAGCAGCACGCAGATCATCAGCAGGTTGCTTTTGCCTTCAGGCAGGATGGCCAGCCAGTACGCCACGGGGAAACCCAGCAGCAGGCAAAGCACCGTGACGATCGCGCCGATGTAGAAGGTGCGGGCGAAAATATCGACGTAGATCGACTGATTGGCATCGGCCTTGACGATGCTGCCGGTGGCCGAGTCAAAGCGATGATCCAGGGCGGCCAGCAGGTAGTACGGCGTCAGTTTCGAGGAGGCCTGCTTGAGCGCTTTCCAGTAGGCGACATCGCCCCAGGCCTTGTCGACTGCGATCAACGCCGAGCGTTTTGAGGCCGCGTTTTGATCCGGTAAGTTGCGCAGGGTCTTGCTGATCACTGCGCGGTAGTCAGCAATCTCGTAGTTGAGCCGTTTGCTCAGGGCGAGAATCTGGCCATTTTCCTTGGCATCTGCCAAGTCCTTGATCACCGCAGCATAGGCGCCTTCATCTGGCAAAGCGTCGCCAGTCCAGGTGCTTAACGCCGCTGTAGTAGCAGGCATGGACGTGTTGACTTCAGGATTGTCGACACTGCGGCTGAGCATCGTGCCGATCGGGAAGGCGAAGCACACCACCACGAAAAGGAACAGCGGTGCGATCAGCGCGAAGGATTTCAGTTTATAGGCGCGTTGGGACTTCTTGAGCCTGGCTCTCAGGTCCACAGTGTCCTCATCGCGCGGCAGCAGAGCGGCGGTTTGATTCATGATCGTCGCCTCAGTGCGCAATGACGTCGAGCGCACGAATGTGCTCGGGCGCCCAGGAGAGGCAAATGGTGCTGCCGACGGTCCAGCTGCTGTCCATTTTCGTGGCTGCAAGCTTGATCATGAAGTCGGGCTGCCCGGCGATTTCGGCGATCATTCGCACGTGATCGCCCAGATAGATGTACTCGCGAATGCGGGCGGCCAACGGCGTGGTACCCGCAGCGCTGACGATGACCCGCTCCGGACGGATGCACAGCGCGACCGGTTCGCCTGGCTGGATCAACGTCACGGTCACCGCCTGGATCTGGCTGCCGTCCTTCAGACGCACCGTTGTGTGAGTGGCGTCCTGGGACAACACCGTACCCATGAGTGTGTTGTTTTCCCCGATGAACTGGGCGACGAAGCTTTTGGTCGGGGTTTCGTAAATGGCGGCAGGGCTGTCGATCTGCTGAATGATGCCGTCGTTGAATACAGCGACGCGGTCGGACATGGTCAGCGCCTCGCTCTGGTCGTGAGTGACGTAAACCACGGTCAGCCCCAGTTGCTTGTGCAGGTGCTTGATCTCCAGCTGCATGTGTTCGCGCAGCTGTTTGTCGAGGGCGCCGAGTGGCTCATCCATCAACACCAGCTTGGGTTCGAACACCAAGGCTCGCGCCAGGGCGACGCGCTGCTGCTGGCCCCCGGACAACTGCGACGGATAGCGTTTGGCAAAATCGTTGAGTCGCACCATGTCCAGCGCGCGACGAACCTTTTCGACGCGATCGATGCGATTTATCTTGCGCACCGACAGCGGGAACGCGAGGTTTTCCTCGATAGTCATGTGCGGGAACAGCGCGTAATTCTGGAACACCATGCCGATATCACGCTTGTGCGGCGGCAGGTTGTGCAACGGTTGGTCTTTGAGAAATATCTCGCCCCGGGTCGGCGCTTCGAAGCCGGCGAGCATCATCAGACTGGTGGTTTTGCCGGAGCCGGAAGGGCCGAGGAGGGTGACGAATTCCCCTTCCTTGATGTCCAGGTTCAGATCTTTCACGACGGGACGAAAGCCGTCGTAGGTTTTCTGGATGTTCTTGAAGCTCACCAGGTGTTTCATGACGCAGCCCTCATCAGGGAACAGGCAGGTTCGATCTTCGCCACTCATCTGCCTGTTCACGCAAAATGAAGGAGCAACCGTCGACCGGCACGTTGCGGCAGGCGCGACATGGCGGTCATTGAGTGTGGTGCTGCCACCCTGAAGCGGGCGGCAGGAAAGGCGCGACCCAGTCGTGATGCTTACTTCTGGGCGATCCAGGCGTTGAAGCGCTCGGTGAGCGATTCGGTGTTGTCGACCCAGAATTCGACGTCCAGTGGCAAGGCAACCGCCAGGTTGTCTGGCGCGGTCGGCAGGTCCGCTTTCAGCTCTGCCGAAACCAGCTCGTTGGCCTTTTTGTTCGGCAGGCCGTAGGCGATGAACTTCGGCAGTTTGGACAGGTTTTCAGGCTTGCTGGCAAAACCGATGAAATCCATCGCAGCGGCTTTGTTTTCACTGCCTTTGAGTACGGTCCAGGAGTCGATGGCTGAGACGCTGCCGTTCCACAGGAACTTGAAGTGCTTACCCTCGCTGCGATTGAAGCCCGTAATGCGGCCGTTGTAGGCAGAGCTCATGACCACATCGCCGGCCGACAGCATCTGCAGCGGCTGAGCGCCGGCTTCCCACCAGACGATGCTGGATTTGATGCTGTTGAGCTTATTGAACGCGCGGTCCACACCTTCAGGCGTACGCAACACGTTGTAGACGTCGGCTGGTTTTACGCCGTCGGCGATCAGGGCGAACTCCAGCGAGTACTTCGGCCCTTTGCGCAGGCCGCGTTTGCCAGGGAATTTGCCGGTATCGAAGAAATCGGCCCATGAGGTCGGGGAGGTCTTGAGCTTGTCAGCGTCCCACGCCACGCCGGTGTTCCACACGATCGCGCCGACGCCGCAGTCATTCACGGCCTCAGGGATGAAGTCGGCCTTGTTGCCGACCTTGGCCCAGTCGATCTTTTCGTAGAGCCCGGAATCACAACCCAGCGCCAGGTCCTCGGCTTCCACTTCGACCACATCCCAGTTCGGGTTGCCCACTTTCACCTTGGCGTCGAGCACGCCAACGCCGCCATCCCAGCTCTGGTCGAGCACTTTCTTGCCGGTCTGCTGGCCAAACGGTGTGAAGAAAATCTCCCGTTGCGCGTCCTGAAAGTTTCCTCCCCAGGAGACGATGGTCAGATCACGGGCGCTTGCAGACTGTGCAGCGGCAAGCCCGGCGAAGGCAAACGCGAGAGCGGCTAGAGCGTGGCACGGCTTATGCTTGTTGTGCATGTGGAACCTCGACGCAGATGTTTTGTGTGGGTGGTAAAAATTTTTACCACTGCGAAATCTACGAAGCAAGTTTTATTTTCGTTCGCCCCTTAATTCTGAAAATCGCCCGGATCACCGGTAAGCGATTGATTTTTCATGCCTGAAATTTGATAGTTGGCAGCCGCAGCGATTACCCGTTCAAGACTTATCGAACCGATTGTGGCGTTCCGATCAGGTGAAGGACGGTCATACGCTGTAACTTTTGCGCTTGTCAGGTGAAGCGCGTTGGT
The DNA here is from genome assembly GCF_057128745.1 of Pseudomonas rosaeacicularis. Classification (NCBI taxonomy): domain Bacteria; kingdom Pseudomonadati; phylum Pseudomonadota; class Gammaproteobacteria; order Pseudomonadales; family Pseudomonadaceae; genus Pseudomonas; species Pseudomonas rosaeacicularis. Next base: position 19,472 of record NZ_JBSKHT010000019.1, read on the forward strand.
GCGAAATACCCAACGTGGTGCGCCGTAACGTATTCGGGCTCCCGGCATGCGCCTGCGCGCCGCCACCACGTGCCGAGTTCATTCGAGGAACAAACCGTGACAGATACGCCGGCGATCAGCCGCAACCCCCACGCGCCGGAAGAGCTGCCCGAAGACGAAACGGCGGGCGAAGATTCCGCGTCGGTCGGTGAGCGTCTCAAGGCTCTGCGCCAAAGCCGGGGCCTGTCGATCCGTGGCCTGGCCGAGCTGGCAGGTGTTCCCCACGCCACGCTGTCGATCATCGAACGCGACAAATCCAGCCCCTCGGTCAGTATTCTCAAACGCCTGCTCAGACCCTTGAACGTCACGTTGAGCGTGTTCTTCTCAGATTCGGCCGTGGTCGATCGCGCCGTGTTCTACAAGGCAAACGACCTGGTGGAACTGGCCGACGGCAAAATGCTGTCTTACCGTCAGGTAGGGGCCAACCTGACCAACAGCTCGATGATGATTCTTCACGAGCGCTACGAACCCGGCGCCGACACCGGGCAGGAAGGCGAAGAACTTTACTCACACGAAGCCGAGGAGGGCGGCATCATCATCGAAGGGCGGCTGGAAATGACCGTCGGCGATGAGGTCAGAATCCTCTCGCCGGGCGATGCCTATTACTTCGACAGCCGCTTGCCCCATCGCATGCGCAACCCATTCGAGGAAGTCTGTGTGGTGGTCAGCGCCGTGTCGCCCCCCACGTTTTGATGAAGTGGCCAGCGCACATTATGCCCATGGGTTTTCCTTCAGTTTTTGCTCGAGAAAGTCGCGGAAGACTCGAATTCTCGGGCTCAGATGCTTCCTGTTCGAATAGACCATGTAGAGGGGCTCGGTCCCCGGCAGGTTGAATTCACTCAGCAGCGGGATCAGATCTCCTAGCTGAATGTCCGCGCCGATGTGAAACTGCGCCAGCTTGACGATTCCCGCACCGGCCAACGCCATTTCCCGTAGCAGATCGCCTTGAGCGAACACCGCCTTGGGCGCAATCGGTACGGTGGTTATCGCGCCCTCGCTGTCGAGGAATTGCCAGGTATTCCAGGCGCTGTGAAAACCAAAATTGAAACAGTCGTGGCCAAGCAAATCATGTGGTTGAACGGGCGTACCCCTGCGGGCGAGATAGTCGGGCGACGCGCAGGTGATCCAGGCGCTTTCGCCAATTTTGCGCGCGATTCTCGATGAGTCGGGCAGCCCGCCGCTGTGGATGGCAACGTCCAGCCCCTGATCAAACAGGTCCACGTACTGTGGCCCCACCTGCAGATCGACGTTCAGGCCGGGATAGGTCGCGAGGAATTCGGGTAGCCAGGGCAAAATCTGGTGCTTGGCGAACGTCGTCATCGTGTGGACACGCAACGAGCCACTGACCCGCTCGGGAAACGCCTGCGCCAGGGAGTCGGCCTCGGCCATGGCATTGATCACAGCTCTTGCGCTGACCAGATAGGCCGAGCCTTCTTCAGTCAGCGTGAGGGTCCGCGCGCCGCGCTGAAAAAGTCGCACCTGCAATCGGTCTTCGAGCCGAGTGATCAGTTTGCTCACCGCCGACGGGGTCAGGCCATTCGCCCGCGCCGCAGCAGTGAAATTGCCATGTTCGGTTGCCCACACGAAGGCGAGCATTTGTGAGTAGTTATCCATCGAAACGCTCACGGCAGGCTACGGTTGGCACGCAGCCTGCCAGTATTCGAACCCGCGAACAAGTCGCTCGACCTGTGCCTGATGGGCACATGTCAGCGGATGAACTGCTCGATGTAGTTGTCCGGCAAGCCCAACGATTTGTAGTGCTTGCGCGCAGCTTCCAGCTTGGTAAACACGTCCTCGTAACCCACCGCAACGCCCTGCGGATCGACATAGGTGTAGCCGCCCTGAACGTGGAACCAGGTGACCATTTCCTCGACGTCTTCCGGTACGAAAAGGGTATGGGTTTCCCCCGGTGGCTCATAGGCGAACGAACCTTGATCGGCGACCCAGTCATGTTCCAGGTAATACCAACGGCCCTTCAGGACGAGTGCGTGGACCCCGCCGCTGTGGCGATGACGGGAGAGGACACCGCTTTGGCGAACCCGCAGCAAGTTGATGTAATAACCCCCGGTGGTGCTGAGCAGCAACGGCTTGAACGAGACCGTGCTGGTCACCGGTACCCAGAGATTGTCGTCTTCGAGCCAAGTGGTGAGGACGCCGGCATGCACCATGTCTGGCGTCATGTAGGGCACCTGTGGCAGCTGATAGGGAATAGCGAGTTCGTCTGGCTTGGAGGGCGTGCTCATCGTTCTCATTCCACGGTCTGTGATCGGAGTCCCCGAATCCTGGGGTGTCCGGGGTGAAAGCAGAGTAGATGAGCCTGGCGAACAGCAAAACAGCATTTCAGTCACAGCGGGTGTGAACGGCTGTCATGGATGGACGTCATGGGTGCTCGACCCATAGCGGTCATCCGGCGAATCATGAGGCCGACGCCAAGGGCTTAGACGCCTACAGCCTCCTGCCGCAGAATGTGCGTCAGCTGTCCAACAACGATGGCTTCGACGGCACCTTCTGTGGCGCCCGCCTCAAAAACAGCGCAACTAGCCGATACATCGCCGTCGCACATACGGTAGACAGCAATGACACTGCCTGGCCCGCAGCCAGTGTGCCCGCATAGGGAATATCCGCCATCAATCGACCCCTGCATGACACCAAGGCCATAGCCCGGCGTGATCCATGGGCGCCCGGGAATCGGGCCGCCCAATGTTCGTGCTGCTTGCATGTCCTGAAGCAAACCCATGGGAAGAAGCTCTGCGCAGAAGAGGCGATCCAGAAACAGCGCGGCTTGTGAAATTGGGCCGATCAACAAGCCGTGGTAAACCCATGCAGGGTCATAATTTGAGGAGCTTCCAAGATAGCTCGTTTGTAGGTCTGCGCGCGTTTTAGCAAAGCGAACGTTCGACAGGCCCAGAGGGGAAAGTGCCCGTTGAATCACCGCGTCCTCAAGCGTCAGGTCAGTCAGCCGTTCAATCAGCCTGCCGATGAGCATGTAGCCCACATTCGAGTACCGCCAACTTGTTCCAGGACTGTATCGAAGTCGAGCACCGTCAAGGCGCTGCATCATTTCATTTGCCGACCAGGCTGGCTCACTGTTCGCAACGGCGGCGTGATACTCCTTAAGTTCGCCGTAATCAGCCAGACCTGCCTCATGCCGCAACAGCTGGCGTAACGTGAAAGGCTGATCAAACACTGAGTCGTTCAATCTGACCAGCCCGTCACGTACCAACGACAGCGCTGTTGCAGCCAGGACCGTTTTCGTAAAACTCCACCAGGGGGCAATCAGTTCCGACGGGGCAAGTGTTTGGGGCTGACCATTCGATATGAGTGAAGTGAGCATTGGCTTCCTTGGCATGTTGAGCGAATCGGCAGCTCAACACGATATCTCATTCACTCTTCCTCTTGGAATGTCAAATCCGGTATCCGTAAATACTGAGCTCTGTGTCGCGGCATAGCAGGAGTTATGCGGAGTGTGTGTTCATTTCATAGGCATTCATATAGCGATTTCGTCCCGCGAATAGCGTCCAGGTGTAAGCCCGGTATAGCGCGTAAACGCAACACTGAATGCGCTCACGGAGCTGTAACTGATCCGCTGCGCAATCTCGGCAATACTGTCGTCTCGACCACGCAGCAGGTTTTTTGCCAGCGCCATTCGCCAGGTCAACAAATACGCCATCGGCGCCATGCCCAATGCTTGCTTGAAACGTTCGAAAAAGGTGGAGCGGGATAGAGCAGCTTCCCTGGCGAGCTGCGCCACAGTCCATGGCTGGCTCGGATGTTCGTGCATTTGGCGTATCGCGACAGCCAGACGTTCATCGGCGAGTCCGCGCAGCAGCCCGGCCGGCGCAGCTTCGGTTGCAGTGGAGCGAAGAGCTTCGATGAACAGAACCTCCAACAGATGTGCAAGGATGACATCCCTCGCCGGGCACTGCCCGCGCGCCTCTTCGGTCACGAGTTCAACCAGCGTTGCCAGCCGGCGTTCGCCGCGAACATGTATCAGTTGGGGTAGCACTGATACCAGCAGCGCGGCATCCGGAGAACCGAACGTGCAGTGGCCTACCAACAATTGAACATCGGGCGGAATGTCTCGCAGGCCAACACGAATGTCACGTGGCCGCACCTCGACGGGAAGAGTGTCTGCGTCCCCATCCGCCAGCGGCTGAAGGCTCATCATCGTGAAGTCGTAGGCGGCCGGAATGAGCACAAAATCGCCAGCCTGCAAGGTGATCGCAGGCTGCCCGGCCACTGACAGTCGGCTACCACCGTCGAGAATCGCGCAATAAAACGGTTGGCCGTACACCGACCGGCGCACACGCCAGGCTCCCGCGCCACTCACCACCTTGGAAAACGAGGCCCCCGGTTGCAGGAGCGTAACGACCTGCGCGAGTGGATCAAACATTTCGGACTCCTGCGAAAGATTAGCGGACTGGCGATGATAGTCAGTCCGGGCACGACAGCCTATCGTTGCATTCCTGTCAACCGCCCACTGGACCCACCAATGAAAACTGTGCTGATCACTGGATGCTCTTCAGGTTTTGGCCTGGCCACCGCTCGCTATTTTCTTGAGCGTGACTGGAAGGTCATCGCGACCACGCGCACACCAGACGAGGAACTCTTTGCAGCATCCGAGCACCTTCGTGTGCTTGCTCTGGATGTGACCGACCCAAGCAGTATCCAAGGGGCGGTACTGGCTGCCGGGCCGATCGACGTGCTGGTCAACAATGCCGGTATCGGTTTACTCGGGGCGCTGGAAGGCAGCTCGATGCAAGCGATCCGCGGCATTTTCGAGACCAACACCTTTGGCACCATGGCGATGATTCAGGCGTTCCTGCCGCAGTTTCGGCAGCGTAAATCCGGGGTTATCGTCAACGTCACCTCAAGCGTGACGATAAAGTCACTGCCGCTGCTCAGTATCTATACCGCGAGCAAAAGCGCGGTGAATGCGTTCACCGAGTCGCTTGCGCTTGAGCTTGAACCGTTCGATGTTCGGTTGAGTCTGGTGCTGCCGGGGCGAGCTCCCGCGACCGACTTCGGTAAGAATGCACAACCACGAATGCAGGGCAGCATTCCAGAGGCTTACTCTGATCTGGCGCAGCAGATTTTTGCCGAGTGGGCGCAGCCAGCCGAAGTCACCGACGCTCAAGATGTCGCTGAGGCGGTATGGCGTGCAGCAAACGACCCAACCTCGCCGATGCGAATTGCCGCTGGGGCTGATGCCGTTGCTTTGGAAAACGAGCAACGCACCCCGGCATAAATGCGTGGCTGATAAAGCTGGTCATCTGCGCCACAGCCGTATAGTGCGCGCTCGAAACCTATCGGCCGGCGCTCACTCGATTCGGGTAGATCACTGGAAAAAGAGGGTGGTCCATAACGGCGCCTTCGGCCAGGCTTTCCCGCAGTCCGGGAAATTCGGGCGAGGTGATCCATGGCCGTGGCGCATGCCGCACATCGTCCCCGAGCATGCGTACTGAAAACGCACGGCGTCGCTGATCACCGCCCACGCCGGCAGACGCATGGAGGGTGAGCATGTTGAAGCACACCAGATCCCCCGGCTGTAAGGCCCAGCCTAAAATCGGGAAGTCTTCACGGTGTTCTTCGATGTTCGGAAGATCGGCAAGAGAGCCTTCGGCGAACCACTTGGCCTGGTTGTCCATGAAGGACCTAGGCATCAGCCACGGTCCTTTATGGGAGCCGGCAACAAATTCAAGCGTCGAGGCCTGCGCAACCGGATCGACCGGAATCCAGAAGCTGATCGTGTCGGAGCCTGTGATGTTGTAGTACGGCTGATCCTGATGCCAGGGCGTACGTTGTCGGGTGTTGGGTTCCTTGACCAACAGGTGATCGTGATAAAGCCGAATCTGCTTGCTAGCCAGTAGACGCTGGGCAATGGCGGCCAAGTCTGAATCATGGATAACGCTGCGGTACTGCTCATTATCCTGCCAGTTGCAGAAGTCCTCAAAAAACCACCCCGGATCGTCGGCGCTGCTCGCCACCTTGGCCCGAGGGCTGGGCTGTGCAAGGTTCTGATCGATGCCGGTTTTCAGTTGCTCGACCTGTTCTTTGGTCAATGCGCCGCGAATGCACAGCGCGCCGTGTTCAAGAAAAAAGCGCCGGGCGGCATCGCCTAATTCGCTGGCGTTGAAATCCCCGTCGGTGGGTGCGAATGCGGTCATGGCCTTACTCACCGTATACGTCGTAGGCAAAGTACTTCTTCGCGATGCGGTCATACTCACCCGATTGACGCAGCGCGACGATCGCCGCGTTGATCTTGTCGCGCAGGGCCGTATCGTTCTTGCGAATACCGATCGCCACGCCGTTACCAATGATGCTCTTGTCGGTGATGGGTTCGCCCGCGAAAGCAAAGTCCTTGCCCTGGTCTTTCTGCAACAGGCCGATGTCACCTTGCACGGATGCCTGGAAAGATCCATCCAGACGGCCGGATATCAAGTCCATGAACACCTGATCCTGAGTCTGATAAGAGTGGACGATCGCCCCAGCCGGTGCCCACTCTGATTTGGCGTAGCTCTCCTGAAGCGAGCCCTGGACGACCCCCACCGATTTACCTTTGAGTGATGCCGCAGTCGGCAACAGTCCGGCCCCTTTTTTTACGATCAGCGAGGAGGGCGCAACGTACAGGCGCTGGCTAAAATCGACCTGTTTACGGCGCGCCTCCGTATCGCTGAACGCTGAGAGAATCCCGTCGAATTTCTGCGCCTTTAGTGCGGGGATCATGCCGTCGAAGTTCTGCTCGACCCAGACGCAGCGCACTTTGATCTGCGCGCACAACGCATTGCCCAGATCGATATCGAAACCACTCAGCGAACCGTCCGGCAGCTTCTGTTCGAAGGGCGGATAGCTGGGGTCGACGCCAAAGCGGATCACGCTTGCCGCCTGGCTCGTGGTGGCCATCAACAACCCGGTGAGAAGGGCAGCATAGTGCAGGTTCAGTCGGAGCATAGAAGCCTCATCAGAGTCGGTTGGAATGGGAAATCATTGGTCACGCACTGACAAAAAGGCCTCAGTCAGCTTGATCCAGTAGCCAGCACCGCGCATCAGGTTGTCATCGTTGAAGTCATAGCGGGGGTCATGAATCATGCAGCTCTTCTCACCTTCGCCGTTACCGATGATCAGATAGCAGCCGGGACGTTCTCGAAGGAACCAGGCGAAATCTTCGCTGCCGTTGAACGGCGCAATATCGGTCAGTACCTCATCTTCTCCAAGCCAGTCGATTGCCACCTGAGTGGCGAACTCGGTCATGGCGGGATCATTGACCAGCAGCGGGTAATCAGCACTGTAATGAACCTCGGCGGTGGCGCCGAATGCATCGGCCTGAGCGTGAATCAAACGTTTGATCTGCGCTTCCAGGCGATCACGCACGGCATTGTTCAGCGCGCGCACGGAGATCAGCATTTCTGCGCTGTCCGGTATGACGTTGGACGCCTTGCCTGCCGTAATAGCCCCCACCGTAATCACGCTCATTTCCTGGGGCGACACATTGCGCGAAACGATGGTCTGCAACGCCATGATGATGCTTGCACAGACCACCACCGGGTCGACGCATTGGTGGGGCATGGCGCCGTGGCCGCCGTGGCCCTGGACGGTCACGGTGATTTGATCCGCCGACGCCATGAAAGGCCCGGCCCGAAATCCCAGCTTGCCTTGCGGGTAGCCGGGCATATTGTGCATGGCAAACAGGGCGTCGCACGGGAACCGCTCCAGCATTCCCTCCCTGATCATTCGGCGCGCGCCGGCCAGGCCTTCTTCGGCAGGTTGAAAAATCAGTCTCACGGTGCCGTCGAACGCGCTGTCATGCGCCAGTGCCCAGGCCGCCGCAAGTAGCATGGTGGTGTGACCGTCATGCCCGCAGGCGTGCATCTTGCCGGGCACCGTGCTCGCGTAGGGCAGGCCGGTCTTTTCCAGAATCGGCAACGCATCCATGTCCGCGCGCAGCCCGAGTATCCGAGAGCTGCTACCCTTTTTAAGGGTGCCAATCACCGCGGTTTCCGCGAGTCCTCTGTGCACCTCGTAGCCCCATGCCAGCAGTCGTTCGGCGACCAGTTCACTGGTGGCATATTCCTGATAGCCGAGTTCCGGATTGGCGTGGATGCGCTGACGCAATTCACGCATTTGGGCTTCTATCGGCAGTAATCGGCGGGTCACGTGCGGCATTGGCAAGAATCTTCCATAGTCGGTCTGTTGCTGGACCGGCAGGTCAGCGGTGGGGCGTGCGGCGCCTTGTGTGCCTTGCTCACCGCTTTAGCGTGGAGCAGGGCGCTTCGTTGTGGTGCGGGCGGCTTCACGGGCATGGCTTGAGCATAGGCCGTCGAGAAACGGCCACAAGACAAACGGCGCTGAACGCGGCAACCCAGGGTTAACAGGCAGACATCATGAAGTTCTATCAGCTCAACGCGTTGGTGGCAGTGGCCGAAGCGGGCAGTATTCGAGGCGCTGCAAAACGACTGGATACATCACCGGCGGCCGTGACCAAGGCTATCCAGAAGCTGGAAACCGAGACCTCGCTGCAACTGCTGGTGCGCAACACCTCCGGCATTGACCTCACTGACGCCGGCAAGCGCTTGCTGGTACAGGCGCGGCTGCTGGTGGCGCAGATGGTCAGTGCCAGTCATGTGGTGGCTGACTGCAAAGGCGAACTGACGGGCCGTCTGGCAGTGGCGGTGACGCCGTGGCTCGCGATGACCTTGCTGCCTCAGGTGACCATGATTTTTCGCGCACGCTTCCCCCACGTGCAACTGGAACTCCACGAGGGATTGTCATCGATTGCGTATCCGCGTCTGCGCGACGCCAGTCTGGATCTGTTCATCGGCCGGCTCGACAGCCAGTGCTCCAACGTTGATCTCAATTATGTCCCGCTGTTTACCGCCGATTGCGCCGTAGTAGCGCGGCGTGGGCATCCGCTGGCAGATTGTCGTTCACTGGATGAGTTGGCCTTTGCGGACTGGATTCTATCGACGCCACATGACGGGGAATTCGTGGCGCCGGGGCATGTGCATTTCGCGCATTCGCTCTCCATCATGCTCAGCCTGCTGCGCGAGACTGACATGCTCAGCGTCTTTCCCTGGCCGCTGGTGGAGGTGTGTGCTCAGCGCGAAGGCCTGTGCTCCCTGCCACTGCGAGAGCCGGTTGGAAACGCCCTGGTCGGTGCGATCAGTAGAGCTGGCCAACCGTTGCGGCCAGCCGCCGAAAAGTTTCTCGAATGTCTGATCGCTACGATCCAGAAAGAAATGAGCGAACCGAACTCTCCGTACCGACGCATGTTGCAGACGGTGGAATGGGTTTCCTGAGCTACCGTTAGCGACTCTTTAGACATGAAGGTGTAGCAAGTTCAGTCCAGATAGGCCCATGTGTCCGCACCGTCAAAGACCTTCACTGGCGTGTTCCGGGTAAGTCGCTGATCAAAGTTATTCAAATTAACACCGACCTCGGCGCCTGCCTCCGGGGTAAGCGCTTCCCAATGGGTGGCGCATCCGCAGGTTTTACACCGCATCGTCTTCAGCGTTTCTCTACCCCAGACATAGGCCGAGGTGTTTTGAGGATGCCCTTCAATACTCACCATTGCAGCCTCGTAATGAGCCCACAGTGCTCCCAGTCGAATACAGATCGAGCAGTTGCATTTGATGGCATGAACCGGTGGTTGGGAAACGACTATGCGCACCCTCCCGCAGTGGCAGGAGCCTTTCAACAGTCCATCTTCAGGTTCGACAGCCATAGCTGCTCCAGAATTTTAGCCCGCAGCGCGGTCGCTTTGGGTGAGCTTATCACTCGCGGACGGACACCAAGCGACCGTTGCGGGCAGAGCCGGGTCCAGAGTTCGCCTTGCCCTATCAGCGGCTCATTACCTAGAACACGCTTTCACTGGCTGGCGGCAACGTAAGGCGACACCATTTTTCGAGGATCGACGATGCGGTCAAATTGCGCTTCATCGATATACCCCAACTGCAGCGCCGCATCCTTGAGTGTGAGGTCGTTGTCCATAGCGTGATGGGCGATTTTTGAGGCTTTGTCGTGGAGCACAGCGTGCTTGCGAGCTCTGATCATTTCACGCTACAACCCAGCGTGTTTCGACGATCCGAGCATCTATGTCCCACTACTGGCGTCACCATGCTGTCCCTTATATCGAGGTCCGCAACGTCGAGGACGGTCGCACCTTCACTCATGGGCGACATTCCCACACGACCTTTTCTATCGGCGCGATCATGACGGGGCAGAGCACCTATCTGCATGGCCATAGCTGCCGTCCAATTGCCAGTGGCAGCGTGGTCATCATCAGCCCGGGCGTGGTACATGCATGTAACCCTTTGCACGACCAGCCGTGGGGTTATCGGATGTTCTACGTTGATGCGGCCTGGCTGGGTTCGCTGCAAGGGCGAAGCGGTATCGATGTGGCGGGGTTCGTTCCTTTTGAAGAAAATTACAGTACTGATCCCAATCTTTTTGCCGATTTGGACAGGCTGTACTGCACCTTGACCGGGATCGATACAACACCTGAAACCCTGCAGGCTGCAACGCTGGATTTCTTCCAGCGACTCATTGCACGACTGACGCCGGCTAGCAGTCACGACACAAGTGGCTTGCGCAAGGTAGCCGATGCTGCAGATTTTATCCGCGAACACTGCATGCAACCCCTTTGCCTGGATGACATCGCTGCGGCAGTGCAGCTTTCACAGTCCTATTTGATTCGTACGTTCAAGGCTCACTACGGGCTGACGCCCCATGCGTTCTTGATTGATTGTCGCCTTCAGTTGGCGCGCGACTGCCTGCGCCGCGGCGATGACATCGCCCAGGTCGCGGCCCATGTCGGGTTCGCAGATCAAGCGCATCTGCAGCGGCTGTTCAAACGCACGCTTGCCGCTACGCCTGGGCAATACCGGGGTTTGATTACTCAAGCAACAAATAAACGGCGCAACCTGCGAGCATTGCGGCCATGCCCCGATTGAACCAGCGCACCGCAGCGGCATGCTTCAGATAGCCGCGTAATGAGGCGCCGGCCCAGGCCCAGCAGGCAAGTGACAACCAGCAGATCACCAGATACAGAAGGGAGAATACCCACACCATCTGCACGTCGCCGTCAGCCACAAAGGCGCCCATCCCCGCCATGGAGGCTAACCAGGCCTTGGGGTTAAGCCACTGCATCAGGGCCCCATTAATTGCCGAGGGTATGTTCTGCTCCTGCTCAGTGTTCAGCCGCCCGTCATCGTCAGCCAGCTGATAGGCCAGATACAGCAGAAATGCCACGCCAGCGATACGGATCACCTGGGTCAACAGCGGCCAATGGCGCAGCACTTCATTGAGCCCTAGCCCTATCAGCAAGAACAGCAGGATAAATCCTAAGGTAGCGCCGGTGACATGAGGCAGTGTGGCGCGCAGGCCGTAGCGCGCTGCGCAGCCCAAAGAGACAATATTGACCGGGCCAGGGCTGATGGAGCAGGCCAGGGCAAAAGTGGCCATGGAAAATACGACGTTCATCTGGAACCTTCAGTGCTCGTAAGTGAGTGCTGAAAGTAGAACCACGCGCTAGAAAGGTATTGAAGAAAACTGACCTACAGGTACGTGGTGAGCCAAGAGCAGCTTGTCGCTCTCAGTTGCAGCAACACTTGGCGCGGTGGGTGCAAATGTTTATTGGTTGAAAGTCGCAGTCATTGGCGTTCACGTGTTGTCGGCAGTGGGCATTACGATGCTTGGGCGCCCGCGTTTCAGCCCGCTTCAGCCCGCGAGGGCGAGTCCTGGCCGGCTGAAGCAGCCGAGCTGTGAGCACCCCGTCAGGATGCTGTGTTGCTTGCGGCGTAGCACTCGTCGTTGACCGGAGCCGGTGAAACAAACGTCAAGGCGATATTTCGAGAGTGCCGCTCGAAATGAGCGACGGGGAGCGGTCGGCTCAGAAAGTATCCCTGGGCTTCCTCGCAACCGAACTCTCGAACAAGGCTCATGCAACGGAAGGTTTCGACGCCCTCGGCGACGGTCCGGTAGCCCAGGTCTTTTGCCAACTGTAAGACTGAACGGGTAATGATGCGGTTGCGCGGGCTGTGCTCCAGGTCAGTGACGAGTGACCTGTCCAGTTTCAGAATATTGGCCGGGATCTCATGCAAGTAAGCAAAATTGCTGTAGCCCGTACCGAAATCATCGATCGCTACGTCGACGCCCAGATCACGGATGTTTCTGAGCTGAGTGATCACACTCTTGTCTGATCGCATCCATTCCCCTTCGGTAATCTCCACTTCCAGCCTTGACGCTGCGATGCCTTTCTTATGACAGGCGCTTTCCAAAGCCTGCGCTATGTCCATGGTCCGAAAATCCAGAGGTGAAAGGTTGATCGCCAATCTAATATCCTGATCCTGCCAGCCAGCCAAATCGTCCAGCGAGCGATTGATCACCCATTGGCTGACCGAGCTGATCTTGCCGGCGCTTTCGATCAAAGGGATAAATTCAGCCGGCGATATCTGGCCCAATGTCGGATGTGTCCAGCGGATCAGCGCCTCTACACTCAGCAAGCGTCCATCCTGAAGACTGAATCGCGGTTGGTAGTCCAGGTAGATGTCGCCGTTGGTTAATGAATCGCTGAAATCGTTGAGCAGGGCAAGGGCCCTGCGCTGTGCGCAATCTTCTGCCTCATCGAACGCAGCCCAGGGCTCATGACGATCCATAGCGACTCCGACCGCAAGCGTGGCTTTGCGCATGAGCGCAGCTGCGGTTTGCTGGCCACTGTCACAAAAACTCAGTCCGACATGCACTGAGAGGTCTGCCGACGGCTCGGTAATCAGCGCCAGCAAAGCCCGAAACAGGCTGTCTCGTCGGTGAGAATCGCAGCTCACTTGCAAGCAGAAATCCAGCTCGCTGACATGGTAAAGCTCGGCGACACTTTCCAGCCGATGGCGCAGACGCTGAGCGACTTCGCGAAGCAGTTGCTGGGCACCAACGTTGCTGATGACACTGAGTTCGGCGGCCGCCTGAATGGGCTGGATTCGAATGACGATCATCAGCTGCACCTGATTTTTGCTCAGCGCAAGGCCTTGAGTGTCGAGCAGAAACTGATTCAAGTTAGGAAGGCGAGTGGTAGCGTCCTGATACTTGAGTAAGTGGCAGTGCTCAATCTGCATCATCACCATTTGCGCGTAGTCTTCCAGCGCTACAACGTCCTCTGGCCGGAGTTGGCGCGGCTTTACGTCGATAATGCACAAGCTGCCAATCGTATGACCGTGGCGACTGCGCAGCGGCGCGCCTGCATAAAATCGGATGCCGCCTGGTTTAACGACCAAGGCGTTATCGACAAAGCGCGCGTCCAGCAAGGCGTCCGGCACCACCATGACGCCCTGTCCTTTGATGGCATAGCGACAGAAAGATTGTTCGATAGGTGTTTCACTGGCCTCGAAGCCAACACGCCCGGCAAACCACTGCCGATCTTTCTCTACCAGCGATATCAGCACCGTAGGGACGTCAAAATGGATCGCGGCAAGGCGGCAAATACGGTCAAAGTTCCCATGGGCGGCGCTCTCCAGCCATTGGAGTGCATGCACGGCAGCGAGCCGACTGCGCTCACGCTCTAAATAGTTCATGGGGGGCCTCCAGCGGCAAATCGTCAGTCATGGATGATATCTCATTGCCACCATTTGCAGGGCTTTGACCGGACAGGAGGGCTGACGTCGGCCCACATCCGGGTTAGTTGGGCGACTCGCGACTTGTCTCATCAAGGCCCTGAGCAGTCATTATTTGGAGGACGCTTTGCTCAAACCCATTTCGGCTTTGAAGAACGCGACCTTCTGCGTGAGTTGATCCGCCAGCTGGGTCAACTCTTGACTGGCGACAGCTATCTGCTGGGACCCGTCCGCAGATTCCACAGTCGATCCATGGATACGGTTAATGTTGGCCGCAACGTCTTCTGCCACGGCGCTTTGCTGCACCGAGGCGCTGGCGATCTGCGCGTTCATGTGATTAATCGCGCCCACTTCCTGACTGATTTTGGACAGCGCTCCCTGGGCGTTGCGGGTTTGCGTCACGGTAACGCCTGCCAGGTCGCAGCTTTCGCGCATCGTTTGCACGGCGGTATCAGTACCGGTTTGAAGCGTGCTGATCATCTCCCGGATGTTTTGTGTCGACTGCTGTGTGCGATTGGCCAGCGACCGGACCTCATCGGCAACGACCGCAAATCCTCGGCCATGCTCGCCGGCTCTGGCCGCTTCGATGGCAGCATTCAACGCCAGCAGATTGGTCTGGGAGGCGATCGAGTTAATGACTTCGATGACCGATCCAATCTGTTCGCTTTGTTTGGACACTTTTTCCACTGTCTTGGTGGTTTGCTCCAGCGAGCTTGCCAACTGTTCAATGGCCTGAGTCGTTGCTGCTACCAACTGGTTACCGCTTTCGACTTCGTTATCTGCCAAGCGCGCGGCGTCTGCTGCCTGGGCGGCGTAACCTGACACCTCACTGGCGGTAGCTGCCATTTGGGTAATGGCCGTCGCAACCTGCTCTGCTTCGCGAGTTTGCAGGCTTATGTGTTGATTGTTGGTGGACGAAGTGGCGGATAGCAGTGCCGAGGACTCGGTAACGTGCTGAGCGGCTTCACGTACCTTGGTGATGGTGTCTGCTAAACGGCTGAGCGCGGTTTTCAGCACTCCCATCACGCTGTGTGGATAGTCAGTCACGATCTCCTGTTGCAGATCGCCTGCTGCCAGACGCTGGATAGCCTGTGCGACTTCGGTCGGCTCTGCACCCAATGTTGATTTGACGAAGCGAATGATCACAACCGACAAGATAATGCTCAGTAACAAAGCAACCCCCGTGACCAAGAGCATCAATCCGCGAAACTGGCTGGCCGTGGCCTGCACAGCGCCCAGTTGCGAGTTGATCGATGCCTCTTCATGGTCAATCAGGGCGTTTATGCGTTTGAGCCATTCGCTGTAGTCGGCAGATGTCTGGTTAAGCAGCAAAGCTTGAGCGCCGGCGATATTTCCGGAGCGACGCATCGCAATCAGCGAGTCGGTAGCGGCCAGAGTCTGCCGTTCGATGTCTTTGATCGCGTTCAGCAAAAGCTTTTCCTGAGCGGAGACTCCATTTCCTTCGAACAACAGATCCATTGGCGCGGCAGATTCGGTGTAGGCCTTTTGCAACTGACTGACGTCTGCCAGATGCTGCTCAAGATCCTTGTCATTGTTCACCAGAACCGCATCGCGCAGAGCAATCGCCCGGTTATGCACGCTACCGCGAAAGTTAATGGCGTAACGCTGAACCTTGGCGGCATTACGACTGACGTCTTCAAGGGTGTTATCGATAAAGCCCACCCTCTGGATACCGACGGCAGTTATCACGATCAGCAACGATACGACGGCAGCAAAACCGAGGCCGATACGAGCGCTCAGCGAAATGGAGGTCTTCATGGTTACGGCTCGGTATGAGAGGGTGATTAGGGTGCAATATCATTGCGCCATCTTTTGGGCAGGGGCCACGGTATGCCTGCTCTGCGCAACGGCCTAATCAATCGTGACTAAAGGCGGAATAGCCAAATGCTATGGAATTATCAGAAATTTTGAACGGAAACAGCGGAACCTGTCAGTCGCTCAAATAGACGGATGCAGACGAAGACATCCGGACACGGCCTATGGGCGAGCAAGGAGGGCATATTTTTTGCTTTGCTAACAATAAATTTCCAGATAGCTAGCAAAGCCAAGGTTCTGAAACCATGATCGCCACTTCCAGTCGTGCTGTGATTTGTACGCCTCATGCCCACGCCAGTGCCGCAGGCATGCGGGTTCTCGACGCGGGCGGCACTGCCATTGATGCGATGTTAGCGGCCAGTTCCATGCTGGCAGCGGTGTTTCCACACATGACCGGGCTGGGCGGGGACGCCCTATGGATGATCCACGACAGCAAGGTGCGCACCATCGTGGGGATTGGGCATGCTGGTCAGCGCTTGCCTGAGGGCGGAACCATTAGCTTGCGAGGTCCGGCGTCGGTCGCGAGCACGGCGGGGGCGATGGCCAGTTGGCAGACTGCGGCAAACATCAGTCGGCACGAATGGGGCTCAAAACTGGGTTGGGCTGATCTGTTGGGAGACGCCGCGAGCGTGGCGGATGCCGGCATCCCGATTTCGCAATCACATCTGTTTTGGCAAACCCTGCGTCAGCCGCTCATCGAGCAATTGCCGGACCTGCATCGTCTGTGCAAAACCAATGGGCGCTGGCTGCGCGAGGGCGATACGCTGCGTCAGCCAGAGTTGGCCAACACCCTGCGTCATCTGGCAAAACACGGTGTCGAGGATTTCTATACGGGCGAGCTGGCTCACGCGTTCGGCGCAGCATTTGATCGGCTGGGTTGCGGCTTGACGACAGCGGATCTGGCCGCCACCCAAGCACACGAAACCGCCCCCGTTTCGGTTCGGTACCGAGAAGGGCGGCTCTACAATGTGGCGCCGCCGTGCCAAGGCCTTTACACCTTGCAGGCCATGGCCGTACTGCAACACAAACCGCTTGCCGACGTCGGCAACGGCAGCGCGCTTTACTACCACTATCTGGTTGAAGCCATCAAACAGGGCCTGCTCCTGCGTAACGAGCAGTTGTGCGACCCCCTGGCCCAACCCTGGGATTTTGCAGCCAATCTCGACGACGCGCAGATCCGGCATTACGCCAATGCAATCAATGACCAGCGTGCATCGCCGTGGAATGAGCCGGGACGTCCCGCCGATACCGCCTGGATGGCCGCCACCGATTCCCAGGGCCGGACCGCCTGCCTGATCCAGAGCCTGTTTCATGACTTCGGTTCGGGCTGCATTCTGGGTGACACCGGCGTGCTGTGGCAGAACCGTGCGGCGGGTTTTAACGCCAACCCTGAACACGTCAACGGCTGGGCTCCGGGCAAACGTCCGGCGCACACGCTTAATCCTTCGTGTTACCTGTCTGACGATGGCCGGCGGTGGTTCTTCGGCACTCAGGGCGGAGATGGTCAACCGCAGACACAGATGGTCCTGGCGACCCAGCTGATCGACTATCAGCAGCCAATCGATCTGGCGCTGCAGACCCCGCGCTTTCTGTTGGGTCGCAGCTTTTTCGACAGCACTGACAATCTCAAGCTGGAGGGCGACATGAGCACCACTACGGTTCAGGGGCTGGCAGCGCTGGGGCACGAGGTCGAAACCATAGCTGCCCGCAGTCCTCTGACTGGCCACGCGGGGATCATTGCCATTGACGCCGATGGTGTGCGCAGCGCCATGCATGATCCGCGAGGCGAGGGCACGAGTCTTGGCCAGGCCGGTGAGCATTGAGCCGGTATTTGCCGGGTGTGGGCGGCTGGCGGATAATGCCGCCGATTGCCCGTCATCCGCTGCTTTGCGTGTTGGCATGAGGCTTTCTGGACAACAGAGGAAAGGATGGGCTTGAGCACTGTCACCGCCAAACAGCTTGAGGTGCAACGTATCGCCGATGCGCTGTTCAAGGCTATTGCCCAGCATCGCCTGCCGCCCGGCACCCGGTTGGTCGAAGCCCACATCGTCGAAACCCTGCAGGCCAACCGCAATCATGTGCAAGTAGCGCTACAGCGGCTGGCGATGCAAAAAGTGGTGACCATCGAAGCCAATCGCGGCGCCATGGTTGCCCAGCCGACGGCCAAGGAGGCGCGAGATATTTTCAGCGCCCGTCGAGCCATTGAACGGGCGATCGTCGACGCCATCACCCCGGCCGCGATGCGCAAACACCGCCAGCGCATTGCCACCCATATGAACAACGAGCGCAAAGCCACCAGCGATACCGATCGACGCGCCATCGTCCGTGAGCTGAGCGAATTTCACCTGCTGCTCGGCGACATCAGCGGCAACGCGGTGCTCAGCGACATCCTCTCCAACTTGATGGTACGCAGCTCACTGATCATGGCGCTGTATCAGCGTAATGACGTGCCGTCCTGCGCATCGGATGAACACCAGGAAATCATCACCGCGCTCGAACAGGGCGATAACGCCAAGGCCGTGGCGGTCATGCTCGAACACCTGAACGAACTGGAAGGGCAATTGGCGCTGGAAGAACGCGTGTCCGAGGAATTCAACCTCAAGCAGGCGTTGAGTGAGTGAACAAGTCGCTGATGCGATGGGCACCGCATATCTGCTTCTGCCCGAAGGGCGTGGGAGTTGACGTGTCCGCGAAGCCGATTGGTCAGACGCCAGAGAGGGGGCGGATGTGGCGGCCTCTTCGCGGACAGGTCCGCTCCCACGGGTTTTGTGGTCGTCTGGCAATGTGCGGTGGACACGCAACCTGTAGGAGCTGACGAGTAGCACGAGGCTGCGATCGCGGTGTGTCAGGTGTACCGCATCGCAGCCTTCGGCAGCTCCTACAGGATTTGCGATAAATCGGAGTTTCAGCGATGCCCAAATATATTGTGGGAGCGGACCTGTCCGCGAAGCCGATTGGTCAGACGCCAGAGAGGGGGCGGATGTGGCGGCCTCTTCGCGGACAGGTACGCTCCCACAGGTTTTGTGGTCGTCTGGCAATGTCCGGTGGACACGCAACCTGTAGGAGCTGACGAGTAGCCCGAGGCTGCGATCGCGGTGTGTCAGGTGTACCGCATCGCAGCGTCCCGTTGCTCGTCAGCTCCTACAATGGGTTCGTCAGCTCCTGCGATAAGTTTGGGTTCAGCAATTTGCCGGCCGGCCGGCTAAAGGTTTGCATCCCATTTTTAAACCCCATCAACGGCGCGCTGATCTCGGCGATTACGGCGGCGGGCGAGGGCGCGTCGAAGACGATGAAGTCGGCGCGGCAACCGGGCAGCAGGCCGTAATCGGTCAGCCTGAGCAGGCGTGCTGACTCGCTTGAGACCCAGGCCAGGCATTGCAGCAGTTCCGGCGCCGTGCCCATCTGACTGACGTTGGCGAACAGATTGGCCTGACGGATCAGCGACGCATCGCCATAGGGCGTAAACGGATTGCCGATGTTGTTGGTGGACACCGAACAGGTCACACCGCACGCTTTTAAATGCGCCAGTGGCGCGAGCCCCCGGGGTTTATTGTGAAACGCCTCGCGGCCCATCAAAAACAGATCGGTGCTGGGTAGGCACGTCACCTGTACGCCCACTTCGGCCAGGTGCAGCGCAAGTTCCGTCAACGGCTCTTTGGGCAGCGTCGAGAGCTTGGTCACATGGCCGATGGTCACGCGTCCGCCCCAGCCATGCAGCCGGGTGCAGCGTGCGACTTCCATGACGGTCATGCCTTCAGGGTTCAAGTCGAAATCCAGATGCAGGTCCAGATCGCAGTCGTAACGCGCCGCCAGTTCGAACAGACGCTGAATCTGCCCAAACGGGTCGCTGTCCATGTATGGGCAGCCGCCGAGGACGGTGGCGCCGCTGTCCAGTGCCTGACACAGCAGCGCTTCAGTCCCCGGATTGTTCAGCAGCCCTTCTTGTGGGAAGACGCAGATTTCCAGGCTGATCGCCCAGGCATAGTCAGCCTGCAAGCGGCGAATCGCCTTGAAGCCGGTCAGGCCAACCTGCGGGTCCAGTTCGACATGGGTGCGCATGTGCGTGGTGCCTTGCACGATCGCCTTGTCCAGCACTTGGGCGCCGCGCCGATAAACATCGTCTTCGGTGAACCCGGCCTTCGCCGCCCTGGTCTGGGCAACAGCTTCGGCCAGCGTGCCTTCATGGAGGTGGCAGCGCTGCATGATGCAGGCCTTGTCCAGATGGATGTGGGTTTCGATCAGGCCGGGCATGAGGAGCTGGCCTTGCAGATCAAGGGTTTCACAATCGCGAGCGGCCGGGCTCAAGGCCGCGACGAAGTAGCCGTTCTCGACGTACAGCTCAGTCTGGAGATGGTCGTCACCAAGCCGCGCGTTGATGATTTTCAAAGCCTTCATACGCTGACTCCTTCACCCAGGTAAGCCGCAGCCAGTTGTTTATCGTTACGCAACTCGGCGGCGCTGGCAGCTTTGACGATGCTCCCGGTTTCCAGCACGTAAGCGCGATCGGCCACTTGCAGCGCCAGGTTGGCCATTTGATCCACCAGCAAAATCGTCACGCCCTCATCGCGCAAAGCCGCCAATGCGTCGTACAGCTCGCCGATCATGGACGGCGACAAGCCGAGCGACGGCTCATCCAGCAGCAAGATTTTTGGCTTGGCCATCAGCCCGCGACCCACCGCGACCATTTGTTGTTCGCCGCCCGACAGCAGGCCGGCCGGGTTATCGATGCGATCACGCAGGCGCGGAAAGCGCGCAAGGATGGCCTCGATTTCAGCCTCAGCGTCAAAGGCTTCGCGACGTGAATAACCACCCAGCAACAGGTTGTCGCGCACACTCAGATAAGGGAACACCTGACGACCTTCCGGCACCAGCGCCAGGCCTTTTGCAGCGATGGTGCTGGCGTTGGCGTGTTCGATATTTTCGTTGTCGAGCAGGATGCTGCCGCCGCTGGCGCGATGCAGGCCCGCCAGGCATTGCAGGATGCTGGATTTGCCGGCGCCGTTTGCGCCAAGAATCGCCACCAGCTCGCCGGGGTTGACCACGAGGCTGACCTTGTCGACCACTGCCGAGGCGCCGTAGTCGATGACCAGATCCTTGACGAACAGACGCGCATCGCGACTGCCATCCCAGTCCTGCGCGCGAGGCGTGGCCTGATAGTCGGTGCCGCCCAGATACGCGGCGATGACTTGCGGGTTCTGCCGTATTGCAGCCGGCGGGCCGGACGCAATCGGCTTGCCTGCGTCGAGCACCAACAGGTGCTCGGACACCGACATCACCAGCGCCATGTCGTGCTCGACCAGAATCACCGTGAGGCCAAAACCCGCCAGTTTGCGCAGCAGTAGGGCTAGATCATCAGTGTCGCGACGACTGAGGCCCGCTGCCGGTTCATCCAGCAACAACACCGCAGGCGCGGTGGCCAGTGCGCGAGCGATCTCCACCAGGCGGCGATCCACGTGGGGCAAATCTTCGGCGGCTATGTTCACTTCGCCGCGATAGCCCACCAGTGCCAGCAGGTCCAGCGCCAGGGTGCGCTGGGCTTCAGACGCAAGACTGAACGGCTGACCCAGGCGACCCTTCTGCATTGCCACCAGCAGGTTGTCGAGCACCGACATTTCGCCGAACAGCAGGGTGGTTTGATACGTGCGGGCAATACCGGCCCGGGCGCTTTTCCAGGCCGGCAGGCCAGCCAGCGGCTGTTGCAGCTCGATCTGACCGCTGTCGGGCGCGTAAAACCCGCTGATCATATTCAGCACAGTGGTTTTGCCCGCCCCGTTGGGGCCGATGATGCTGGTGATACTGCCAGCCGGTGCATGCAGGTTGACGTGTTGCGCTGCCTGCACACCGCCGAAGCGAATGCCGATATCCGTCACCCGCAAACCTGACGACGGGCCACGGCTGCGCAGGTGATCGGCGATGCGCTGCTGATTGATCTGCGTCGGTGGCAGCAGGCGCGCCGGTTTGATCCAGCGGCGGGCGAGGGCGCCCAGCAAACCGTTGGGCGCGATCCACAGCACCAAGAGCAGCAGCACGGAAAAAATCAGCAAGCGGTATTCGGCAAAATCCGACAACAGTTCCGGCACCAGCACGATCAACAGCGCGCCGATCAGCGGTCCGAACAGCATGCCGCTGCCGCCGACAATCACCGCCAGCACAAACAGAATGGACTGGGAGAACGGAAAGGATTCCGGGTTGATGAACATCAGCAGCGGCGCGAGCAATCCGCCCGCCAGACCGGTCAAGGCCGCAGACAAAGCGAACGCGAGGGTTTTGCTGATGACCGGGTTAAAGCCCAGCGATCGAGCCGCGATTTCCGAGGCTTTCACCGCGCGCATTGCCTTGCCCCAACTGCTGTGGCTCAGCCGCTGATAGAACAACAGCGCGCCGATCATCAGCGCTCCCGCCGACAAGGCGAGCAGGATTGCCGGATCGAGGCCAGCGAATTCCGGCAGCGGGATACCCATCAAGCCATTAGAGCCCCCTGTGACATCGCGCCATTCGATCAGGCTGTGATGCACCACAAAGGCAAAAGCGATGGTGATCATCGCCAGATAGGGGCCGCTGACCCGAAGTGCGGGGATCGCCAGCAGCGCGCCAATCAGCCCCGCAACAGCACCGGCCGCTGGCAGCGCGAGCCACAACGGCCAGCCGGCCATGGTCAACAGCGCCGAGACATAGGCCCCGGTGGCGTAGAAGGCGATATGCCCGAAGGAGATCTGTCCACTCAAGCCAATCAGAATATTCAGGCCGACGCCCACTACCGCCGCCAGCGCGCAGAGGGTAAAAACCAGCAGTGAGTAGCTGTCCAGCGTGAACGCCATGACGCCACAGACGACAGCGAGCACGGCAATGAACGCTGGAGCAGCCAGGGTTTTGATGTTTTTCATACTTTCACCAATGCCTGGCGGCCGAACAGACCGTTGGGACGAATCGCCAGCGCCAGAATGACCAGCGCAAACGTCAATATCTGGGTGAATGCAGAGCCTAAGTACAAGGTGATCAACGCTTCAGCCAGACCGAACAGCAGCCCGGCAGCGAACACGCCGCCTGCGCTGCTGATGCCGCCGAGAATCGCCACCGCAAACGCCTTGAGTCCGAACAACATGCCCATCTCGGCGTTCACGCTGAACAACGGCGCGATCAGCAAACCCGCCACCGCCGCGAAGACCGTCGAAATAGCAAAGGCGATAGCGACCACACGATTGACGTTGATGCCCATCAGCATCGCTGCGCGTGGGTTTTGCACGCAGGCTTCGAGCACCTTGCCCAGCCGGGTGTAACGCAGCACCAGATACAACGCCAACGCGATCGCCGCCCCCGCCAGCGGAATCAGCAGTTGCAGGGCGCCGACATTACTACCGAACAGTTCGACGTTCATGTTCAGCAGGCTGCTCTCGAACTGGCGAGGTTCCTTGCCGAAGGTGAACAACGCCAGGTTGTCCACCAGAATGCCGCCGGCAACCGTCGCCATCAGCCACGCCTGTGAGCCTCGGCTGTGAAACGGCCGCACCAGCCAGCGCTCGATCGCCAGGCCATATAGCGCGCAGAGGATCAACGTCAGCGGCAGAGCCAGCCACAGCGACCAGCCCCAGGTGATGCAAAAGGTGTAGCCCAGCACTGCGCCGACCATCATGGCGCTGCCTTGGGCAAAGTTGACGGTGCGCGAGACGACGTACGTCAAGTGAAAACCCAACGCCAGTAACGCGTACATGCTGCCCAGGCCGAGCCCGGTAATGATGGCGGCGGTGAACATCGCTTACTCCTGCGGCTTGAGCGGTACGATCTGATCGTTCACGAAGTGCGTGAAGATGTAGTCGTCAGGGCCCAGCGCATCGTGCTTTGTTGCGCTGAATGGCTGCTTGTAGTGCTTGATCAAACCGTCGTAGTCGCTGATGGCATAGAAACCGTCGCGTACGGCCGGGCCGTCGGTGCTGCCGGCTTTTTCGATGGCTTGAACGGCAAGGTGCAACGCGTCGTAAGCATTGGCGATGCCCACCGCCGGCGTGACATCCGCCAAGGTCTTGATCTGCGGGTAAGCGGTTTTCAATGCCGCCAGCAGTGCATCGCCTTTGGGGCTGTTGTGCTCGGTGAACACATAGGTCTGGATGAAGTGCACCCGAGAAGCGCTTGGCCCTGCCAGTTCGCCGAATCGACCACCGGCCGGCCCCCAGTGAGAAACCACTGGCACGTCCCAACCCATACGGTCCAGGGATTTGACGACCTGCGCCGACGGCCCCACGTTACCGACCATCAGCAGGGTGTCGGCACCTGCGTTTTTCAAGCGGGTCAGTTGCGGCACGACATCAAGATCGCTGTCTTGGATGCGTTCGACGCCGGCATTGGTCAGGCCGCGTTTTTCCAAAGCGCGCTTGAAGCCCGCCTCGTTGGATTCGCCCCACGGATTGTTGATGAGGATCATCCCCGGCTTTTTCATGCCGTTATCCACGCCGTATTTCACCAGCGCTTCGTCCACCAGCTCATCGACTGCCGAGACGCGGAACACGTAATTATCGGCGGCGCCGTTCTCAGTGATTTTCGTACCCGCGGCCCAGATGCCCATGAACGGCACCTTCATCTGATTCGCCAGCGGCACAATGGCCAGAGAAACCGGCGTATCCAGGCCACCAAACAGCACGGTGACTTTTTCGCGCTGGACCAGCTCGCGCGCGGCGAGCATGCCCTTGGACGGGTTGCTTTCGTCATCACGACGCACCAACTCCAGCTGGCGCCCAAGCACGCCGCCGCTGGCGTTGACTTCATTGATGGCCATGGTCAGGCCGCGAGTCAGGGCTTCGCCGGACTTGGCCGACTGCCCAGAAAGGGCTGCCACCAGACCGACTTTGATCGGCGGTTCGGCCGCTTGCGCGCCACCGAACATCGCCACAGTGAGCGTGACTGCCGCAGTCACGGGGAACAGCAGACGTTGCAGGTTTGGAAGCCGGTTGGCCATGGTTATTCTCCTGATTGCTAGCAGTTGCATATTTATTGCTAGCAAGTAGGATGCCAGTCGTAACCATCCCGGAAACGGCTAATTGCGCCGATAAAAGCTGCTGTTTACGCGCCAAAACAAAGCGTTTTGCACCAAGCAGAGGCATTCTCGGTCAGCGGATATTTCTTGAGTCAGGAGTTACAGCGATGATTGATATCAACGAAGACGTACAGATTGTTAGCAATTTTCTTGAGGCTTCCATGGCGCCGGATCCGGTGCGCGCCGCGACGTTCATGAGTGATGAGGTGAAGATCACGTTTACCGGCGGGCGGGCGATGGCCAATCCCCAGGCGATCACCGCGTTCAACGGATCACGCTACGCCTGGGTCAAAAAGGCTCTGGGCAATTTCGACTGGATGGACCGGGGCGACCACACCGTGGTGTATTCCAACGGAACGCTGTACGGCGAATGGCCCGACGGCCGCAGCTTCTCGGGGAATCGTTATCTGGATCGTTTCGAGGTGCGTGACGGCAAGATCCGCCGCATGGACGTCTGGAATGACAGTGCTGAATGGTTGCTCGCGCCGGAGATTGCCAAGGCCTGAACTGAATCCGCGTCAGATCATGGCCAGTCACGTTGGGCGGCACAGGCTGCTGGCGCGCACGTTCAATCGGGCCGGGAAGCGATGGGACTGAGCCGGCTCGCCGGCAAGGCGCCGCAGCAGTGTTTCAACGGCGCGTACGCCCTGGGCATGCATGCTGGTGGCGATGCTGGTCAGTTGCAGGTGTTCGGCGAGGGGCGTGTCGTTATAGCCGACTACGGCGATGTCGCGTCCGACCACCAGACCCCGTTTGCGCAGGGCACCAAACAACCCGATAGCGAGGAAATCGTTGACCGCAAAAATTGCCGTTGGCGGCTCGGGGTGCGCGAGCAGAATCTCACCGCTGTCGAAGCCGGTCAGGGTATCGAAACGCCCGGTGATAATGCGCTCGGCGCTGATGCCGATACCTTGTTCCCGGTAAAACTCGAGAAAGCTGGCCGTGCGCTCACGGGCGTTGCTGCTATGGGCTTCACCGGCAATCACGGCCACTCGGGTATGGCCTTGGGCGAATAGATGTTCCGCCACCAGCCGGCCACCCATTTCGTCGTCCGAGGTGACCGAATAATGATCGCCACGCCTGCGACTGACGAGCACAAAGGGTACCTGTCGCGCTTCAAGCTCTTCGAGAAAACCGGGTTCGCTGGTTGCATGCACGTCACTGATGATCAGCCCGGCGACATTGCGCGCCAGCGCCCGCTCTGCACGTTCACGCTGACGTTCCGGCAGGTCCAGCGTGTTGGCGACAAACGAGGTATAGCCCAGGGCGCTCGCGGCTTCGTCAATACCTTCATAGATCGTCGCCAGGACGATGTCCGACAGCCTCGGGACCAGCACACCAATTTCGCGGCTATGACGTGTCTTTAGGGTTCGGGCATGGGTATTAGGTTGGTAATCAAGGCTGGCCGCCAGATTGCGAATGCGCTCGATGGTGTCTTTGGATGCCGCACGACCGGCATGATCCAGCGTGCCGTTGAGCACCCGCGACACCGTTGAGACATGAATATTGAGCTGTTGGGCGATACCGCGAAGCGTAGCCGGACGTCTGTTCATGGGTATGCCTTGGGTGCGGATGAGCAGGACGCAATGCTCGCATCAACCCGGGCCGCCACACAAACCCGGCCCTGGATGAACATCGAGCGCAGCCCTTGCGCCACGATGAAGCAGTGCGTACCAAAAGATTGCATGATCCGGCGCGCAACACTACCCAATCGTTTGGGTAGAAATCCGCGAAGTTTGTTCATCCGATCCAAGCCTTTGAAATAAAAAGGACTTTGTTGCGTGGGGCGTGCACTGACCAAGTGAAGCAAAAAAGTTGGTATGAGCATTGCGTTGGGCCCTGTCAGTTCTGCTTACCTGACTGATGGGAAATCCGCCATGACGCATGCTTCCGAACCCCGCGCACGTTGCCTTACCCGACTGGCACTGGCCTGCTCCGTTGCCGTCGCAGCATTGTCGCCACTGGCCGCCATGGCCGAAACCACGTTGCGCGTTGCCATGACGGCCGCCGACATCCCGTTGACTCACGGTCAGCCGGATCAAGGTTATGAGGGCAACCGTTTTACCGGGATCACCATGTTTGATGCGCTGGTGGAGTGGGATCTATCCCAGAGTGAAAAACCCAGCACGTTGATTCCCGGGCTTGCGACGGAGTGGGCGGTCAATCCAGACGATCACACCAAGTGGACCTTCAAACTGCGCCCTGGCGTGAAATTCCATGACGGCGCCGCGTTTAACGCAGATTCGGTGGTGTGGAACGTCAACAAGGTGCTCGACAAGCAGGCACCGCAATACGCGCCGGGGCAGATCGGCGTGACCGTATCGCGTATGCCGACCCTGCGCAGCGCGCGCAAAATCGATGACCTGACCGTTGAGTTGACCACCAGCGAACCCGACGCAGTACTGCCCTATAACCTGACCAACCTGTTCATGGCGTCGCCGACGGCCTGGCAGAAGGATTTGGCTGCCGTGCCGGCGACCACGACCGATCCGGCTGAGCGTTCGAAACAGGCCTGGACGGCATTCGCCAGCCACTCGGTGGGCACCGGGCCTTTCAAAATGGACCGCATGGTGCCGCGCCAGGAGTTGGTGCTGGACAAGAACGCCAATTACTGGGACCCCAAGCGCGTTCCTCGGGTGGACCACGTGGTGCTGATTCCGCTGCCCGAAGCGAACGCCCGCACGGCAGCGCTGTTGTCCGGTCAGGTGGACTGGATCGAGGCACCTGCGCCGGACGCCATCGACCAGCTAAAGAGCAAGGACTTCAAGATCTACGCCAACGGCCAGCCGCACCTGTGGCCGTGGCAGTTCTCGTTTGCTCCCGGTTCGCCGTGGCTCGACAAACGTGTGCGTCAGGCCGCTAACCTGTGTCTGGACCGCAGCGAGCTGAAGGCTTATCTGGGCGGATTCATGCAAGAAGCCACGGGCATCTACGAGAAGGATTCGCCGTGGTACGGCAACCCGGATTTCAAGATCAAATATGACCAGGCTGCTGCTCAGAAACTCATGGCTGACGCCGGTTTCAGCAAGGATCACCCGGTCAAGGTCAAGGTGCTGACGTCGGCCTCCGGCTCCGGGCAGATGCAGCCGTTGCCGATGAACGAATACATCCAGCAGAGCCTCAAGGGCTGCTACTTCGACGTGGATATCGCGGTCACCGAATGGAATACCCTGTTCAGCGGGTGGCGTCTGGGGGCCAAGGACCCGGCGGCCCAGGGCGCCAATGCGATCAACGTCAGCGCGGCGGTCATGGACCCGTACTTCGGCATGGTGCGGTTTTCCAGCGAAAAGGCATTCCCGCCGGTCTCCAACAACTGGGGCTACTTTGCCTCCCCGGAAGTCGAGAAGCTGATCACCAGCGTGCGCAACTCGTTTGACCCCAAGGCCTTGGACGAGGCGTCCGGCAAGCTGCATGCGGCCATCGTTGATGAAGTGCCGTTCCTGTTCGTGGCCCATGACGTCGGCCCGCGCGCGATCTCGCCAAAAGTGACGGGCGTGGTCCAGCCGCAAAGCTGGTTTATCGACTTGTCGCTGGTTTCCAAGCAGGACTGAGGAGCCGCTGTTGATGGCCGGTTTCTCTGTAGGAGCGAACTTGTTCGCGAGGCGTCAATTAAGGCGACATCTGCAGCGACTGAACCACCGCCTCGCGAACAAGTTCGCTCCTACAGGTTCGTGCAAAACCTGTGATTCACCCGAGTGAGGAAACCTATGCTCGCCTATATCTTTCGCCGCATTTTGCTGGCGACCCCGATTCTGTTGGGCGTGGCGCTGGTGTGTTTCATGCTCGTGCACATGGCGC
This sequence comes from Pseudomonas rosaeacicularis, assembly GCF_057128745.1. Taxonomy (NCBI): domain Bacteria; kingdom Pseudomonadati; phylum Pseudomonadota; class Gammaproteobacteria; order Pseudomonadales; family Pseudomonadaceae; genus Pseudomonas; species Pseudomonas rosaeacicularis. The sequence goes on from NZ_JBSKHT010000019.1 coordinate 47,771, forward strand.
CCGGTGATCCGTTGGTGTCGGTGATGCCGCCGGACGCTTCCGAAGCCCTGCGCGAACAACTGGTTCAGGCCTACGGCTTCGACAAACCGCTGCCGGTGCAATTTGGTCTGTGGATCTGGCATGCCGTGCACGGCGATCTGGGCATGTCCATCGCAAGCGGCCGTCCGGTCACCAGCGAAGTGCTGAACGCCGTGAGCTTTTCATTGCGTCTGGCGGTGCTGGCGACGTTGTTTGGATTCTTGCTGGGCAGCCTGTTTGGCTTCGTCGGCGGCTATTTTCAGGACAGTTGGCTGGACAAGATCGCGTCGGCGATTTCCGCCATTGGCGTCAGCGTGCCCCATTACTGGCTGGGCATGCTGATGGTCATCGTCTTTTCCTCGCAACTGGGCTGGCTGCCGGCCACCGGTGGCGGGCCCATGGGTCAATCGGCGTGGGCATGGGACTGGGCGCATTTTCAATTCATGATCCTGCCGGCCATTACCCTGTCGGTGATCCCCACCGGCATCATCGCCCGCACCGTCCGCGCTGAGGTGGCGGAAACCCTGTCCCAAGAATTCATCATCGGCCTGCGCGCCAAAGGGTTGGGGGAGTGGGGCTTGTTCAAGCACGTGGTCAAAAACGCTGCCCCTACCGCCATGGCCGTCATGGGGTTGCAGATCGGCTACCTCATGGGCGGCTCGATTCTGGTGGAAACCGTGTTCGCCTGGCCCGGCACCGGGCTGTTGCTCAATTCGGCGATCTTTCAGCGTGATCTGCCCCTGTTGCAGGGCACCATCTGGGTCCTGGCCTTGTTCTTCGTCGCGCTCAATCTGCTGGTGGATATCCTGCAGACGCTGCTCGATCCACGAATCAAAAGGGGCTGAGCATGAACCTGTCGATGCTGCGACCGGCCACGCCGGTCATCACCCCGGTGGACAGTTCGCCGGGTTACTGGAGCGAGGTTTTCGGCCGGGTGCGTCGTGATCCTGTCGCGCTGCTGGTGGCCGCGGTGATTCTGGCGCTGCTGATCCTCGCGATCTTCGGCCCGTGGATTGTGCCGGGCGATCCGTTCACCACCTCGATGTTCAAACGCCTGAAACCCATCGGCACCGAAGGCTTTCCGCTGGGCACCGATGAGCTGGGTCGCGACTTGTTGTCCCGCCTGATGCTGGGGGCGCGGCTGTCGCTGTTCATGGGCATCATACCGGTGATATTCGCGTTCTTTATCGGCGGTGCAATCGGTGTGATTGCCGGTTACTTCGGCGGCTGGCTCAACAGCCTGATCATGCGCACCGTGGACGTGTTTTATGCGTTTCCTTCGGTGCTGCTGGCGATCGCTTTTTCCGGCGCACTGGGTGCAGGCGTGAACAATGCACTGATCTCCCTGACGCTGGTGTTCGTTCCGCAGGTGGCGCGGATTGCCGAGAGCGTCACCACGCAAGTGCGTAACCGCGATTACATCGAAGCGGCGCGGGCTTCAGGCGCCGGGTCGTTCACCATCATTCGCACCCAGGTGCTGGGCAATGTGTTGGGGCCGATCTTTGTCTTCACCACCGGCCTCATCTCGGTGTCGATGATCCTCGCTTCGGGCCTTTCCTTTCTCGGGCTTGGGGTCACGCCACCCGAGCCGGAGTGGGGCCTGATGCTCAATACCTTGCGCACCGCCATTTATACCCAGCCGCTGGTGTCGGCGTTACCGGGGGCAATGATTTTCATCACCTCGATCTCTTTCAACGTGCTTGCTGACCGCTTGCGAGCGGCCATGGCGATAAGGAGTTGACGATGACCACGCGCGATATTGGCGGTCCAGCGCAGCCACTGATGAAGGTGGAAAAACTGGTCAAGCACTTCCCGGTCAAGGGCTCCCTGGGAAAACGCGCCGTGGTCCGTGCCGTGGACGGCATCGACTTCGTGGTGCACAAGGGCGAAACACTGGGCGTAGTGGGGGAGTCGGGCTGCGGAAAATCCACCACCGCACGGTTGCTGATGCAACTGATCGAGCATGACAGCGGCGAGCTGGTGTTCGACGCCATGACCGTGGGCGGTCATCAACTGCCGCTGCGTACGTACCGGCGTCAGGTGCAGATGGTGTTTCAGGACAGCTACTCGTCTCTCAATCCGCGCCTGACCATGGAACAATCCGTCGCGTTCGGTCCCTCGGTGCATGGCGTCAGCCAGCGTGAATCCATGCAGCGCGCCCGGGACCTGCTCGGGCGAGTGGGGCTTGAGCCGACCCGATTCGCCGGGCGCTATGCCCACGAACTGTCAGGCGGGCAGCGTCAACGGGTCAACATCGCTCGCGCCCTGGCTGTGGACCCGCGCCTGGTGATCCTCGATGAGGCGGTTTCCGCTCTGGATAAATCGGTGGAAGCCCAGGTCCTCAACCTGCTGCTGGACCTCAAGGACAGCCTGAACCTGACGTACGTGTTCATCAGCCATGACTTGCACGTAGTGCGTTATCTGTCCGACCGGATCATGGTCATGTACCTGGGTGAAATCGTCGAAGTCGGCCCGGCCGAAGCGCTGTTTTCCGAAGCCCGGCACCCGTACACCCAGGCGTTGCTGACCTCCATGCCGTCCATGGACCCGGCGCATCGCACCTTGGTTTCGCCGCTTTCTGGCGATCCCCCCAGCCCGATCAATCCGCCCTCGGGTTGCCGTTTTCACACTCGTTGCCCACACGCCGAAGCGGTGTGCGCGCAAACTGCGCCGCAGTTGACCATGACCGGCGCCGAGCATTTTGCTGCTTGCCTGATGGTGCAGCCGGGGGCGGGGCATAGCCAAAGTCCTTCGGCGCAACTGATCACAGGAGCCCTGGCATGAACCCACAAACCATGGTTGCCGTGCGCGACCTCAAGGTGCGTTTCAAGCGGGGCGGGCAAACCCTGTCGGCAGTCAACGGCGTCAGCCTGTCGGTGGCTCGGGGTGAAGTGCTGGCGCTGATCGGCGAATCAGGCTCTGGCAAAAGCGTGACGTTGCGCGCCCTGATGCGCCTGCATTCCGAACGTTCTACGCAGATCGAAGGCCAGATCGAAATCGCCGGCCAAGACCTCATGGCCCTGTCGCGCACACAGTTGCAGGCGTTGCGCGGCCCGGTGGCGGCGATGATTTTTCAGGAGCCGCTACTTGCCCTGGACCCGGTTTACACCATCGGCCAACAGATTGTGGAAGCGCTGCGTCGGCATCGCCCGATGTCCAAGGCCGAGGCGAGGGCGGCTGCGCTCGAGGCGTTGCGCAGCGTACGCATTCCCAGCCCCGAACAACGGCTGGATGCCTATCCGCACGAGATGTCCGGTGGCATGCGTCAGCGGGCAATGATCGCGTTGGCCCTGGCCTGTCAGCCGCAAATCCTGCTGGCAGACGAGCCGACCACGGCGCTGGATGCCACGGTCCAGATCCAGATTCTGATCCTGCTGCGCGAATTGCAGCAGGCGCTCGGGCTGTCGATTATTTTCGTGACCCACGACATCGGCGCGGCGGTGGAAGTCGCTGATCGAGTGGCGGTGATGTACGGCGGGCGCATTGTCGAGCAGGCGCCGCTGGCCGAACTGCTGGACAACCCGCAGCATCCATACACCCGCGTGCTGCTGGGCACCCGGCCCAAGGATGGCCTGCGCAAGGGCGAGCGATTGATCAGCATTCCCGGTGCGCCACCGGACCTTGCCAACCTGCCGGACGGTTGCGCCTTCGCCCCCCGTTGCCCGCGCGCCAGCGATGTGTGCCGCCGCGTGGTGCCTGCCATCGAAGACGTCATTCCCGATCATTCCGTGAGCTGTCATCACTGGAATCAGGTCTCTGTTCAACCTCTTTGTGAGCCTTTGTCATGAGCGATTCTGCCTTTGCTTTGATGCCTTACCCCGCAGTCGATGTGCCCCATGCCGCCAGCGGCCCGCTGGCCGGTTACACCTTCGCCGCGAAGGATCTGTTCGACGTCGCCGGTTACCCGACCGGGGGCGGAAATCCTCATGTCCTGGCCATGTCCGGGATCAAAACCACCACCGCGCCGACGATCCAGCGCTTGCTCGATGCGGGCGCGGAACTGATCGGCAAGGCCCACACCAACGAGATGGCGTTTTCCATGAGCGGCAAGAACGCTCATTACGGGACGCCGCGCAACGGCGCGGCCCACGACCGCATTCCCGGTGGCTCATCCTCGGGTTCTGCGTCTGCCGTTTCCAACCATGTGTGCGACTTCGCCATGGGCAGTGACACCGGCGGTTCGGTGCGCACGCCTGCCAGTTATTGCGGGCTGTTTGGGCTGCGTCCGAGCCACGGCCGCATTTCGCTGCAAAACACTCAGGCGCTGTGCGAAAGCATGGACACAGCCGGGTTTTTCACCCGCGACGCGAAACTGTTCGGTCTGGTGGGGGAGTGCCTGTTAGGGGCCGACACAGCGCCCTTGTCGGACACGCCTGAGTTGGTGATCAGTGACGCGTTGTTTGCGATGCTGCCCGCCGAATCCGTCGCTGCCTTGGCACCAGCCCTGGCGCAGATCCAGTCTTGGTGCGGGCCCATGGCAAAACTGGAAGGCGAGCTGCCCTCGCTTACCGATGCCTACTGGGCGTTTCGCTACATTCAGGGCCGCGAAGCCTGGCAGGCTCAGGGTGATTTCATCGAGCAAAACGGCTTGTGCCTTGGCTCCGACGTGGCGGCGCGTTTCGCTTGGTCCAAGGCCGTCACCGACGATCAATACAACGACGCCTGCGCGTTGCGTGAACGTTTCGCAGCGGCCTGGAACGAACTGTTGGGCGACCGCGTGCTGGTCATGCCGACGGTCCCGGACATCGCGCCGTTGCTCAGCGCCAAGGACGAAGAAATCGAACAGACCCGGCAGATCTCCCATCACTTGCTGGCGATCTCCGTGCTGTGCCGCACACCGCAACTGACCATCCCTCTGGTCAACAAGGACGGCGCACCGCTGGGCATTTCGCTGATGGGGCCGCGTGGCAGTGACTTGAGTCTGGTAAAGCTGGCCGTGCGGTTTGCCGGGCACCACGCGGCCTGAACCCATGGAACATTGTTTTGAGCTGATGGGAGATCAACATGAATACCCGAATCGATCCTGAGCTTTTTACCTCCAACGCCCCGCTGATCAACAGCGAGCGCCTGTGGCAATCGCTGATGGATCTGGCGCAACTGGGCGCAACGGCCAAAGGCGGCGTGTGTCGTCTGGCGTTGACCGACCTGGACCGCCAGGCCCGCGACCTGTTCGTGAAGTGGTGCGAGGAGGCCGGTTGCACCGTGACCGTGGACGCCATCGGCAATATCTTCGCCCGCAGGCCGGGCAAGGACCCGCTCAAAGCACCGGTCATGACCGGCAGCCACATTGACACGCAGCCCACGGGCGGCAAGTTCGACGGATGTTTTGGGGTCATGGCCGGGCTTGAAGTGATACGCACCTTGAACGATCTGGGCGTGGAAACCGAGGCGCCGGTGGAGGTCGTGGTGTGGACCAACGAAGAAGGCTCGCGCTTCCCGCCGTGCATGATGGGTTCGGGGGTGTTCGCCGGTAAGCTCGATCTGGCCGAAACCCTCGCGAAACAGGACGAGCAAGGCTTGGTGGTAGGCGAAGAACTGCAACGCATCGGCTACGCCGGACGTCGCGCGGTCCTGGGCCATCCCGTAGGCGCTTATTTTGAAGCGCACATCGAGCAGGGGCCGATTCTTGAAGACCAGCGCAAGACCATCGGCGTAGTCATGGGCTGCCTTGGCCAGAAGTGGTTCGACCTGACCCTGAGCGGTGTCGAAGCCCACGCCGGCCCCACGCCCATGTCGCTGCGAAAGGACTCGCTGGTTGGCGCCGCCCGCGTGGTCACCGCCGTCAATCAGATCGCCCATGCCAGTCAGCCTCATGCTTGCGGCACGGTGGGTTGCCTGAGCGTGCATCCCGGCTCGCGCAATGTGATCCCGGGCGAGGTGAAAATGACCATCGATTTCCGTCATCTGCACAGCGATAAATTACAGGCGATGGTCGATGATCTGCGCCAGGCCATCGAACTGGCGTGCGCCGACAATGGCCTGACCTACGAACTGACGCCGACGGCGGACTTCCCACCGCTAGACTTTGCCAGCGGCTGTGTCGATGCCGTGCGCGAGGGCGCACAGCGTTTAGGCCTGAGCCACATGGACATCGTCAGCGGTGCGGGACACGACGCTATTTTCATCGCTGAACTGGGGCCTGCCGGGATGATTTTCGTGCCGTGCGAGGGCGGCATCAGCCACAACGAAATCGAAAATGCGACCCCAGCGGATCTGGCAGCAGGTTGCGCGGTATTGCTGAGGGCCATGGTCAGCGCCGCGCAATCATGCTGATCCGCTACGCCGCGGCTTGTGGCTGTCAATAAAGACCCAATCAATCGCAGACGTTTGGTGTGTCTTGGCCGGGTAGGGAGCGGTTCGCGCTCAATCGGTTGCTGTCAGCTCGCGGGTCCGGTTCCGCACTGGGGCAGGGGACCTGAATCTTGCCGCATCCCGCGCAGGTGGCAGACCGAACAAGCGCGCGTACTCTCGGTTGAATTGCGAGGCGCTTTCATAACCCACGTTGTAGGCGATTGATGTCGCATCCAGCGTATCGAACAGCAGCAGCCAGCGCGCCCTCAGCAGGCGCAGCCGCTTCTGGTACTGAATCGGTGTCATGGCAGTCACCGACTTGAAGTGCCGGTAGAAGGCGGCAACGCTCATGTCGGACATAAGCGCCAGCGGCTCGACCCGAAAGGGCTCGGTGTAGTGCTCCCGAATCCACTGCGTCACCCTGCGGATCTGCGTCATGCGCCCGTCTGGCCGCGCCACGTCACGCAGAATGCCGCCCAATGGACCCTGCAACGCACGGAACAGAATCTCGCGTTCGATCATCGGCGCCAGCACCGCAGCATCCTGGGGGCGATCCATCAGCCGCATCATGCGTAGCCACGCATCGATCATTTCTGCTGGGGCCAGCACGCCCTGAAAACAAGTATTCTGCGGCGCCCTTGGCGTCTTGCCTTCATCCATCAGCAGCGTAGCGATCACATCCGGGTCCAGAGTCAGGCTGACGGCCAGATAGGGCTGATCCACGTCGCCGGGGTGAATCTGCCCCGTGGCAGGCACGTCCACAGGCACCAGAAAATAGCTGCCCGCCGGATACTTTGAAACGTCGTCACCTATGGACAAGGTCTTGGTGCCTTGAAGCACCAGATGCAACATCGGCTGATAGACCTGATCGGCACACGCCTCGGCCCGGACCATCGTCACACGAGGCAATCCGGTGACCGTCCATTTGTCTTGTGCGCGCATCACGAGGCGGCGCAGTTCTGCCATTGAATTTTCCATGCTGCTACCGTGGGCCGTATCAGCTCGCTTGGCAAGCCAACTGAGAAGAATAGGCAAGGATGTGCGAGTAACCGGCAAACGCTTGCGCTTTCGAGGACCCAATACTGATGGCACGCGGTTCGAAGGGCTTGATCAAGGGCCGGTAAAACCGAACATCACTCAATTTCAAAAGGTCATCTCATGAAACTCGAAGGAAAAATAGCGGTTGTCACCGGCGCGTCCAAAGGCATTGGCGCAGGGATTGCCAAGGCACTGGCGGGGCAGGGTGCGACGGTCATCGTCAATTACGCCTCCAGCAAAGCAGATGCCGATGCCGTGGTGGCTCATATCACCGAGCACGGCGGCTCAGCATTCGCGGTACAGGCAGACATGAGCCAGTCGGCCGATGTGGTCCGCCTGTTTGAAACCGTGCGCACTCAGTACGGAACGCTGGACGTGCTGGTCAACAATGCCGGCGTTGCGGTGTTCCAGATGATCGACGACCTGACCGAAGAGGCGTTCCATAAGCAAATCAATCTGAACGTGCTCGGCTACCTGCTGGCAGTGCGAGAAGCCGTCAAATTGCTGGGCCCCAACGGCAGCATCATCAATATCAGCTCGATCCTCAGCACCGATCCGTACCTGGCGTCGAGCGTGTACTCGGCCACCAAGGGCGCCGTCGATACCTTGACCTTCGCTTTGGCCAGAGAGTTGGGGCCACGTGGGATTCGCGTCAATTCGATCTTGCCGGGGCATACCAATACGCCGGCGACTGAAGGGCATTTTGCGGGTGAGTTAGGCGAGAAGATTCTTGCGGGTACTCCGCTGGGTCGCTTCGGCGAGCCCGAAGATATCGCTCCGTTGGCAGTGTTTTTGGCATCGCAAGATTCGCATTGGGTGACAGGCGAGTCGATCCGGGCATCCGGTGGCGTGCGAGGTGTGGGTTACTGAAGGGAGCCGGCTGAGCGCACGGCACAGGGCAGCGGCACAAGACTTGTCGGCGTGGCGATGGAAAATCATCCACGCCGACAGTTCGGCTGGGGCTAGATTAGAATTTGAATGCCTGACGGCCGATCAGCAGCCATTGGCCTTTTTGTTTTTGCCAGATCTGGAAGTTTTCGATCTCTGTCGGGACTTCCACTCCGCTGTTTACCGCTTGAGCGGAGAAGTGGTTGCGGACCAGTGCGACGTCGCCATCCAGGGTGATTTTCTGGTTCAGCATCTGCAGCGTTTTAAAACCACTGCGGCCGGTTTCGATGTCAGCGATGAATTCCTGTTTGTTCTGAATCTTCCCGCTCGAGTGCCCATAAGTGACGTTGTCTGAGGTGAGGGCGCTGAGGGCCTTGGTGTCCTTGTGCAACATCGCCTGGGTCATTTTATCGACAGCCTTGGCGACATCTTGCTCGTCCGCAGCGGGTGCTGCGGCGACATAGCCCGAAAACAGACATAGAAACACTGCCATCAGTTTGAACTTGCTCATCAATCTTCCTTTTTATTGTGATTGGATGCCAAACGCATCCGGTCTACAGGCGCGCAGGCACCCGAACGTATCGTTTTGTACAGTTGCTCAAAGATCGGTGATCTCTTTGTGGCGTGGCACCAAGGCCTTCATCACAGTCCATGCCACCAGATACGCCAACGCGCAGATGGCGAACATGATCATGTAGCCGGTGTGAATGTCATTGATCGACTTGTAGTAGTCGAACACCCAGCCGCCGATCTTGGTCATGACCACGCCGCCCAGGCCACCCGCCATGCCGCCAATACCCACCACCGACGCCACGGTCTTTTGCGGGAACATGTCAGACACCGTGGTGAAAATGTTGCAGGACCACGCCTGGTGCGCGGACGCTCCGATCCCGATCAACAACACGGGCACCCAAAAGCTGATATAGCCCAATGGTTGCGCCAGCAGCACCACTAACGGGAACAGCGCGATGATCAGCATCGCTTTCATACGGCCGTCGTACGGCTTGTCGCCGCGAGCCATGAAGTAGCTCGGGAACCAGCCACCGCCGATGCTGCCGACCATGGTCATGCTGTACAGAGCGAACAGCGGAAGCACAATGGCCTGGCCTTTCATGCCGTACTGCGCGGACAGGTACGTCGGCAGCCAGAACAGGAAAAACCACCACACTCCGTCGGTCATGAACTTGCCAAAGGCGAACGCCCACGTCTGGCGGTAGGTGAGCAGTTTGAACCACGAGACCTTTTTGGCAGGCGCGCCCGGCACTGGGGCAACCTTGCCTTGCTCGGACTCGTCACTGCGGATGTAGGCCAGTTCCTCGGAGGTCAGGCGTTTCTGCTGGTCCGGCTTTTCGTACAGCGCAATCCACACGCCAAGCCAGACGAAACCCAGCAGGCCGATCACGATGAACGCCGATTCCCAGCCCCACATCGCAGCGATCAGCGGCACACAGATTGGCGCCGTGATCGCGCCGACGTTGGCACCGGAGTTGAAGATGCCGGTGGCAAACGAGCGTTCTTTTTTCGGGAAGTATTCTGCGGTGGCCTTGATGGCGATCGGGAAGTTACCCGCTTCGCCAATCGCCAGGACAGCTCGCGACAACATGAAGCCTGCGATGGACACCGGAATCGCGGCGAAACCCAGCGCGGTGGTGATCGCACCAATGCCTTGCCCCAGCGGCACCGCGAACGCGTGCATCACGGCGCCGGTGGACCAAATGCCAATTGCCACCACGTAAGCGGTTTTGGTGCCGATCTTGTCAACGACGCGACCGGCGAAGAGCATCGCGATCGCATAAATGAATTGAAACACCGACGCGATGTTGGCGTAGTCAGTATTGCTCCAGCCAAATTGCGTGGACAGATCGGGGGCCAACAGACTGAGCACCTGGCGATCCAGGTAGTTGACCGTCGTCGCGAAAAACAGCAGCGCACAGATCGTCCAGCGGTATTTGCCGACGGACCGAGTGGCCGCCTGGGTGATGCTTTGCGGATGGGTGGACTCGTTCAAGTTCATGACGTCACTATTATTATTGGATGGGTGCTGGATCGCGCGACCGTTCTGGCGAGCGCGCAGAGGTACGTCTGCGAAATCGCAACATTGAAGTCAGCGGTCTAACCGCTGCTACACAGCCTGGTGTTTGAATTATCGAAAGGAGGGCGCGACTTGACGCAACCGCAAACCGCCAGGGCAGAACCCGCGGGCACGGCATTCGAACAGATGAACAAGCAGGTCGAATTCATTTTAATGACCGACATTTTTATTGTTAGGGATGACCCGACGTTAATTCGTCTGTCGTCGTACAACGCTATAGTTATAGCGACCGTTTCGGCAGACTGTCAATCTCCGCCGCAGATATACGCCCTTACGCAGCTGGTTCGCCAACTGCGCTACCCTCCATGCCTGGATGTTGAGTGGGTATAGGATTTCCATGGAACGATACACCGGCGTCGCTCAAGCTTTGCACTGGCTGACCGTTGCAGCGCTGTGCCTCTTGTTGCCTTTTGTCTGGGTCGCAGAGAATTTTCCACCGGGCCCGGTGCGCGTCTTCTGGTACATGGCCCATGAGTCCATGGGCATCAGCGTAATGTTGATGGTGCTTATCCGCCTGACCTGGCGTTGGCGCCATCGTGCGCCGGCTTATCCGTCTGGCACCGGCCGGGTGACCGGGATGCTGGCCGGGCTCAATCATGGCTTGCTCTACGCCGTGCTGCTGGTGATGCCTGTCACCGGTTATCTGATGGCCGGCAATGGCCAGGACGTACCGTTTTTCAGAGTGATCGCATTGCCCGGCTTTGCCAAGAATGAACCCTTGGGGGTCTTCGCCGACACGGTGCATGTGTGGTGTCAGTTCGTGGTCTATGGACTGATCGTGCTTCACGTGGCAGCAACGGTCTGGCATGTGGCGGTGCGCCGCGATGGCATGCTGGACCGGATGCTGCCGCCCCAGCGTGGCCCGGAGGGCTGATTCGCGGAACCAATGCCGTTTGCCGCCGCCTGAATGAATACTCAGAAGGAGGCAACGCATGTGGCGTAGCTATCAGGACAACGATCCCCTCACCCCGTTAGCAGGCGCACATCAGCCGCTGCGCATCGGCATGCTCACCCACATCAGGTTCCCGGTGTGCCAACCCTTTGCGGGTGGGCTGGAGGCATTTACCCATGACGTTACCCTCGGGCTGCGAGCACGCGGCCACAGCGTGACGTTGTTCGCCAAGGGTGGCAGCGCGGCGGAGCTAGACGCGGTGGCCGTTCCCGATGAGGACCTGTGCCGCCATCCCAGCCTGAGTAGCGCCTATGTCGCCGAGCATCATGCCTACCTGAAGCTTATGCAGGGGATCGACGACTACGGCTTCGATGTGATCTTCAATAACAGCTTGCACTACGTCCCGGTGACCATGGCCTCACTGATCCGCACGCCGATGCTGACCGTGTTGCACACGCCGCCGTTCTTCGAAATGGTCAACGCGTTAAGCGGCAATCGCCAGACGGGTCGTTTCAGCACCCTGTCGGCCGCGAACGCGCGGGAGTGGAGTGGCTTGGTCCCGCACTGCGCAGTGATCCCCAATGGCATCGATCTGCAGTGTTGGCAGCCCGGGGCGACTGTGGGTGAACACGCGCTGTGGTTCGGCCGGCTGGTGCCGCAAAAGGGCGCCCATTTAGCCATCGACGCCGCGCGCCAGGCCGGCGTGACCCTACGTTTGGCGGCGCAGGTGGAGGACGAGGATTATTTCAAAAAGCAGATCGAGCCCCGGCTGGGTCCGGGCGTCGAGTATGTGGGCCACCTGCAACGGGCTGAGCTGGCGGCTGAACTGGCGAGCGCCGCCGTGGCGCTGGTGACCCCTTGCTGGGATGAACCCTTCGGCCTGGTGGTCGCCGAGGCATTAGCCTGTGGCACCCCGGTCGCCGCTTTCGATCGCGGCGCCATGCGCGATCTGATCAGCGACGACGTCGGGTGTCTGGTTCCGCCAAACGATGTGCCAGCGCTGGCCGCCGCGATTGCGGTGGCTCGCGGTAAATCGCGACCAGCCTGCCGGGCGCGGGCCGAAGCCCTGTGGAGTCAGAACCTGATGCTGGACCGTTACGAAGATTTGCTTGCCGACGTGGCTGTGCATCATGGCTGAGCCCCACATTGGGTATTACGTTCACCATCACGGTGCCGGCCATGGCGTACGAGCCGCGCACATCGCCCAAGCATTGCGCGTGCCCGTCACGTTGATTGGCTCGCAACTGCCTGGCGAGCTGCCTGCTGGCGTGCACACGTTGCAGTTGCCCGGCGACACGGCGGCGGGCATGACCGTAGAACGCTTCGATGTGATGCACTACGCACCTTTGGCGGTGGACGGCGTACGTGAGCGCATGGCAATGCTTGCTCAATGGTTTGCTGCGCACTGGCCCTGCCTGCTGGTGGTTGACGTGTCGGTAGAAATCGCCTTGTTCGCGCGGCTGTGTGCGGTGCCAGTGGTGTACGTGCGCCAGCATGGCGTGCGTGACGATGCCGCTCACCGCCTGGCCTATGAAAGCGCCAGCGCGCTGCTGGCGCCTTATCCGGCCGAGATGGAAGCGCTGGATACGCCGCAGTGGCTGCGGGACAAAACCACTCATTGCGGCTGGCTGTCGCTTTTTAGCGGCGCACCTTCCTCCGCGCCGCAGTCCGGGCGCGTGCTGATCATCACAGGGCATGGCGGTACCGGGCTGTCTGCCGCACTGATCGAATCAGTGGCGCGCCAATGCCCTGAACGGCAATTCCGGGTTGCCGGCAGTCTGCCGCCCGGTACAGCGGCGTCCAACCTGAAGTGGCTCGGGCAGTTGAGCCAGCCGCAGGACGAAATGCGCAGCGCTGAAGTGGTCGTCGGCAGTGCCAGCGATAGCCTCGTGGGCGAGGCGGCTTCGCTCGGTTGCCGTTATATTGCGGTGGCCGAAGACCGTCCCTTTGACGAGCAGCGGCTGCAGGCGCGGCGCCTGAATGAGTTGAACGTGGCCATCGGGCTGGAACATGGCTGGCCGGCCGCCCCGCAATGGCCGGCCTTGTTCGATGCAGCGCTTGGGCTCGCTCCCGAACGCTGGCGTGGCTGGGCAGACGTCGAAGCCGCAGCGCGTGCGGCGCGGCTAATCGAGGACACAATGGTGCGGACGATCAGAACCCCGGGTGTTTAGTATTCAACGCCTGCGCCACACGGTCTGCAGACGGGACCTGGATGATTTCGAGGCGTTCGTCCGTCCAGCGCAGCAGCCCCTCTTCGCAGAACCTGCGTAACCAGCCTTCCATCGGCCATACACCCCAGCGGCTGTGGAAGCGTCGCGCATTGGCGACGATGTCCGCGAAATGGTTGAGTGGCGGATCGTACGTGGGGTGGTATTGATGGAACGCCGTTGCCAGGTTGTCGATCAGGGCCACACCTTCGTGCCGCGCCCGAAAAGCGAAGTCGGTGTCTTCGCCGCCATACCCCTGATAATCCTCATCGAACCCGCCAATGCGCGCAAAGGTAGCGCCGGTGCAGGCAAAGTTCAGTGACCAGAACAGATGATGGAGCAGGGCGTTGCCCGGTCCGGTGCGAAACTTTGCCAGCGGGTGCTCGACACCCTTCGCATAAAGCGTGGCCTCGTTCCAGCCTGGACGATTCGCGCCTTGGGGGAGGTAGCGAACCTGGCCCATGTGCAGCGCATCGGGTTGCGCCTTCAAGCCATCGCGGTAATGCGCGAGCAGGTCGTGCGCCGGAATGCAGTCCACGTCGAGAAAAACCCATTGTGCGTCAGGGGCAATGGCGGTCACGCTGTTGCGCGCCCTGGCCAATGGCAAGCCACCGGGGCCATCCATCTGCAGGGTGGTAATCGGAAACAGGCGACTGCTGAATGCGCCGGGGGCTTCGTTCATGTGCACGATCCACAAGCCCTGCGGGACGACGCTGGAAGACTCCAAACCCTGAATCAGGTTCGCAAGGTGAGTGCTGCGGCCGTGGACCAAGGTGATGACGTTCATGAGCTGCCTGCCAGCCCTGACAGCTGAGTGCCGAAACCACCTGGTGCTCGCAAATCATGTCTGGTGCTGGTACGTGCTGGCACGTCGAAACTCCTGGCAATTTCCATTATGGATGAGCCTCGCGGTTGAAAAACAATGTGTTGGCAGACCGCAGTACGCGGCGGGTCGCTTGATCCGGGTCTTGCATTCAGACGTGGGGTTGACTGGCTGGCTGCGGTGGCGGTTTCGCTCATCCGACAGAGTGTCTGTTGCAACTTTCAGATTCGCGTAACGACTGATGTTCAGCTCGCATTCCCGACTTTAATCGGCGCAGCGCAATTGGCCTCCGAGGTTGACGTCACGATCATCTGATAAAGACGCTCCGCAGCCGGGGACAGCACCCTGCCTCTGTGCTTGATCAGTCCGATAGTCCGGTTGACGACGGGCCGGGTGAGCGGTACTGCGCGTAACGCTGACTGGGTCATGTGCGCAGGGATGGCCAGTTGGGGGACCGCTGCGATCCCAAGACCTGCCGCTACCATGTCGACCACGGTGCGCACATGCCTGGCTTCACAGACCGCGTTGGGCAATTGCGGAGCTTCAGCCAGCGCCAGGTCTAGCAGCAAGCGGTTGCCGCTGGCCTTGGTCACTGCGATGTAGTCGTGCTTGGTCAACTCCGCCCAGGTCACGGATCGTCGATCAGCCAGCGGATGATCGTGGCGGCAGGCAACCACGAAGCGTTCTTTGAAGATCGGGACGAACTCCAGGTTCGCCTCCTGCACACCAATGTAGTTGATGCCGAAGTCCGCCTCATTGCGCACCACGGTGGAAAGCACGTCGCCTGCACCGTCATCGAGAACCCGCACCAAAATCCGTGGATAGAGGCGCTGATATTCCGCCAGCACCCCCAATAGGCAGTGATTCACTGCAGTTGGCACACACGCTACGGTCACCTCGCCACGGATTTTGCTGGTCCCTTCGCTGATAGCCAGCAACGACTCATCGAAGGTGTTCACCACCTGTCGCGCTTTACGTGCGAAGTCGCGTCCGCTCGCTGTCAGCTCCACGCGCCGCGTCGTTCGTTCCAGCAACCGGACCCCCAGGTTGCCTTCAAGTTTTGAAATACGCCGGGACAACGCGGGCTGTGAAAGATGCAGCTCTTTGGCCGCCGCGCTGAAGCTGCCCAGCTCTGCGACAGCGACTAACGCGCGCAGATCGCCCATCTCAACATTCATGTTCGCCATGCATAAGTACCCAAAATTATTGCAATTAACTTAGCAGACGTTGTGCCTCATGATCATTCGGTGCGTATGAGCACGTGCATCCAGACAATTACAAACACAGGAGCACCCATGAATCCATTCAATCGCCGCACCCTCCTCAAAGCTGGCGCCATCACTTCTGTCGCGGCCGCCGCGCCGGGGCTGGTGTTTTCAGCCGAACCTGCGGCGCCGCTCACAAACAAGTCTGCTGCAGATGCCCAGGAGGTAGAGGGCGTGACACGCATCCTCGCGGCCTATCTCGTCCAGGCGCGTTATGAAGACTTGCCGGCCAAGGTGCGCAAGGAAGGCTGTCGGACACTGCTCAATTGGGTCGGTGTTGCAGTGGGAGGTTCTCATCACGAGACGGTTGAAAAGGCTATTGTCGCGCTCAAGCCCTTCTCCGGCCCCGAACAGGCAAATCTGCTGGGTCGCACGGAGCGTTTCGACATCATGAACGCAGCGTTCTTGAACGGCGTGTCCAGCCATATCTTCGACTTCGATGACACGCACTTAAAAACCATCATTCACCCGGCCGGCCCTGTGGTCTCGGCGATTCTCGCGCTTTCGCAATACCGGCCAGTGTCCGGTAAAGAATTTTTGAACGCGTTGATTCTTGGCGTAGAAACCGAGTGCCGCATCGGTAACTCCGTTTATCCCAACCACTATGATGTTGGCTGGCACATTACCGGGACGGCTGGCGTATTCGGCGCCGCTGCGGCGGCAGGCAAACTGCTGGGTTTGACCGAACAACAAATGGTCTGGGCGCTGGGGCTGGCGGCGTCGCAACCCGTCGGGCTGCGGGAGTCCTTTGGTTCGATGAATAAGAGCTTTAACCCAGGTCGGGCAGCCAGCAATGGTTTATTCGCGGCCTTGTTGGCTGCGCAGAACTTCACCAGCTCAGACTCGATGATAGAAGCCAAGCGTGGCTGGGCGCATACAATCAGCACCAAGCAGGATTTTTCTGAAATCACCGAGGGCCTGGGCAGTCGCTATGAATCTGCGCTTAACACCTATAAACCCTTTGCCTGCGGCATCGTGATTCATCCAGCGCTGGATGCTGCGATCCAACTCCGAAATGAGAACTCACTGACGGCAGACCAGATCACCCGTATTGATCTGAAAGTGCACCCTCTGGTGCTGGAGCTGACCGGTAAAAAGACGCCGAAGACGGGGCTTGAAGGCAAGTTCAGTATTTACCACTCGGTGGCTGTCGCGATCATTCAGGGGGCCGCCGGGGAGCGCCAGTACAGCGACAGTGCGGTGCTTGACCCGACCGTTATAGCGCTGCGTGAAAAGGTGGTGGCGATTGTCGACCCCGCCATAAAACCCGAGCAGGTCGACATGACCATCACCCTCAAAGACGGGCGCACCCTTCACAAATTCATTCAGCATGCGATCGGCAGTCTTGAGGTGCCGATGACCGATCAACAGCTGGAAGCCAAGTTTCTCGACCTGGCCAAAGGTATTCTGCCCGAGAAGCAAACACGCGAGCTGATAGCGACGTGCTGGGGTGTCGAACAACTCGACAGCGCAGCCAGGATTGCCAACGTGGCAACCGCCACTGCCGGCGTTTGAGCCCAGGAGTTCTTCATGTCCAATCACTTGTTATGGTCTCGACGCAAAATGCTCCAGGGCAGCGCGGTGTTGATGGCTGGGCTCACGCCGTGCCGTATGCTGTTCGCAGCCGAAACGAGCACTGATGTGACCGCTCAGTTAGCGCGCTATATGGTGGCTTCCCGCAATACACCGCTGCCCGCGGAGGTCGCCATCGCTTGTAAAAACCACATTCTGGATACATTCGGGGCAATGCTCTCAGGCTCGCGGATGCGTCCAGGTCAATTGGCCACTCAATACGTGCGGGGGCAGGGCGGAACGCCACAAGCCAGCATCGTCGGTTCGAATGTGCGCACAAGCGCAGTCAACGCAGCACTGGCCAATGCCATGTGTGCACACTCCGATGAAACCGATGATTTTGAACCCGTTACCAAAGCTCACCCTGGCAGCTCGGTCGTGCCTGCGGCGTTGGCAATGGGAGAATGGCAACACAGCAGCGGCGAGGCGCTCATGCGAGCGGTCGCGCTGGGATATGACACGGGTTGCCGACTCCTCATGGCGTTGGGTCCAGACCGAGTCCGAGGCAGTCACCGTAGCGCGGAAGGGACGGCTGCCACATGGGGTGCTGTCGGCGCGGCGTCAGCTCTGGCGCGGTTCGACGAGCAAAAGACTCGCTTTGCCCTGTCGTATGCGGCGCAGCAGGAGTCGGGTCTGTGGAGCTGGGTCAAGGATCACGATCACATCGAGAAGGCTTTCGACTTTGCTGGTATAGGTTCGCGTAATGGCGTTCAGGCCGTGACGATGGTCCAGGCCGGTATGACAGGTGTGGATGACGTGCTCGACGGCACCCATAACCTGTTCATCGCGTTATCCACTGAGCCGCAGCCACTGCGCATGCTGGAAGGGCTGGGCAGCCGGTTTTATGTGTCTGAAACCGCAATCAAGACCTACTCGGTCGGCTATCCGATTCAGGCTCCGCTGGATGCGTTGCTCACGCTTCGCAAGGAGCACAACCTGACGCCCGACAAGGTCAAGAGCATCGAGGTGAAAGTGCCGAGCGATGCCATTGGTATTGTGGGAGACAGCGCAATGCCCGATGTCAATTGCGCGCATATGGTGTCTGTCGCACTGGTCAAAGGCGCAGTCTCATTCGTTGACAGCCATGACGGCGCACTCATGCATCAGCCGCAGATGGTGGAGCAACGCGCCAAGGTAAGCGTCGTAGTGGACAAGTCGCTGGACGATCCCGCCGCTCCTCGCGGCGCCATTGTGACCATCGTCCTCACCAATGGGCAGACTGTTACCCACCACACTCGCTTTCCTTCGGGTACCAAGGAAAATCCCCTGAGCGTGGAGGCCGTCAACGCCAAAGTCAGGGACCTGATCGTCCCGGTGATCGGGAGTCGGCGGAGCGAGAAGTTGATCGATCACATCAATCACTTGGAGAAGGTCAAGGACATTGCCTCGCTGCGCAGTCTGTTTGTTCAAACATGAGCAGTTGTCAGGCGGGCCGGCATGGCATTCTCCACTGCATCCATGTTGCTCGCGGGTGGCTTTGTCCGTTGCAGGAGTGCCAGGCCTGTTCAGCAGAACAGGCCGACTGCGGTCTTACGCTATTTGGCCGTTCTCATCCCGACCTCCACCGTGAGGCGGCTCAAACGCCGCCACCAGGTACTCAATCACCTTGCTCACGCGCGCTGTATGGCGCAGGTCTTTGTGGGTGACGAGCCACACGTCGTACGTGTGCGAACGTGTTCGCTGCGGCCAGACCTGGACCAAACCGGCGCGCTCGCCCATATGAAGAGGCAATTCCCCCAGCCCCAGTCCCGCGGCCACTGCGGTGCGCACTAACAGACTGCTATTGGCACTGGCTACGATGCGTGCGTCTGGCACTGTTTCCTGCGCAAGGTTGTAGCGCTCGCCGGCGTCGACATGGGCTTGAAAGGCGACGATGTCGTGCCCGACGAACCCTCTGCCGGGCGTAGGCGTGCCTCGACGCTCAAGGTATTGGCGTGACGCGAACAACCCGATCGGCCAACTGACCAGACGACGCACCAGCAGGTCTGGGTTATCGGGCTTGATAGTCCGCAGGGCAATGTCCGCTTGGCGTTTAGCCAGATTGAGCATTTCGATTCCAGCTTTGATTTCGACTCTAACGTCTGGCTAGGCCTCGTGCAGCCGAGCGACCGCGGGGATCACAAAATCAAAAGCAAGCGAGTCGGTCGAAGCAATGCGCACCAGCCCCGTCGGACGCTCATCCAGCCCTTCGATTCGGCGCTGCAACTCGTTGCCTGCCTGCTCCATTTTTTCCGCGGCGTCCAACGCAGCTTCCCCAGCCGTGGTAAGCGCGTATCCGTCGGAGGTGCGCAAGAACAACGTAGCGTTCAACGCTCGCTCCAGGGCAGCGACTCTTCGACCCACGGTCGCTTGATCGACATTCAGTGCGCGAGCGGCGCCTCTGAGTGTCGAGACACGTGCTACTGCGAGGAAGAACCGCGCGTCATCCCAATTCATGTTTCACCTAACTGATGCATTTGTGCATCAGTTGTATGCCGAAACGCTGCACTATTCCAGAGCCGCGAATGAGTATGCTGAATGCCTTCAACGTGCCGATGTCAGAGCCTGTACTTACTGTTGAATGAGGTGTTGCCATGAATGTGCCAAGCCGTATGAACTACATCGAGATTACTCAACCCGGTGGGCCGGAGGTCTTGAAGTTGGCCCAAGCCGCTGTGCCGGAGCCCGGCGGCCGTGAGGTGCTGATCAAGGTTCACGCTGCGGGCATCAATCGCCCTGACGTGATTCAGCGCACTGGCAAATACCCGATGAAACCGGGCATGAGCGCCGTGCCCGGGCTGGAAGTGGCAGGCGAAGTGGTCAAGGTCGGTTCGGCGGTCTCAGGATTCAAGGTCGGTGACAAAGTGTGCGCACTGACTAACGGCGGTGGCTACGCCGAATACTGCGTGGTGGCAGCAACTCAGGTGCTGCCAATTCCAGAAGGCGTGGACATGGTGCGCGCGGCAGCCATTCCGGAAACATTCTTCACCGTCTGGGCCAATCTGTTCGAACTGGGCCAGGCCCGTAAAGGCGCGACGGTATTGATCCACGGCGGTACCAGTGGCATCGGTACCACCGCGCTGATGCTGTGCAAAGCGTTGGGGATCAAGGCATTCGCCACCGCAGGCAGCGAAGAAAAATGCGAGCAGATCCGTGTGTTGGGTGGCGAAGCGATCAACTATCGCGAGGCCGATTTCTCGCAGGTCATCACCCAGAAAACCCAAGGCAAGGGCGTTGATGTGATTCTCGACATCATGGGCGCCAGCTATTTCGAGGGTAACGTAGCGGCTCTGGCACGGCGCGGACGTCTGGTGGTGATTGGTTTTCTGGGAGGCAGTTCGGTCAAGGACTTCAGCCTGCAAGCACTGGCCGACAAACAGGCTTCGGTGACCGGCTCGATGATGCGTTCGCGCAGCGCCGAGGAAAAAGCCGAGATCGCCCAAGCGGTGAAAGCCAATGTCTGGCCATTGCTCAGTGAAGGACAGTGCCTGCCCATCATCGATCGTGTGTTCCCGCTGGCCGACGCCGTGCTGGCTCATCAACGGATGGAAGAGGGCGAGCACATCGGCAAGATCGTTTTGCAGGTGGTGTAAGACCTACCTGATGCGTGGGAGCGGACTCGTTCGTTCCCACACTAGGTCTTCACCGCATTGGGTTTGGCGTCTCAAATGGCGCTGCTTACCGATTTATTCAAATCGAGGATGATACCGGCCAGCTCATCGGGTTTTTCCTGAGGCACGTTATGTCCGGCACCTTCGATTTCTCGGTACTGATAGTCACCGGTGAAATGCTTGCGATGTGACCGCGTGCCTTCTCTGGAGAACCCTGTAGCGCCTGCATCCAGAGCAAAGGTCGGCACCGTTATCGCAGGAAGTTTAGCCAAGGCAGCTTCGGTGGCTGAATATTCCGGAGCACCGTCCACCAGGCCGAATCGATGACGATAGGAGTGGATCACTACATCGACGAAGTCGGGGTTGTCGAACGACACTGCCGACTGCGTGAAGACCTGCTCCGAAAACGCCCAATCCGGCGACCATTGCTTCCAGAGAAGATGGCAGAGGGCTTTGCGATCTTGCAGCAGCGCATTACGTCCCCGCTCGCTGTGAAAGTAATACTGGTACCAATAGGGGACCTCGGTTTCAGGCTTGGCCGGTTGCATGGCTGACGCGATGTCTTGAATCGCATATGAACCACACGTGACCAGACCCGAGACACGCTCAGGCCATAAAGCGGCAACGATGCAGGCAGCACGGCCACCCCAGTCGTACCCCACCAGACAACCCGCGCTTATATCCAGTGCGTTCATCAGCTCGAGAAGATCATGGGCAATGGCCGCCTGTTGGCCGGTGCGCATGGTTTTTTCTTCCAGAAAGCGAGTCGGGCCAAAACCCCTGAGAAAGGGCGTGATGACGCGGGCACCGTTTGCTACGAGGATTGGCGTGATCTGATCGTAGGCATGGATGTCGTACGGAAATCCATGGAGCAGTATGACCGGCCACCCGTCTGCCGGGCCCGCATCTTCAAACACAATATTGAGTACGCCAGCATCAACATTTTTCAACATGGCCAACTCCAGATTTGGACATAAGTGTCGATATTAAGTCTGAGCGTGAGGATTGACCGTCGGTTCAGTGCAAACGTCTTTGCTGGCGCTATCACGCCAACGAGATGTCCCGGGGTAGCGCACAGAGTGCTTTTGCCCATTACATACACTTCAACTGGATAGGTTAATGGCAGTTTATCCAGCGAAGATTGCTATATGTTTATATAAGGTGCAGAACGAGAGGCTGTGCGCCGAAGCTCTTTAACTCAAAAAGCGCGGGCAACAGATTTATGAGTATTTAAGGCCCGCTTTGTAATGTAAGCATTGAATGCTGGCCTGCCGGACTTTGGCGATCAATTGAATGGTTTATAGGGTCTTTCAATCCGTGCGGATGCTTGATGTTGATGTTTTTGTAGAGCGCGCTATAAATAACAAGGCACATGATAGCCAAGTGATATCATACATTTTCATTCTGGCCCTCTTGATGGGCGTCTCGTTGAGCGATCGAAATGCCACCTGAAAAGAGCACCCAGCCTGCAAATGCTTTGAGTTTAGTGGTGCAGGCTGCTGCCCATTCGGCAGACTGTACGAGTGCATTACTTATCAGCGGGCGTCCGGCGCAATGGGAAGTTTCTGCCAGCTTCGGCGCCGAAGTTGGCTG
Source organism: Pseudomonas rosaeacicularis (assembly GCF_057128745.1). Taxonomy (NCBI): domain Bacteria; kingdom Pseudomonadati; phylum Pseudomonadota; class Gammaproteobacteria; order Pseudomonadales; family Pseudomonadaceae; genus Pseudomonas; species Pseudomonas rosaeacicularis. Next base: position 70,040 of record NZ_JBSKHT010000019.1, read on the forward strand.
GCCGCTGGAAAGCTCAGTGGAGCCTTTTTTGCGAAATGCTTTTTCGCAAAGCGATCTGGTCGTGATTACTGAGGTGCCCGGGCAAACACTCCCTGTTTTGTTTCACCGACTTCTAGACTTCAGCAATGGCTTGCTCATTGGGGTGGCCATTCGTGGGAGTGATGCAGACCTGCTGGGCGTAATGCTTATCAGCAGACCTCAAGAGCGACTACGTTTAAGTGCCGCCCAGACCTACGCTTTGCAGACTCACGCTGCAATCCTGAGCGGTGTACTCGAGGCTAAAAGTGCAGACTCTTTGCCCAGGGATGACCAATTAATCGAGCGCTTGCGGCTGTTGGAGTCGGTTGTGGTCAACGCAAAGGATGCAATCCTGATCACCGAAGCTGAGCCAATCAATCAACCGGGGCCCAGAATCGTCTATTGCAACCCGGCGTTCCTGGCCACAACCGGGTTCGAATCTTCAGATGTGATTGGGATGACGCCCCGTATCCTCCATTCCAAGCAAACTAACCGAGAGACCCTGGACCTCATCCGCGACTCCCTGCAGAAGTGGCAGCCCATAGAGGTTGAGCTTATCAACGCGCGCAAGGATGGCAGTGAATTCTGGGTTCAACTGAGCATCGTTCCTGTCGCCAATGAGCGTGGGTGGTTCACCCATTGGGTGTCAGTCCAGCGAGATATCAGCGAACGCAAAGAAGCGGAGCTGCTGGTACGCCAGGCGCAGGCCGACAGGGATGCGAAAATGGCGTTGGAGACCCGATTGCGCGAAAGAGAGCGCATCGAAGAGGAGCTTTCATACGCTGCGTTTCATGATGACCTGACCTCGCTGCACAATCGGGCCTACTTGATGTCCCGGCTGCTAGGCATGTTCGCCCGCGAGGAGTCGGATACGGTTCCAGCAGCCACTGTTTTGTTTCTCGATCTTGACCGGTTCAAGTTCGTGAACGACAGCCTGGGTCACCGGGCAGGTGATCATCTGCTCAAGGTGGTCGCTCGACGCCTGGAGAGTTGCATTCGTGAAGACGACGTTTTCGCTCGCGTGGGCGGTGACGAGTTTGCCATCCTGCTCACGGGTGACGAGAGGTCGTCGCTGGCGATCGATCTTGCTCAGCGCATCGTCAGCCAATTGAGTCTGCCGGTTGTCATCGATGGGCAGAATATCTTTACCTCCTGCAGCCTGGGCATCGTCACTGCGGATGTCTCGCACCAGTCGCCTGAAGATCTACTCAGAGACGCCGATGTCGCGATGTATGCCGCGAAGAAGCAAGGCCGTGGACGCTGGACAATCTTTGACGCATCCATGCGCAAAGCCGCGGTCGACGCCCTGTTGATGCAAAATGCGCTGAAACAGGCCATCGCGCGGGAGGAATTCTCAGTCGTCTATCAGCCTATTTACAACGTCAAGACCGGCGAAATCAGTGGTGTCGAAGCGTTGGTAAGGTGGCTGCATCCCGAGCTTGGCCACGTACCTCCCGATGTCTTCATTTCAGTAGCAGAGGACAACGGCGTCATCCACGAGCTGGGTCATTGGGTCATGCGCCAGGCGTGCCGTGAGTTGCAGGGCTGGAAGCTGGAATTTCCGTCGATGCGATTGCATCTGAATGTGAACGTGTCGGGAACAGAGCTGAACCGTCCCGGGTACGCGTCTCAAGTCAGCGACATCCTCACTTCATCCGGTGTGGCTGCCCATGACCTTCAGATAGAGATCACAGAATCTGTGTTCCTTCACGAACCCGAGGCCACGGCAGAGGTTTTGGAAGACCTGCGAGCACTGGGTGTTCGTGTCGCACTGGATGACTTTGGCACCGGCTACAGTTCACTTGGCTACATAGATCGCTATGCCTTCGACGTCATAAAGATCGACCGTTCTTTCATCTCTCGAATGATGTCCTTCGACCGAAGTGACGCCATCGTGCGCAGCATACTTTCATTGGGCAGGACGCTGGATCTGGACATCACGGCGGAAGGAATCGAGACCATGGCGCAGCTTCAGCGCCTGAAAGAAATGGACTGCCCGTTCGTCCAGGGCTACTTGCTCAGCCCACCGGTACGAGCGGAGGAGGTATCCACTTTATTACGCACATGGTCGAAGGTTTGAGGGGCTGGGTCACGCGTGCATGACTCACGCACCAAGCGATGACATGAACCCAGTCGGGCCTGGGACGTGGTAATTGTGCATTTTATCGTTCCGGTTTCAGGTGTTCATTTGAGACCGACGCGTCTGCGCATGTCAGCCGTGATCGTTTGTCGGGTCTGGCTCAGCTCAGCCCAAGGATCGGCGTCGAGTTCGCCCAGTCGCTCGTGGATGTTTCGGATATTCCAGGCATTGGCGCCTTTGATCTCCAGCAGCTCTTCCCGAAAGATCGGTACCGACACTGGCAAACCTTCGCGCGAGCGCACGGCGTAGGCACAGATGGTTGTGGCGCCCAACCCGTTGCGCAGGTAATCGATGAAGATGCGGCCCACGCGATTCTTGGGCCCGGAAACACCCGAGAAGCGATCCGGAAGCAGTTTTGCGATGTGCTTGACGATGCCGTGGCTAAAGCTTTTAACCGCGTCCCAATCGGCCTTCGGTGTAAGGGGCACGACCAGGTGGATACCTTTGCCACCGCTGGTCTTGAGAAACGACTTTAGCCCCAGTTCATCCAGCACGGCCAAGGTCAGTTGCACGGCCTCGACCATGCTTTTCCAGGGCAGTGCTGGGTCCGGGTCGAGATCGAGGATAAAGCGATCGGGTCGTTCGAGGTCTTTTGAAACCGCATTCCAAGTGTGCAATTCGATGGTGCTCATCTGCACGGCGCCAATCAGGGCTTCGACGTTGTTGATCAGCATGACCGGATGTCCGGTGTATTCCTTGCCCATGGTTTCGATGCCAGGGATGGCCAGCCGCTCAGCGTTTTTCTGAAAAAAAAGCTCGCCAGCGATGCCTTCGGGTGCTCGCACCAGCGCAACCGGGCGGTTAGCCAACTGAGGCAGCAGCCAGTCGCAAATACGGATGTAATAATCGGCAAGGTCGCGCTTGGTCGAACCGCTGCCTGGATCAATCACGCGCTCCGGGTGAGTCAACCTGATCTTGCCGGAGGTCGCGGATTGAGGCTTGGTCGCTTCAGCGGCTTGCGCTTTTGCGCGTGACGTTTTCGATTTACTGGAGTGAGTGGCTGTCTTTTCATCGATGGTTTGAGGACGTTCTTCAGTAATCGATTTGGCGGGTTTGTCATTGCGCATACCGTGAAAGACGGCGTGACGAACCGAGCCCTCTTTGGTGATTTGCGCGAAGGCGACTTCCGCCAGAAGAACGGGTTTGAGCCAGTGCACGCCCTTCGCTTCAAAACCTACAGGCGGATTGACCACTGAAGCTTTCTTCACTTGCAGCGGTGTGAGTTGATCGTAGATCGTGTTCAACGTGGCTTCGTTGAAGCCGGTGCCGACCTTACCTGCGTATCTCAACTCCCCGCTGTCGGTGTCGTGCAGCCCCAACAGCAGCGCCCCGAATTTGCTTCGGGCGCCTTTGGGGTCGCTGTAACCCACGACCACGAATTCCTGTCGCCGTTTGCACTTGAGCTTGATCCAGTCGTTGCTGCGGCGAGAGGTGTAAAGACTGCCAACACGCTTGCCGATCAGCCCCTCCATTTTCATCTGGCAGGCACTGTTCAACAGGGCGTCAGGCTCCTCGCCAAAGTCTTCCGAAAATCTAAGGGTTTCGTCCTCACTGCCTTCCAGCACTTTGGCCAGTGCGGCGCGCCGCTGTTCAAGCGGTACTTCGCGCATATCCATGCCGTTGAGGTAGGGGAGGTCGAACAGGTAATAAACGATGTTGCCGCTTCTGCCGACCTCGAACGCATTTTGCAGCGCCTGAAAATCAGGAACGCCTTCGTCGTTGGCGACGACCATTTCTCCGTCCAGCCAGGCCGACTCCAACGCCAGGCTGGCAATGGCTTCTGCCTGACGAGGCAGCTTGTGCGTCCAGTCGTGACCGTTGCGCGTGAAGAGTTGAACCTTGCCATTATCAACTCTGGCCATGATGCGATAGCCGTCGAACTTGATTTCGTAGCGCCAGTCACCTTCAGGCGCTGATTCAACCAACGTCGCCAGTTCCGGTTTAATGCTCTCAGGCAGATCTGAACCCACCGCTGCGTTCAACTGAGCCTTGCCCGGTTTCTTCCTGGGCGCTGGCACCTTTTCGACGGGCCTGGGGCTGGCGGCTTTGCCCCCACGTTTTTTCGGCACCAGTGTTCGCTCGCTCAACACGCTGTCGGGCAATTGTTGAACGATGTCGTATTCGGACTCGGGACGGGCAGCGTCATCTTGGTGCTTGATCAGAAACCACTGTTCTTGCTTGCCAGCAATATGAGTTTTGATCAGGTTCCAGATGCCGCTGAGTTTCTCTCCTTGGAGTTCAAATTTGAGGCGGCCCTTGGCGTAGGCCTCGGCGGGATCAGACAGCGGTTTCCAGACGCCACGATCCCAGACGACCACATCGCCGGCTCCGTAATGGCCCTCGGGAATGCTGCCTTCGAACGTGGCGTAGTCAATCGGGTGATCTTCGACGTGCACAGCCAGACGTTTTATCTTGGGGTCGAGTGAGGGGCCTTTGGGCACTGCCCAGCTTTTCAGCGTGCCATCCAGTTCCAGACGGAAATCGTAATGCAGGCGGCTGGCGTCGTGCTTCTGGATGCAAAACTGCAGCGCGGTTTGGGCTTTGGCTTTGTGCCTGGATGAGCTTGTGGGTTTCTGGGCGCCGGAGGGCTCCGGAGTCGCGTCGAAGTCTCGCTTGCGGTTGTACGTTTCAAGGTTGGGATGCGAGGGCGAAGTCGCAGTGGAGAGGTCAGCTTTCTTGGAGGGTTTTTTCGGCTTTGGCTGGGCAGCGTCGATCTGTATCCAGGTCGGTGCGTGGTCGCTGGCGTGTTCTTCTGCGCGCACCCACGCGTCCACGCCGGCCGCTTGAAGACGGGGAGCCAGTACCGGATTTAACAGCAGATGGTCGATGCGAAGCCCGGAATTCTTCTCCCAGTGCTGACGGAAGTAATCCCAGAACGTATAGATGCGTTCGTCTGGATAAAGATGCCGCAGTGAGTCAAGCCAGCCTTGCTCCAGCAATCGCTCAAAGCATTCACGACTCTCAGGTTGGAGCAGCGCGTTTTTCAGCCAGGAGCGCGTGTTGTAAATATCCTGATCGGTGGGTACGACATTGAAGTCACCAGCCAGAACAACGGGATGTTCCGAGCCCTGCAACGTGTTGACGTGTTCGATCAGATGCTCGAACCACCGGAGTTTGTAGTCAAATTTCGGCCCCGGCTGGGGATTGCCATTGGGCAGATACAGGCAGGCGACGACCACTCCGTGTGCGGCGGCCTCCAGATAACGGGCTTGGGTATCCTTCTCTTCGCCAGGCAGACCTTTACGAATCAGCAGCGGCTGCGCGTCTCGCGCCAGTATCGCCACACCGTTCCAGGAAGATTGACCCAGGTGCAGTGATCCGTAACCGGCGTCCTGAAGTGCTTGCGCGGGGAAATCCTTGTCCTGCGCTTTAAGCTCTTGCAGGCACACGATGTCTGGCTGCTCACGCTCAAGCCATCGCAACAGGTTCGAAAGTCGTGCGCTGATCCCGTTGACGTTGAACGTCGCTATCTTGAGCGATTGCATCTTTCGTTCCTTCGATTGTCCGGACCTTCTTATCTGAGGGATAGCAATCGGCGGAGTTCGGCATTTATGAGGCCGTACGAAAGATTTACCGAACGACCTCGCAATTTGCCCTTCGAACATTTATGCCGCGACTCATTCGGGGCAATCGGAGGCACACATGAACAGCAAGTCAGAGTTGGAAGGTGGATCAGGAAACGGCGCATCAATCGCGCCACTGGAACCAGGCAGACCTGATGTGATGCCCAATCCTCCCCGCGAAAACTCCAAGCCATTAGTCGAGGGTGACAGACCTTTGGACGACGAGGGAGCTGCTGAAGAAGACATGGGAGATGTGGACATCAACAATTCGGTTTCCCAGGAAAGTCCTCCACAGCAATAAATAACTCGGCCGATGAACCCGGCTACGCGCCGGGTTGATCCTTGTACCGAAGTATCAGGAACACTCCAAAATCGCATTCAACAACTCGTTCGTGCATTTCGTCGGATCTCGAAATATTCGAATGAACAGTTTTCGAATGGCAAAGGTCAAGGGATTAGCGGGCTGGGATGCATCACATTCCAGCAGCTAAAAACCAAACCCAGAAAACGTCGTGCCCTACAACTGACACTATCCGTTCAGGCACGACAACTGAGCTTTACTGCGCAGTAACTGCCACCAAAGGAATAAAACAATGATCCAAGACGAACCTGTTTATCGCTCCCCGTCTGCCTATGACCGAGTCGAAACCTACGCGCCGTTGCTCAAGCGCATTTCCTGGAGCGCAGTGATCGCGGGTGTTGTTCTGGCCATGATCGTTTCGCTGATCCTGAGCTTGTTGGGCACTGCAATCGGAACGTCGGCAATCGAGCCGTTGCGTGAAGGTAATCCTGTCGAGGGCATGGGCACCAGCGCTGGCATTTGGGTCATCGTCAGTGCCGTGATCTCGCTGTTCGTGGGTGGCTGGGCGGCGGGCAGACTTGCCCATCGCGAAGGCGGCCTGCACGGTCTGCTGGTGTGGGCAACTGTTTCTCTGCTCACCGTTTACCTTGTATCGAGCGCAGTGACCGGCGTTGTCCGCGGTGGCTTGAACCTGGCGGGTAGCGGGCTCTCTGCGATCGGCAGCGGCATCGCACAAGTTGCGCCGTCGGTAGGTGGCAAGATTCAGGATCAACTCAAGCAGCAGGGCATCGATTTCAACTTGAACGACATTCAAGGCGAACTCGAACAAGCCATGCGCCAGACCGGCAAGCCTGAGCTGAACCCTGATGCGGTTAAGCAGGATGCGCAGAACGTGCAGCAAGATGCGAAAAACACCGCGCAAAACAGCATGTCCGCACCGCAACAAGCTGACACTCAGCTGAGCGATCTCATGGATCGTGTCAAAGCCAAGGGCGATAAAGCATGGGATGCGGCTGACCGCCAAGCGATGGTTAACCTGATCAAGGCGCGCACCGGTAAAACCGACGCCGAAGCCAATCAAATGGTTGATCAGGTTCAACAGAGCTATCGTGAGGCCTACGCCAAGTATCAGCAGCTGAAGGCTGATGCCGAGCAGAAAGCCCGTGAAGCTGCTGATGTAGCAGCCAAGCGTGTTTCCCAGGCCAGCTGGATTCTGTTGATCACTCTGGTGATCTCGGGTCTGGTGGCCGCTGGCGCAGGTACTTTGGGTCGTCGCACACAGCCTGCGGCCAAGGTGGTTGCCGGTACTGTTTAAAGTAGAAGAAACAAAAAGACGCCGCTGAAAAGCGGCGTTTTTGTGTCTTTGGTTCACGCTTTTGATTGTGTATTGCCAGCGTCTAATCCATATGAATGATGATTTGTCTAAATGTTTCCGTCCGTCGTCAGAAGCGAATTCTATAGAACTAATCGGGCTGAACCACCGGTCGTGGATGTGAATATTTACTCGAATTAAATTTATAGCGTGATGCTCCTAGTTGATGAGCGTTACAGCTCTCCAGCGAAACCTGCAGTCAGCGATGTTGAATCGTTAGTTCGCTTTCGCCTTATAACCAGCAAAAGCCTGAATTAGGAGATACGCCATGTTTCTTCACAACAAACGACTTCAATACACTGTACGCGTTGCCGAACCTAACCCAGGGCTGGCCAACTTGTTACTTGAGCAGTTCGGCGGCGCGCAGGGCGAGCTTGCCGCTGCAACCCGTTACTTTACCCAGGCGTTGGCCGAAGAAGATCCAGGCCGCAAGGATCTGCTGCTGGATATCGCCACTGAAGAGTTGAGCCACCTGGAGATCATCGGCTCGATCATCGTAATGCTGAACAAGGGCGCCAAAGGCAAAATGGCCGAGGGTGTGCAGGCCGAAGGCGAGTTGTACCGCGAGATCAACGGCGCGGGCAACGATTCGCACATCACCAGCTTGCTGTATGGCGGCGGTGCTCCGCTGTGCAACTCGGCGGGCGTGCCGTGGACAGCCGCTTACATCGACACGATTGGCGAGCCCACTGCAGATTTCCGCTCAAACATTGCAGCGGAAGCCCGGGCAAAAATCGTTTACGAGCGCTTGATGAACGTGACCACCGATCCCGGCATTAAAGATGCACTTGGCTTTTTGATGACTCGCGAAATCGCGCACCAATTGTCGTTCGAAAAAGCGTTGCATTCCATCCAGCCAAACTTCCCGCAAGGCAAGTTGCCGGGGATGCCGGAGTTCAGCCGTACGTACTTCAGCATGTCCAATGGCGAGCCGAATGTGCGTGGGCCGTGGAACGATGACGCCGAGTTTGAATACGTCGAAAATCCACATCCGGCAGTCGATGGGGGGGATGGCACAGCGTCCGTGACGTTGAGTGAAGAAGACTCTGTGACGCTGACCATGATGAAAGAACGTACCAAATCCGATCTGTCGGCTGACCCGATGACTGGAGCGGACTTGGGTTCGGGTCTGGCCCAGGGCAAACCTGAGCCAGACGCCGCTATGCAGTAAGCCCTCGACCCGGCTGCAGCCTTCAAGCGTTGCAGCCGGACTTTAATGACCTTGTTCGTGAGACGGTAATTATGGCTAATCCAACGCCTGCGGGCCCATTCGAAGATGTGTTTGAACCTGTTGACGATAGCGTCACGCTGATCGACTTCGGTCGTTGCGTCAAAAGTTATGAAGTTGAGGCCACGGCGTTGAGTCGCGGTTTCAAAACGGCATTATTCATTCAGCAGTTCAAATCCGGGCTCTTGCGTGTCGATGACCAAAAAGCCCTACGCGTGCAATGACGCATTGCTTGATCGCATAAACAGTGCAAAAAAAAGGCCGCTGACGGCAACGTCAACGGCCTTGTTTTCATGACTGCGGGTCAGTCACTTGATCAGCGGCGAGACTTACCAACGGCCATCGCCACGGCCTTGATAATGGCCGTTGCCATAGCCGCGATCATCAAAGCGCGCAGGACCACGATCGTAGTAGCCGCGGTGCGGAGCCTCGAACCTGCGGTATTCAACCCTTGGGCCTACCGGCACGTAGGCCACCGGTTGGTACTGCGGCTGATAGCGGGGCACCGGCTGATAGCCCTGGTATTGCGGCCGCTGATAATTGTCGTGCCCTGATTTGCTGCTGATGATGGTGGCCAACACCGCGCCCACTGCAGCGCCTGCGATGACGGGCACGATCACGTTGCGATCATTGGCTGATGCAGCACCGGCTGCGACCAGGCTGCCTGACAGCACAACGGCTTGGATCATCTTCGAAAACATGGTGTCTCCTCTGGCGGCATGTGTGGGTTCGCCATGAACGTATGAAACACCCATTACGTGTAAAGCCAGGTCTAGACTTGGTAAAGGTTGGGTAAAGCGCATGTCGCGCGTTGCCCCGCAGGCCTTAGGTGCAGAGATTGAGTAAATCTTTTAGCGCGCTCTCCCTCTGGGCGACGATATGGACTGCGCTATCGTCAAAATCAAAAACTTCCCTGTGTCGTTTCGATCCAGGGAATGAGCATCGAACAACTGAACCCGCAAGGCTTGAAATGAACCTCGGCCTTGCCATTGAGTTCACGCTCGATACTGCGCCGTACCAGGCGCAGGCCACCCCCCTCGACAGTGCGGGTACTTGATCCAGAACCGCCTGTTTCGACCCAGTGGATGTTCAGGTTGCGCGGCGTATCGGTCAGGTTCAGTGCCGAGGTAATGGTGACGTGGCCATCGGGTACCGACAGGGCACCGTGCTGCACTGCATTGGCCATCAGTTCATGCAGCACCATCGCCAGTGTCAGCGAGACTCTCGGTTCAAGTGGTACCGCATCACCGGTGAAAGTGACTCTGTCCGAACCGCCATCGGGTTTGCGCACCAGATCGACAAGCGTTGCCAGCTCCACCGAAATCCACTCGCCTTGTGCCAGTGCATCGTGGGCCTGACTAAGGGCGAATATCCGGGCGTCGAAACCCTTTGAGAAAGACTCCAGCGAATCCGAATTGCTCGCCGTCAGCGAGGCAATGGCTTGCACCGTCGACAAGGTGTTTTTTACCCGTTGATTGAGTTCGTTGAGCAAGGCGGTGCGGGCGGCACGATCTTCAAGCTGCTGGTGCTCCAGTTTTGCGGAGATCGACTGAGCAAGATTTTGAGTAGTGCCGTTTTGCTGGAGAAACATCGACTGGCCCGCAATCAAAGGCCCATCGTAGGCGGGCAGGCTGAAGGTAAAAACGGCGCCCGCCCCAGGTTGGCTGCTAGCCCATAAATGACCGCCGTGAGCGGCAATGATGCCTCTGGAGATGTACAACCCCAGGCCGTTGCCGCTGGGATTGCCTTCCTTGACGGACCAGTAGCGCTGAAAAATATGCGGAAGGTGCTTGGCCGGAATGCCAACACCGTTATCGCGGACGTTGATCAGCACGTCGTTGCCATGGCTGACGGCGTCGATGTTGATCTGCCCGTTATTGGGAGTGAACTTGATGGCATTGCCTACCAGATTGGAGAGCACCTGAAAGATACGCTCGGGGTCGGCATTGACCACCAGCCCTTGCGCTGCGGTGCAATTGAGTTCGATGTTCTTTTCAGTGGTGAGGGCAACGAGCAGGTTACAAGCCTCTTGCAGCAAGCCGGTGACATCCAGCCCCACGCACGACAACTGGTAGCGGCCGGCGTCGATCTTGGCAGTGTCCAGCAAGTCCTCCAGAAGACTGTTCATCCGGGTGGTGGCTTTTTCGATGGTGCCCAAGGCGCGCCGGATCTGCCGGTTCTCCAGCACTGCGTCGTTGCCAGCCCAGCGCTGCATCATGCCGCACTGCATGATGATGATGGACATCGGATTGCGCAGATCATGGGAGACCACCGCGACCAGTTCGTCGCGCAGGCGAACCGCTTCCTGCTCGCGATGGACCTGGCGCTCCAGATCGTTTTCCAGCGCCGAACGCCGAATGTCTTCGGCGGCGTACAAGTCGGCGCGAGACCAGGGTTGCGCGATGCCGGTCACCTGCTGCTGCCACAGATCAAAGGACTGGCGTGGATGCAAACGGTGAGCAGCCGAGCCCGGCGTGCCAGGGCTCAAGTGCTCGGCAGGGTTACCACTCCAGTTCATGGTTGAGGTCAGTTGCGGGCGAAACCACATCACAGCATTGGCAACGGGTTTGGGCAGAATGAACGCGATAACGCCACTGGCGACATCGCCGTACGCCGCACTCGCGGCAAACTCCTGCTGCATGGAGTCGCTGTGGAACACGCCCAGCCCCTGCAGCCCGATGTGTTGTTGTCTGGATTCTCTACGCATCAAGCCGACGTCGCGGACCCATGCATGCAAGGCGCGCACTTGCTCCGGGGTCGGGCATCGGCCGAACAGGTGGAGCTGATCTTCGATCAGTACCGCAGCGCCCTGGGCCATGGTCAGGGACTGAAGCACTTCGGGGCGGCTCACCAGCCCGTCCAGAATGTCGCGATCAGCCCGGCTCATGGCCAACGCCAACTCGCCGAGCAGGACCACTTTGTCTTCGCGCTCACGTTGGATCTGCGTGGCAACAATCGCGACGATCTTGGCCGACAGCAGTTGCCCTATCAGGGCGCAGGCATCACGAATTTCGCGGGGTACCAACAGGGGTTCAGGATGGCCACAAGCGATCAGGCCCCACAACTCACCGTCGTCCAGTAGCGAAATGCTCATTGCTGAGCGCACGCCCATGTTTTTGAGGTATTCGCAGTGCACCGGCGACACGCTGCGCAATGTCGAAAACCCCAGATCCAGCGGCAATCCGGTGAAGGGTCTGAGCAGGGGCACCAGCGGTACGGGCACGTACGTCGCGTCGGGGATCACGCGAATCCAATTCAAGCGGTACAACTCGCGTGCCTGCGCCGGAATATCGGAACCGGGGAAGTTCAAGCCGCTGTAGCTGGGGAGACTGCCAGTCAGAGCCTCGGCTACCACCTTGCCATGACCTTCAGGCTCGAAGCGATAAATCATCACCCGCTCGTAGCCGGTCAACGCCTGGATCTCGTGGACGCTAATGTCGAACAGTGTCTCCAGCGTTGTGGCGGCCTGCAGGTTGCGCAACACCCGGGTAATGATCCGAGACTGGTCTTGGGCGGGCTCGACGTAGGGCTCAAGCTCAATGACCAGCGCGTCTTCAACTCTGTGCAGGGAGGCGCTGTAATCCACGGGGCCAATACTCAAGCGCAACGGATCGCTTTCGACCTCTCTATCGCTGGCGTACGCCAGTGCGATCAGCGAAGACTGCTGCGCAGACACGATCATCGAAAAAGGCTTGCCGAGCAACTCGCTGCTGTCCAGGCCCAGGTGCCGAGCGCAATTGGCGCTGATCTGCTCGATGCACAATGGCTCGCCACTGACGGTCAGCAACATCCCGTGGGGCTGGATTGCGCCGGGTACGCGAATGGGCTCGCGCGCGCAGTCTGCAAGCGCGGTCTCCAGCGTTGCATCATGCGTCGCTTCTTGCGTGTACTCGTTCATGGTGCCGCTCCGGGGTCTTGCAAACGCGAACAGTCAAATGCTGCACACGGTGTCGCAATACGGGTAAACGATGGGAGCTTTAACTAGTCACAGCAGGTAGTGCGAAGCTGCCGCAGGGAGGCGGTGTGAGGACTTCAATGAGGTAGCACTGCGCGTGTATGAGGAGGGGGGCAGATACTGGCTACCTGGCGCAACCGCCTCACCTTACAGCAGATCACGCGGTGGGTACCGGTTAATGCCGTTATACGTAAGAGCCAGCGAGAGATACTTCTATAAAAAGCTTTTTAAACAGTTTAAGTATTCATTCGAATGACTTTTTTGGGCGTAGTTGAACTAAAGGTTGATCAGGTTCCAGAACTCTTCGCGAGCAAGCTCACTCCGACAGGAAACCGAAGCCCTCTGTAGGAGTGAACTTGCTCGCGATAGTGGCTGCACAGGCGACAAAATGTCTGGATCTACAAAGTCGCCCGAATTCCTGAAAAACGAACGAGGAAAAACCAGAATGGCCTCCTATCCGCAAACGCCTGATGGCCGCTATTTCATCGTCAAGGGGCAACTGTGGCGATGCTCCAACCCGGCCCTGTCTGAAGAGGATCGCCAGCGCTACGTGAACGACTTGATGGCGGCGCGCAGAGGTGTGCGGCAGGCGAAATCTTCGCACGACCCCACGGCGTTGCAAGCAGCGCGGGCGCAGGTTCAGGCAGCGAAGGTGGCGCTGGGAGAACGGGGAGAGGTGTGGTGGAGCGATGGGGCGCCGGACTTCAATCAGCACAAGATACAGAACAGTCCTTATGCGCAGTGGTTCGAATCCCTCGATGGGCAGAGTCCGATCTAGCGAGTGTACGGTAGCAACGACCCGATGACGCGCATTCAATCTGCCGGACTGGACCGGCAGATTGATCACTCATGCTGCGAGGACGGCAGAATCAGCTTCGCAGGTCACGGGCATCGCTTTCCACTTCAGCACCGAGCATTTCCTTCGGGAAAAACTCCCCGGTCAGCCCTTGTTCGGCAAGACGGTCTTTCAGAGTGTTTTCCACCAGGCTGATGGCCTGCTTGTCGGTCAATGCATCCACTTTCAACCAGAGGCAAGGGAGATCCTGAAAATACTCGTCGTCAATTTTGACGTCGGTGGTCATCACCCGGTCTACCCGCCACAGGCACACGCTGTGCTCCAGGGACGGATCTTGCGGATGGGTCTCCTGGGAGGTCAGCCAGACTTCGTGAAAATCACCAAGGTCGGTTTCTGCCAGCTTTTCGAGTGGGATGAATGTGTTCATGGGGTCGCCTTGTCAGTGGGTTCATTACGCTGTCCAGATGCGCGCAACGCTGTCAGCAACAGCCGCGTGCTGCGCCAGAAAAATAGAGGCTTTGGCGACCAAACAGTTCAGAAAATCGCGCTGCGCGGCGAGCATTCACGCGGACCTGGCAAATCAGGAAGGACATTATCCGGCGCACGCTTTAAGGTGTCCCTGGATGCAAAGCGGTCATTTTTGACCAAAGACGACTTGGCAGTGACAACAGGAGACAGGCATGAGCGATTCTCTGTACGACATCCCCCTGAAGCAAATCGACGGTACGCCCAGCAACCTTGGCCAGTACAAAGGCAAGGTGCTGCTGGTGGTGAATGTCGCGTCCAAGTGCGGGCTGACGCCGCAATACGAAGGACTTGAGCGCCTTTATCAGAGCAAGAAAGAAGCAGGGCTTGAGGTGCTGGGTTTCCCGGCCAACAACTTCAAGGAACAGGAGCCCGGCAGCGACAGTGAGATTCAGTCGTTCTGCTCGACCACTTACGATGTGCACTTCCCGCTGTTCTCGAAAATCTCGGTCGCAGGCGATGACAAGCATCCGCTCTACAGCCAATTGATATCCGCTCAACCCGCCGCAACCGGAGACGGGCCGTTCCGTGAAAAGCTCAAAGGTTATGGCATCGAGAGCGGCGCAGGCAGCGAAGTGCTGTGGAATTTCGAGAAGTTTCTGATTGGCCGTGACGGCAAAGTGATTGGCCGGTTTGCACCGGATGTCGCGGCGGATGACCCTCGTCTGGCGGCGGCTATCGATCAGGCACTGAGTGCCTGATACCGGTATTTGCGGCGTTAGGTCGTTCGCAACGGCTCGGCCCCGGCCAAGGTTCGGTCGACCAGGCGGATGCTGTCGCGTCCGCCGCGCTTGGACTCATACAGCGCCGCATCGCCTGCCTCGACCAGCGCTGTCAGACTGGCGGGCGGCTGATCGAACAGGGTCGCGCCGATGCTCAGGGTTACCGCCTTGGGCGTGGCGAATGTTTGCGCTGCGTAGGCGTGAAAGCGCTCACGCAGCGCGCTGCCAAGAGCAACCACACGTTCGTTCGAAGCATGATTGAGCAGGATGATGAACTCGTCACCGCCCAGCCGCGCAGCCAGTGCCCCTTGGGGCAAGACGGAGCGAACCATCTCGCTCATCGCCACCAGTAAGCGGTCGCCAGCGGTATGGCCGCACGAATCGTTCACCAGTTTGAAGTTATCGATGTCGATCAACAGAAGGGCGCCAGGCCGCTCCGTAGAGACGTTGTCCAGCAAGAGCGGTGCGCGCTTTTCCAGGGCGCGGCGATTGTACAGAGCGGTCAAAGGGTCGCGCTCGGCCAGTCGCGCTATCTGCTCCTCCCGTCGATAGCGTTCGGTGCCAGTCATAGACAGCGCAATCAGCATGATCGCCATCGCGCCTTCGACCAGCGAGATCTGAATGATTTCGCCACGAAAGGCTGCCAGATCGATCAGCGTTCCGGAAATCACTGCGGTCAGCGCCTTGGCAATGTAAAACAGCCCGTGAACCAGCAGGACATAGCGCAACTGCCCGGCACCCACGCTCAATGACGTGCCATGGGGCCGCAAAAGCAGACTGGCCCGCAGCGTCACCAGCGCCACCAGCAGTGAATTGACCACGAGCATGACCTTGGACCACGACGCTTCGTCCGGTAATAACAACAGGCCCAGCCAGACAGCGAAGATCAGATACCACCCCGGCGAAAGGCGTGCCTGGGTGAACCTCGCGACGCCCAACAGGAACAGCCAGTGCGCCGTGACCAGAAGGCCGTTAGCGAACCAAATGCCGATCAGTAAAAAACCGCTGGCGCGCAGCAATGCCAGTGTCGAGCCCACGGTAATGGTGGCAAACCCGGCGCTCCAGAACACAAGCGAAGGCTCACGAACGCTGCGCCACTCGACCGCCAGGTACAACGCAGCGGCTGCGGCGAGGGCGATGCTGAGGACTAAAAGAGTGGGCGGATCGAGCGACATATCCTGGCGAGCCTTCCTGTACGGCAAAAAAAGGGCGCGATTGTAAGCGGTCAGGACAGATTGCGCAGCGTTATATCGGTTGGGCCGTTACGCTGCGGCTGTATTCTGTCACGCCTCAATTGCGCCATTTCGGGCTAGCAGCCTTCGTGCCAGATGCTCTTTTGAACACCCGCCAGGTAACGTCGCTCAGGTTCGCCGGCCGGATCAGCTTTGACAGAAACGGATTCGATTGCCGAACGGATCGCAGACTTCCAGCACTTTTCCCCACCCTTGCTCGACGATGTCTGGACGCCCGTAGCCATAACGCTTGGCCAGCAGTTCGTCTCTCAATCGTTCGATGTTGTGAGTGGGAATGAACACCGCAGAACCGGGTGTCGCGTCGCCGTGATGTTCGGACAGATGCAGTTGCAGACCGTTACGGACGATCCCCAGGTAAAGCGGCAGATCGGCCTCGAAGCGGTGCTCGAACTCGACGCTGAACCCGAGAAAGTCCAGATAGAATTCGCGCGCTTTGATCTCGTCGAACATTCGCAGGATCGGGATGGGGCTGTCGAAGGTGACGCTGGGCGGGGTGTTGTCGTGCGCAGTTGAAGACATTGTTCCTCCTGGAGTTCAAGCCGTTCGACACAGTGGGCGGCGCCGGGTCGGGGTGATCATACACAGCGGTTCAACAGCGCGGAAGTTATCCAGATCAAGGAAGTGATCATGCGCAGCCCCCCGCAGGCGGCGTTGCGCTGGCTTGGGTCGGGGTCAAGCGCGATGCAGCTTTTGGAAGGCCTGAGGGGGTTGTCCGTACGCCCGAATGAACGAACGGCGCATGCGCTCGCGATCACCGAAGCCGGTCTCTGTAGCAACGACGTCGATGGGATGATTACCTGTTTCCATCATCAAGCGCGCCGACTCTACGCGCAGGTGTTCGACAGCCTTGGCCGGCGACTTCCCGGTTTGCGCCTGAAATATACGGCTGAACTGGCGGGGGCTGAGGTTGGCGACGTAGGCCAAGCGCTCCACCGACAATTCGGCTTTGAGATGCTGCCGGGCGTAGGTCAACGCAGCCTGTATCCGATCGGTCTTGGGGTCCAGGTCTTGCATCACCGAGAACTGCGACTGACCGCCCGCGCGGCGATGGTAGACCACCAACTGCTTGGACACCTGGCGGGTGAGCTCGCTGCCCAGATCATGTTCCACCAGTGCCAGAGCGAGGTCGATGCAGGCGCTCATTCCAGCAGCGGTCCATACCGGGCCGTCGTTGATGAAGATGCGGTCTTCGTCCACCATGATGTCGGGATAGAGCCTCTTCAGGTCGGGCGCATGGGCCCAGTGAGTAGTGACGCGGCGGCCATTGAGCAGCCCGGCCTCGGCCAGCGCGGCGGAGCCCGTGCAGATCGAACCCAGGCGGCGGGTCATGGGGCTGGCGTCACGCATGTATTGGATGAGACCGGCCGACGCGGGCCTGACGACGTTGTCGCCTAACACCAGCAAGGTGTCGAAACGGCGTTGGTCGAACGGCTCGGTCTCCACGCCAAAACCCGCCGAGGATCGCACCATGCCGCCGTGCTCCGAGAGCAGCGTGATTGCGTAGACCGGTCGTCGGGCGATGATGTTGGCGACCTCGAAGATGGCGGACATCGACAGCCCCAACACTTGAAACTCTGGGTAAAGAATCAATCCTACGTTCTGCATGACATTGGCGCCTTGACCGCAACAGTGGCCCGGATGGGCCTTTGCATTACGGTTGTACGCTTAAAAGTCTTCGGCGCCAATTGCAAGCGATGGCGTGCGGCCGGTCTTTGAGCCAGCTTCTGGCCGGCGGGCGCAGGCGTCCGGCTTACCGACGAAGGGGCGCGATGCACGTCAATCCTGTTGGAGCGTGGCTTGCCCGCGAACGGGGTGACGCGGATTGTCAGACGTACCGCGTCGTCAGCTTCGCGGGCAAGCCTCGCTCCAACAAGAAGCGGTGGATCCCTCGGATTATCGCAACGTCGTTTCTGCCGGAGGGCTCGGGATTGCGCCCGACGACGGGGCGCGAAGCAACGTCAGTCCTGTGGGCGCGGTGGATCCATCAGATTATCGCAGCGTTGCTTCTGCCCGAAGGGCGTAGGAGTCCGGCTTGCCGACGATGGGGGGCGAAGCGACCCCTGTCATCGCGGTATCAATGCGCAGGCGGGTTCAGCAATACCGACAACGGCGCCAACGGGCCGACAGGTATGAATTCGAATGAGATCAACCCCGCCCGATCCAGCGGCATTTTGGCGAAGATGGCTTTGGCTTCTTCGACATCGGTCATGTTCAACACGAACACAACGCCCAGCTTGTCGTTGCGCACGTTCCATTGTTCGATCTTGCCGTCCAGATGCAGCTGCACGGTTTCGCGCACTTCCTGAGGCAATACCGCGCTGATGGCTTCCTGAGTGGAGCCCGGGGTTACAGTGCCGATGGCGATGATTTTGGTGGTCGGCACTTTGGGCAGCGGTGCAGCTTGGGCGGTGGTCAATAAACTCAACGCCAGGGTGCTGGCAGCAAGCAACGCTCTAAAGGTGATGTTCATGAATTCGACTCGTTGGCTAGGGGGTGGGTAGAAGCGTCAAACAGCGGCTGGCGCACGCAACAGCGCGGGGGGGACGACCACCTGGACTTTGCCGGTGACCACGTCGTAAACCATGCCGGTGACCAGAAACTCGCCCGGTAACTGCGGATTGGCCTTGAGTGCCGCGACGTCCAGCGCTACCGCGGAGTACGGGTCGGAAATGGCCAGGTGGTCCAGATCGGCGGGTTCAACGCCAAGGTTCTTGGCCAGCAGAGCCGGCGCATGGACCAGGCAAGGCGTGATCCCGCAATCGGTGTGATGCAGCACGATGAGGTTCCAGCCGGGCCCGACTTCTTTGCCTTGCGCCACCGCAACGGTGCGCACCAGGGCCATGTTCTGCAGGGCGGCCGGATTGACGCGGCCTCCGACGTTGCGAATCACCGCCGCTTCGCCCGTCTTGAGACCCAAAACGTCGGCAGGGTCAACGCGTGGATCAACGCAACCGATGATGACGGTCTTGAGCGTCGGCATAATTTTTAGCTGGTCACTGAATTCAGTGCTGGCGAACAATTCATTGCGCTGGGTCAGATCGTCGATAACGGTCATGAGGGCATCTCTATTGAACAATGGGATAGTTTTGGTTCGGCTGAGATGAATATTCCCGTGTTCATATGATGGCTGCAATGTCGTTTAACCCACCTTTTAGGACGTTGTTCATCCCAGGTCCCTATGAATAGCTGAATCGGCAGTGGCCCACTTTCATTGCAGGTGCAGCGCCGGTGCACTCTGGCGTAAGGTGGCTGCCGACTATTCACTCCAATCAAGGAACCACCTCCATGAAGAGCTTCGAGGCAAAGGTTGTGCTGGTGACGGGCGGGTCCAAGGGCATTGGTTTGGCATGCGCTCAACAATTTGCGGCAGAGGGCGCCCGCGTGGTGATCAGCTCTCGATCACAAGCGAACATCGACAGCGCACTGGCGCAGCTGCCCGGCGCGGTGGGATTTGCTGCCGATTTATCGGATGCGCCGGCCGCTGCAGCCTTGGTCCAGCGTGTGGAGCAGGAGGTTGGGCCGATTGCGGTATTGGTCAACTCGGCTGGCGCGGCGAAGCGCTCGCCGCCTGAAGACCTCACCCCGGATTTCTGGCGTGCAGCGATGGACGCCAAATTCTTTTCAACGATCAATGTCGTCGATCCGGTGGTCAAGCTCATGGCGGCGCGAGGCCACGGAGTGATCGTCAACATCATTGGCGCCGGTGGCAAAGTGGCAAAGCCCATTCACCTCGCCGGTGGTTCGGCCAACGCGGCGCTGATGCTGGCGACGGCGGGGCTGGGCAATGCCTACGCCGCGTCAGGGGTGAGAGTATTGGGCATCAACCCCGGGCTGACCGAAACCGGGCGCGTGGCTGAAGGCATGGCGGCGGACGCGCAGCATTCGGGGCTTTCGGTGGAGGCGGCGGTAAAGCGCAGCGTCGAAAAAATCCCCATGGGGCGCATGGCCAGGCCTGAGGAGATTGCCAACCTGGTGCTGTTTTTGGCGTCGGATAAAGCCAGCTATATCACCGGCACGACAATCACGATGGACGGCGCGGAAACGCCAGCAGTGGTGTAACGAAACCGTTTGATCAGCTACTTCAGACCGATAACGGCGCCCGGCTGCTGCGGCAGTCGTTGTGGTCGAGCCAGGGCTCCGAATGGGCTGATGGCGTCCACGTAGCGAACGGCTGACTTCACGTCCTTCCAGCCGACGTAGCTCATCAGCGACTTAAGGTCCCAGCCGTTGGCCGAGGCCCAGGTCGCGAACCCTCTGCGCAGGGAATGGCTGCTGTACAGCTCGGCCGGAACACCAGCCTGCGCGAAGATCCGCCGCAGCATGGGGATCAGGCTGTTCTGATTGATGCCGCCTTCGGCCAGATTGCCCCAGCGATCCAGTCGCCTGAACACCGGCCCCCGCGCAATGCCCGCCACGGTGATCCAATTGATGTAAGCGTCCACCGGACAGAGTGCGTTCAGCGCCGGGGTGCGAAAGGTCGTGCCGACGTTCTGTCGATCGCCTTTGGTGTGAGGCAGATAGAAAGAAATCCCGACCCCGGCCTCGGCCTGAATGTTCTCAACCTCCAGTCGCGCCAGCTCATCCCCACGAAACCCCCGCCAGAAGCCGATCAACACCAGCGCGATGTCGCGGCGGTGCCGCATGACGCTTTTGTGATCGTTACGCTCCGACGCCAGCCCGGCCTCGCGCTCCAGCCAGCCGACAGCCTGTTCAAGATGGGTGAGCAGCAACGGCGCGGCTTGCTTCTCCCGAGCGGGGTGTACGGCGCGAATGCCCTTGATCATCTGCCGGACGGTGGGTGTTTTGGTCGGGTCGGGGAAGCCCTGAGTGATGTGCCACTGAGCCAGAGCAGCCAGTCGCTGTTTGAGGGTGCTGATCGCGTGTTGGTCAGCGTAATGCGCAAGATAACGCACGATGCTGTCGCCGGTTGCCGGCAGGAACCCGCCCCACGTCACTTCGAAATGCTCGACCGCCGCGCGATAGCTCTTGCGGGTGTTTTCCCGCGTGCCGGCCTGCAGATACCGTTCAGCCTTGTTATTCACCCCGATTGCTCCGCAACGTACTTTCTCGGCACCGCCACAGCCGTTTTTCAGCTATCACATGCGATAACGCTCAATTATCTTATCAGAGGCTTAGAAACATTTAGTCATTTGTTTCAGACACATCTAGTATGATTGTACGTAGTACGCGGGCACTGAGGTAATTACTGGATAATTTAGTTCTTGGAATATATCAGTCAGCGATGGAATCCAGCCGGTTTGATTACAATTTTATCTCTTCAGCTCGTGTTTAACGTCTAAGTATCACACCACTCGGCATTTCTCCAATCGTATCTTAAGTAGTAAATTTTGTATTAATCGTCGTAATTGAGTAAATCTGGGAAATTAAGTCGTAGACTTGGTTATTGGAGAATAGCATCCATTGGTCTCAAGCCCTTAGTTTAAAAAGATTTTGTCACCTCAATCATTTCCCAACTAATAAATCCATAGTCTTTAGCTAATTATCGCATGCTGGTAATAGTTTATTGCTATTTGTGAAGGCGCGAGCTTGGTGTAGGCTTTGACCGATATGTGAGGCGGCCCCCGCTAAGAGGAATCGGACGACCTGACTTTCCATGAAGCTCATTTTGGAGAGTTGGTATGTCGTTGTTCGAATGTTGGACCTTCTATATCGGAACCGCAGGTGCCGTTGCGGTATCAATAAGAGTCTTAGTCGGTCGCGCATCTGACAAGCACTCTATAGACAAATGCATGTCGCAGCTCACAAAGCATGCTATTCGGTCGATAGTTAACCTCGACCGCAAGCCGCGATCGGGTGTCCTCAATGCCTGAGTTGCCGAACTCTTCATTCCCGTACGTTGGACTTCGCGAAGCATCCCGTCCGAAGGGTGGACATTTGTACCGCGTATTTAGCGTGACCAATCACGCACCGATTACATTGTTCTACCGGTGTCAACTGGCGACGTGGACCACGTTAGAGTTTGATCCAGCTGTCATCAGTTTCGAAGCCGTAAACCGCTGGTTCGATCATGACAATGGATCGATCTTTGTTGGTTTCCTCGTTCGATACATGGAGCATAATCATCTTCTTTATATCCCTGACCCGAAAGAGCAGGATACTTTGCAAGCACTTGAGGTTTATGCAGGCGCTCTGAATATTGTCCTGTATCCTATGGTCTCTGCCACAAGTTTCCAAGATAATTTAATTTTCTGGAATCGAGTAAGTATGCTGTCGGCAATTACTAGCGAGAACGAAAAAATTACATCAAAAGCTCTAAAGATCTTTTCTCGCGCCTTTAAAGGAAATGCATTAACTGTTGCCGAAATAGAACGGTTTCCAGAATATCACGAGAATTTAGCCCTTGCGTATGCCTTTGAGATGGTGAGGATAGGGCACTTTAGTTTAGATAAGCTTCAGGATGAGCTGATCAACAGTTCAACTCTTATTCGTCCGTCGAGATCGTGAAGTCATGAAGATATCTAAACCACGGTTTTCCAAGTACCGCTTGGTTACAGATGGAGCAGATCCAAGCTCGTGGCCCGTGTTGAACGTCGCCGCCTTGCCGGAGAAGATAAGGAGTAAGGTAGAGCAGCGTCTAAAAGCACTGCAAGCCTATTTGATACACGGTGCTTCGGTAGAGGACATCCAGGAGCTCCACAAGGTGTCTTCGTCGACGCTGTTCACAATGGTGAATAAAGCGATGGATTTTGGTCCGGACGGTGACATAGTTGGTTATCGGGCGGCACTCAATAATTTTAGAGTGACGAAATATAACCGGACAGCGTCAGTAGGAGATCAGTTACCCGATAACTCGACCAGTGGCGATGCAGGTATATTTGGCCAGTTGCTGCATAATCACCCTGACCTGGCAAAAAAAATTCAGGGCTGGGCTAAAAAATACAAGTCGCGCGAGGCTGGAGGAGTAAAACGTCTTTCTGCTTATCACGGACTTTTTCTTCAAGAGTGCAAAAAAATAGGACTTTCCACGACGGAGTATCCATTCAACAGGCGAGGCAAAGCGCGACGGGCTTTCGTGGAATGCCTAAAGCAGGTCGCGGTCAAACATTCAAACGCGCTAAGAACTCGACTGGCAGAGCAGCTTGACGGACCAACCGAAAGTGGTGTTTCAGCTCCATTGCAGGAGGTGCAAATGGATGGTCATCAACTTGATCTGCGTCTGACTGTTCAAGAGCAGGATCAGTACGGCCTGACCTTCGTTTACGAAATCCTTTGCGTTTGGATTATTTTGGTGATTGATGCGCATACTCGCTGCGTCCTTGGTTATAGCATTGCGTTGGGTAGAAATTACGATCAGACCGATCTGCTTAAAGCTATTTACCATTCAATCGCTCCTCATGAACGACCTGTGCAGGTTATCCGAGGGGCTACCTATAAAGTCGCGGGCGGATTCCCTGCTGAAAAGATGGCCGAGTTGGCTTGGGCAAAGGGACTTATTTACAAGTTCGATAATGCAATGTCCCATCATGCGACAGATGTTTGGGGCAAGATGGAATCTCTGCTTGGTTCAACTGTGGATTATGGACCACCGCATCGGCCCAATGATCGGGCAATAGTCGAGTCTTTTTTTAGATACCTAGTTGATAACTTTTCCCATCGTCTCGTGGGTAGTACTGGTTCTCATTCACGTGATGAAATCATTAAACGCTTAGCGCCAAAGGGGGGCGATTTGTCTCTTTTGCTGACTTTAGAGGAGATGCACCACGCACTAGATATTACGCTGTCGGACTACAATGGAAGGCCACATTCAGGTATAGCACCTCATTCGCCGCTGGGATTATTTGTGCGGTCCGCACAGGAGCGGGAACATTATTTCACTCGGCTCCCAAAGCGGTTTCGTGATATTCATTCCTTCACAAATAAAACTGCTGTCGCAAAGGTGCGAAGTGACGGCACACTTAGCGCCTATATAAATTTTAAGCAGGTGCGTTATCGGAATTTACCCGCTTTGAAGAATTCTGTGGGTGAGGATGTTCTTGTTGAATGGGACCCTTATGATCTGAGTTATCTAAAGGTCTACACTCGTAGCGGCGACTACCTTGGCGAAGTTTACCCACCCAGGCCCTGGACCACTCCTCACAGTGAAAAATTACGTAGCCGTTTAATGAGCGCCGTCAAGCATGAGCAGATTGAATACAATTCAGACTCGCTGGCTGACATGCTGCATGCACTGCAAGTGTCCAACGGCTGGGGCCAGCGGGATGTTGCAACCTATAATCTCAAACACACAGGGGCTGCGGTTTTGCCCGTCTTGCCGCGTCCCCCATTGCCTCCTCCCCGCGCGCCTGTAGAGCGACTGCGCCGAAGCTATATCACCCGGGGTGGCAATGATGACTAATTACGATCCTGCTTTGATCCGTCCATATCTGGTAGAATTACATCCGGTCATCAAACGAAACTATCTTCTATCCAGCGATCCTATCTCCCATGCTTGGCAGCACCTTAATAAGGCCATTAAACGCCGAAGTGGAGGATTAGTATTTTGGGGTATGTTTCGCGCAGGTAAAAGCAAAATGGTCGATTACTTGGAGTTGGAAGCTAAAGCACGATATCCCGGTATGCCAATAGGGAAAGTGAACGGTGAAGAACGGAGTGTCGCGTCCCATAAAGAATTCTATGTGACCCTCTGCGGCGCAGTAGGTGCCCCTATCAGCGGTACTGCTGGCGATTGTAAACGTCAAGCTATTAAACGCATGGTGGAGAAGGGCAGGGGAAACCAAAATCAGGTGTACCTTCTTTTTATTGATGAACCGCAAAAATGGACGGATCTGCAACTTACATGGTTATGCGAGGTCTTTGATACACTGGAACAGAACAATGTGCGTCTAATCTCGATCCTCGTAGGGCAGCGCGAGCTGGAGTCATTTCGCAAGCAATATCTTGAGAGGGGCAATGGAGTATTCATCACGCGCTTGATGAATACAGCTATCGAATTTCTTGGGCTGCGTAGTACGGACGAAGTAGCCTATGTCCTGCAAGGGTATGACACACTCGTAGACAAAGATCCGGAGTGGCCAGCTACCCGATTTTTTTTCCCCCGGGATTTTGCGCAGGGTTTCAGACTTGAAAATTGTGCAAGTTGCTTATGGCGCGCATTTAGCAACGCCTTTGAAGGTCATGCGGTATTTGTCGACTGCCAGATCCCGATGAAATACCTGACTGCTCTAGTGGAAATCTTTTTTGAGGAGTACCACGAACTGGATGACGATGCATTTGACCTGGACCCAGCTTGGTTGGAAGGCCTGCTTTCGGAAGTTTATTTCCCTGACTACTTAATAATGGCCGCCGTGAACCTTCATGGACGAGTACATGTCTGATTTTAGCGACCCATTTTACGAAGTGGACGTCGGAGGTTATCGGGGCAACGTTAGCCCTTCAGTAGAGTACTGGCCAGATGAGTCGATATACACCGTGTTGTCGCGCTTCGCTATCGCCCGGGGCATTTCGGGCGAGGCCATTGAGCGGCAGTTCAAGACCACCATTAGCATCGCTGCGCGCTTAGATGCAACGGTGGGTCTTGAAACGATGGTCGCGCTGAATCTCAACGCTGCAATGAGGGCTTTGGGAGTGAGCAGTAAAGGCTTGGAAAGCATGTTTTTTCGCGCTGTCGTTGTAGGCCGGAGTGGAGCGCTGTCCCCTTACCTGCGGTTCTGTACCATTTGCATGGGTGCTCGGCGGCACTTTGTATTCTTCCAGCAAGAGCAAATATGGCGTTGCCCATTTCACGGCACGCTCTTGCAAAGTCGCTGTCCCTCTTGCGGGCATCATATGGGCTATGCTTGGGGCGAGGATCTGTTTCTGCAGGCGTTCTGCTGTCCATCTTGCAAAGCTCCGTTAGCGGGCGCTCGCATCCGGCAAAGTTTTTACGATCTGCTGACTCCGCATCGTGAGGCGATTTTCCAACTCTACTCGAGATCCAGACGCACACAGGTACCCATACCCATCACGCACTACCGTAGCCCAGGGTTTCTACTTACGCACCCGTCCACTGCGTCTGAGGACTGGGTCGGGCAAGAGCAACTCCCGTTGCTTGAGCTGCGCGCGAGCGATGTTGACTGGCACCTCGAACACGGTATCGTGCAGATCCGGACTTTACTGGATGGCGGTTGCGAACGTTTCTGGCCTAGCCAAGTAAGGGTATGCGAACTGATCCCCCATCTTAAATCCATCCTCCGGCATGCGCGTAAGGTTTGGCGGCTTCGACTGCGCCTTGATGGCGACGTAGTCGAAGTCAGGAAGACGTCCAAGGAAGCACACTCTATGACGCGGACTTACAAAGTCTTTTGTGCCAGTTGGGCGATCAGCCAAGATCGGGTAGTGTCAGAGCAAATGGCTGACTCAATCGTGGCGGCCGCTCAAGCTTGGCTCGATCGGCATAACGAGGTCCAAGACGCACTCCGTTGGCCCCGAGCGCCCCTCGCGTGGTTCACCACCCATTGTTTTGGGGCACATATTTTGGAATGCCTCAACCGTTGCGCCGAAACCGCCGCGTGGTCTACAGATGTCGACTCCGCCTTTGTTATGGAGTACGTAAAGATAGCCGAACGAGCGCCGTGGCCGTTGGAACTGATCCGCGAAAACGAACGGCGATCCTACCGACTTTTGCATCACCGGCGATTCCTCACTCAGATGCTCTACCGTGAGCCGCCGGGATAGCTGCATGATCAATTAGAAGAGTGTTATTCCAGGGTTCGCCTATTGTGACTGCTCCCATCAGATTTTTCCTGCGCGGCATCCTCAGCCTTATGACCAAGCTCACGAGCGAGTTTACTCAGTGCGCGTGCGCATGCTCCGTGGTCGCAGTTGCAAAATGCTCTGAATCCGCATTCAGGCGTGGTCACTGGCCTCGGAACATGCGTACCTGTATGTGGTTTTTTTTGAGTCGTTGTAACAGGCCGCCTGCGGCACGTCTCGAGATCAGATTGAGTACCTATTAACTGGTACTCAAGCACCTTTGCTTTTAAGCTCAAGTGATCCCGCTCCGACAGTAAAGCCGCGTAACTAACTTTGTCACTATATTCACGCTTCAGCCTCTCCTCGTATTGGCTTACGAGGTGAAGCGCACGAACGATAATTGGGTGTTCTATCGTTGGGTTTACAGTCGTGAGGGGATAAACCTCAGGCCATACCAAAATGATGGGTCGGATATTAATCTCTTTGTAAGCCAACCTCATGCGGCTAAGGTCGGCGATCGTCCACCTTAGCAAGTAAAGTTCCCAGTAATAGCGCTCGTGCACTCGTTCCGCATTCAGCCAGCGCTCATTTTTACCCTCTAAAGCGATGATCTTAGATTGATTATGTCGATTGAGTTCTGCGGCGGTATTTATTTCGTTGTTAGCGTCGACTAGGCGTTTACGCATTTCCTCTTTTTGCGTACGTTCGCTCCGAAGCTCTTCGCTCAAACGGTAAAGAGCGAATTCAGCATGGCGTAGCCGTTCAGTATAGCGCGGCTCGGTCACGTCTAGAATGCGTGAGGATGCGGGCAATGGAGTAGTAATTACTGCTTCGCGATAGGTTTCTTTCGCTAAGCTTTGTAAGCGAGCATTAATCGAGGCAGCAGAATAGTGTCCGCCCAAGTGATCAAAAACAGTCTTTGTTGTTGGCACCCGGCCTTTGGCTGTCAACTCCGTAGCAGCTTGACGGACTTGGTCTAACGTTACGAGTGCCATACGTTTACCCCTAAATGAGCGTTTCCGTGGAGGAATTGCTTAGCCTCGTTCATCGCCTCGCCAAGCGCGAGCCTACCCATGTGATCGCTATTCGGTAGCGTGCCGAGCTTAAGCGTAGCCGATTAGCTGCAAGTCGTTAAATAAGGTTTCAGCGCGGTGTTAACTCGCTAACGAGTTTTGGTCGACGCTGGCTTCATATCGTCACAATGGTACGGTACTGTAGCAAGATGTGCTTTGCCACAAACTCATTTGACTACTGGTACTAATCACCATGTTTTGTCGCGTTGAGTCTCAACATTCCAATGAAAAGTTCGTGCTCTTGGTTTGGTAGACCACAACGCATGCGCCAGTAGGTACCAGTGGCGCTCCGTTTATTTTTTTTGGTAGCCCCTGAATTGCAAATCAGGTCTGAATAACACGACCTTATCAGACCTAACCGCAGGAACAGTAGACGATGCGGCTACAGGCGGGAGCAACACGTTTCTCGCGCTGCGGACGTAACCTAGCTCGATGCTCGCGGCCGACCATGCCGCGGACGTGCGATACACGGTAGCCTGGCCGTTTTTGCCGAAAATAGTTATTGACGCCAGCGACTAGCGCCCGCTCTTGGCCGGTCGCCGCCTGTTTGCCAACAGATAAAGTCGAGTTGGTCTCGGCCTCTTTCAGTTCCCTAGCAACTCGTTCAGCGTCGCTGGGTCACTAAGCTTACCGCCTCAATCGCTTCGCTTTTGAGCGATTACAGCAAGTCGACATAGCACACCACAGTAGTCGATGATTCTTGGCGGCATCGAAGAACAGCCGAGAGGACCCCTCACATTTTTCAGGTTGGAGATTATCAAGGTTTACCTTTGGTTTCGCTCTACGCCAGTCATTCATTGCAATGCGCTTCAAAGGCCGTGGGGGAGCATTGGCACAGTAAGAGCGGTGCCGGTAGAGACGTGAATGTCGATGTCTCGCCGTCCGGCGCAAGTTAGGCAACTTGCTGTGGTTGCCTGAGCAAAGTGTCGTTCAGGTGTTGTTTATGGGTCATCAAAGAACAGCTGCTCTGACATTTATGGCGCACCAGGCCGGCTTGTTTTTTGTAAGGATCTCAGGACATATCGAAGTGGCTGCTCGCGCCGCCGTTTATTAGAGGAATTTTGGATCGGTACGATCTCGCCCGCATGCTGGAGGACATCCCGGTGATTGACGATATAAAAAAGACAGTCAACTGGGTTCAGCGACATGGCATTCCCTCAGTGGTATGCACCTTCGCCTGCTTCAGCGTCGGCAAGGTTCTTGCAAATTACGGACAAAGCGCACGTTAGCCCGTTCAGCCATTCGTTATGTGATGTCATTGACAAGGTGCCCGGCCTCGATGCACGGGTCAGGCAGTGAGCCGGAACGCAGTAGGGCCGTGGACACATACCTTAAGGGTGTTTGCATTCGGTTTTGCGATAATTAGGAGCTCTAATGCAGCGTGTCATGATCATCGGCCAACCTGGCTCGGGAAAAAGTAGGCTGGCTCGGGAGATGGGTGATCGCACAGGTCTGCCGGTAATACACATCGACACTATCCATTGGCAGCCCGGCTGGATCGAGCGATCCATCGATGAGAAGACACGGCTGTGTCGCGAGGTCGAGGCTGGCGATCAGTGGATATTCGAAGGAGGTCATTCCGCAACCTGGGACAACCGTATCGCCCGGGCTGATCTCTTGATATGGATTGATCGCTCGTCGGTGCTCCGCTTCTGGCGTGTGCTTGTGAGAACACTGATCTACCGAGGCAGCCCGAGGCCCGATCTTCCAGAGGACTGCCCAGAGCAGTTGGGCAACCTCCCGGAATTTTTCAGCTTCATGTGGACGACCCGAAAAACGGCGCGTGCCAAGATGAGTCAGCTTGCGGCCACCGCACCCTCTACATGTTGCGTCGTCTGGCTGCGATCAAACCGTCAGACCAGACTCTTTCTCTCGACGGTCGCACCGGCGTCCTGCGCAGACTCGCCTCGAACCGTTACGGCTCAGACAACACAGCTGCGCGACTGAAGGACCTCATTTTTTATGACACAAACCTCCGAAATTCCAGTCCTGACGTTCAAGCCTGTCGATCTGAACGCCCATCTCGACGTATGCCAACGGTTCAGAATCGATGCGCATACCTGCGCTTTCGGTTCGGCGGAGGGTTTTAATAGTCTCGACCGCGGGGCAGAAGGTTATGCCGCGTGGTTATGGCAGAAGGCGATAAAGCTGCCGGGGTGTCTGGTGCATGTCTGGCGCGATGAGGAGATCATCGGCCAGATCGAAATGGGCAGGGTGGCGGGCGATCCTTCGATCGGTTATGTGAATCTTTTCTACCTCATTCCAGAACTGCGAGGGCAGGGGCTTGGCACATTGCTCGAAGCTTACGCCTGGCGCTTTCTGAGTGAGCAGGGTTGTCAGTCCCTGCGCTTGTCTGCCAGCCCGGATAACCATCCCGCCTGGACGTTTTACCAGCATGGCGGTTGGCGAGATCTGGGGCCGCGCGAGGATGTTTCGGACGTCCACTTGCTGCACAAACACGCAGACGATGATGTCGTCGGTTCGCCGCTGTTGATCAACCCGGATGACTACCTGGAAACCGAATTCGGAAGAGAGTTCACGCCTGAACGCAATCGCCACGCTTGGGAATTGGCATATGCCCGCTTGAGTGACGAGCTGTCGAGAGCCAGGCCAGGTGCGCATGTCTACCTGGTGATGGGCTTACAGGGCGCAGGCAAGTCTCGCTGGGTGTCGGACAACCTCGGCCGATTAGGCCATCGTGCGATTGTTTTCGACGCAGCGTTGCCTGCACGTCGCCACAGGGAAAGGTTGCTTGCCATTGCTCGCGACCATCAGGTGCCGGTGATTGCTATTTTTGTGAAGGCCTCCCTTAATCTGGCTCTGTCACGCAACGCCCGGCGCAGCGCTGACAAGCGCGTGCCCGAAGACGCGGTGACTAGTGTATTCCAGCTGCTGGAGCCACCCACGCAAGATGAGGGATTTATCTGGGTGCAGACCATCGAACAACACGCAAGCTTGCCCACGACGCTACAAACCGTTCGACTCAGGCTGGTGATGCCCGATGTCGGTCTTGCTGCAAAGCTGGCAGCTGCGCTGAACGCGAGCTACGAGCTGCATCGTGATTTTCTGGTGTGGAGCAAGCTGCACTGGACGCTGGAGGACACCGAGCAAAGTCTCAAACGTGCCGTTGAAGACTTCTGCACCGCCGAGGCGGAGAAACGGTATTACCTGCTTCTGCGCGACGACGATCAGCCACTGGTGGGGTGCATAGGAGTCAGACCCAGCGCAGATCAGGATCATGGTTTCGAGATCGGTTACTGGGTGGTCAAGGACCACGCTAACCGTGGATTGATGAAGGAAGCGTTGACCGCACTGGCGTCGAAGCTTTCAGGGCACACGCTGCGATTAACGACATCATCGGCCAACATCCCTAGTCAGAAACTGGCCGAAGCGGCTGGGTTCGAGCGTGTCGGCGTCCTCCCCGCCGCGCGGGTTTCAGGGCGGCTTGGAGTGTGCGATACCCTGATTTATCAGCGCGGGGCGAGGTGAAAGATCGGTTCCACATACGAGTGATGTGTGGACAGCATGACCAGCGATTTAGCCAGCATTTCAACCCAGGCAGCGAGTTACATGTTTCACCGATTGATAGGCACTTAGGCCCCAAGGCCCTAGTTCCCTGCCAATTCCGCTGCCCTTGGTGCCGCCCCAGGAAGTTTCCACGAACACTGCCTGAACAGAGTTAATCCAAACGTGGCCAACTTCTAATGCATCGGCTACCCGCTCAGCGCGTTGCAGGTCAGCGCTGACAACCGTAGCAACGAGGCCAAAACTGCTGTTGTTGGCCAGAGCTATTGCCTCTTGCTCAGTGCTGAAGCGACGTGCGCAGAGCAACGGACCGAATATTTCTTCTGTCCACAGGCGGCTGTTCTGCGGCACTTCCACATATAAGGTAGGTGTAACAAACCAGCCCTGACGATCTGGCACTACGCCGCCTGCCAGGCAGGTCAACCCCTCATTCTGAGCAATGGCGAAATACTGACTGACCTTGTCGAACTGCGCCTCGCTGGTCATAGGTCCCATATCAATTTCATGTTTAAGCGGGTTGCCAATGCGCAACTTTTCCAGTGCTGCGGCCAATCTCGGCAACAGGGTATCGGCAATCCCTTCTTGGATCAGCAGTCGGGAAGTGGCCGAGCACATCTGCCCGGCGTTCCAGCAGATACCGGCAACGATCCATTCGATGGCCTGATCAATCTCGCAATCGTCAAATATGATGATCGCCGACTTGCCCCCTAGCTCAAGTGTCACCGGTCGACAGTATTGCGCGGCGCTGTGCATGACCTGGCTACCGATTGCATTGCTGCCGGTGAAGGACAGCTTGTCCAGCCCGGGATGGCTGCTTAACGCTGCGCCGGTTTCAGCCTTACCGCAAACGATGTTCAGCACACCGGCCGGCAATCCAATTTCATCAGCGATCTCTGCGTAGCCCAACTCGATCAGCGGAGTAATTTCGGACGGTTTGAGCACTACCGTGCAGCCAGCGGCCAAGGCCGGGGCGATTTTCCAGGCGCTGGTCACCAGTGGGAAATTCCACGGTACGATCAGGCCCACTACGCCAATGGCGTCCAGGCGGGTATACGAGCTGAAGCCTGGCACAGCGAGAGCTACGTTGCGGTTCTGTTGTTCAACAAGATCCTCGGCGAGCGCCGCGTAATAGGTGAAGGTAGCGATGGCGTCGTTGAGGTCTGCCTCGGCTTCATGGCGAGGCTTACCACTGTTGCGCATCTGCATCGCGATCAGCGCTTCATATCGCTTGGCTATGGCGCCAGCAAAACCGTGGAGATAGCGAGCACGTTCCCCGGGTAAAGTATTTTTCCAGTGGCGCAGTGCCTGGCGGGCGGCAGCGATGGCTTGATCCACTTGCGCCGGGCTGGCAGCACGGACTTCGTCGAAGGGCTCGCCAACGGCGGGTTCGAAAATGCTGAAGACATCACTGCCTTCACCTTCGACCCAATCGCCACCGAGGTAGTGCGGGGTTTTCATGGTTGTACTCCTAGCGTCATTCGTGGGCACTGCGCCCGGATATGCAAAGCGGCTGAAGACGCTGTCAGGCAGAATCTGCGTTGTTCAGCACAGGTGCGGAACCACTTTTCAGACGTATCCAGCGCGGCCCGGCGGGGCCGTAGACGCTGGCGGGCTCGGGAAACAGGTTCAGTAGGCAAAGGTAGATGAAAGCGGCCATGCTCAGGGTAATCGGCAAGCTGATGTCGATGCCGCCTGCCAGATTTCCCAGCGATCCGACGAACTGACCAGGTAAGTTGACGAAACACAGGCCTACTGCCGCACTGGGAACCCAGGCACTCAGGCCGCGCCAGTTCCAGCCATGGTGGAACCAGTAACGGCCGCCCCGTTCGCCTCGGGTGAATACTTGCAGGTCATCGGGGTGATAAAAGCCACGGCGCACAATCAGGCCGAGGATCATGATCACCATCCACGGGCTGGTGCAGGTAACGATCAGCACGGCGAAGGTTGATACGCTTTGCACCAGATTGAAGGCAAAACGGCCGATAAAGATGAAGGCGATGGCAGCCACTCCAATCAGCAACGTAGCGCCTGCCCGACTCATTAGACGCGGAAACAGGCTCGACATATCCAGGCCAGTGCCATAAAGCGCTGTCGTGCCGGTGGACATGCCGCCGATCACGGCAATTAAGCATACTGGCAGGAAGAACCAATTCGGCGAGATAGCCAGCAGACCGCCGACGTAGTTGTTGGCTTCAATGTATTGCGGCGCTTGCGTGGCCACCAGGGTGGCGGTACACAGGCCAAACAGGAAGGGGATCAGAGTAGCAACTTGGGAAGCCAGCACCGCTAATATGATGCGTCGCTTAGGAGTGTGGCGCGGTATGTAGCGCGACCAGTCGCCAAGAAAAGCGCCAAAGGAAACAGGGTTGCTCATGGCCAATAATGCTGCGCCAATGAACGCTGCCCAAAAGCCAGGCACCTGCATGTTGGTACTGCCCGCATAACCAAAATCGAAAGATCCCGCGAAAGCGAAAAGGCCGAGCAAGAACAGCAGACTGGAAGCCCAAACCGCGATCTTGTTAACCCATAGCATGAAACGGAACCCGTAAATGCAAACTACGAGTACCAGTACGGCGAACAAGCCGTAAGTCAGCCCCAGCGTCAGGTCGCTCTCGGGTAGACCGACCAGCCGTTTGGCACCGCCCACCAAAGCATCGCCTGAGCTCCACACAGACAGCGAAAAAAACGCTACTGCAGTCAGTAGCGACAAGAAGGAGCCGACTATGCGCCCGTGCACGCCAAAGTGGGCACCGGAAGACACAGCATTGTTAGTGCCGTTCAGCGCACCGAAGAGACCCATGGGGGCTAAAATCAATCCGCCTACGGCCATACCTAAAATGATCGCCCATAAACCCGCCTGAAATGACAGCCCGAACAACACTGGAAAGCTACCGAGTACCGCAGTAGCGAAGGTATTGGCTCCGCCGAAAATCAGGCGGAACAAATCTGTGGGGGTAGCGTTACGTTGGTTGTCGGGAATTTGTTCGACACCAAAGGTTTCGATACGCGTCGAGTGGCTCATTTGTTTCTCCAGCGCCTGGCACTATATTTTTGTAAGGACAACGCAGACGCGTGATCCCATTGGGTGGGGTTGGCAGTGTGAAACTGATTGAGCGCTAAGCGGTAAAGGTGGTGTAGCTGGCATGGCAAACTTCAGTTGGTTCGCTCATGCCTGTTGCATTCAACTGGGGGTTGTCGCCGAAAGATGTTCATGGCACGCCAGCCAGCGCTGTTCATGTTGGCGGAACACAATAGTTTCCCGTTCGCGAAGGCGCAGTTCTTCATCACCCATACGCAGGTGGGTAGCTACGTCATGAATAAAAACAGCGATATCGCCTTGCAGGCTGACATGGGCGTTACTGGAGCGACAGCCCAGTACAGCGAAACCTTCTGCTTGCCACTGATTCCATGACACCTGATACGCCTCGCGGGACTTCAGCGGGTGTGGAAGGGTGTGGAAAACGAATGTTGCATCTTCGCTGAAGCAGTCAAAGTACCGAGCCGTATCGTTGCTGGCGAATGCGTCCACCAGCTCTGCGGCGGCCGCTCGCACTTCGGCCTCGCGGCTCATGAGCGAACGACCTGAGGCAGCACGCAAGACATGTCACAGAGCCAACTTTTGATGTTGGCTGCGGCGAAGGAAAGAAGGGAATTATTATTCAAGAGAGTCTCACAATTTTTATGATAGTCGTGAGGTGATTCTGCCGTTATTAGGGCTTGGATAAATCCCTGCGAGCAAATAATCAGTTCATAGATTTCAGAACTGATGGCAAGGAAATCATCAAGCTATTCGTATTAGGTCTTTGCTACCTCGCATAGCTGGCCCGAACCGATGCGGGCTTAGAATTCTCAAGAAAGAGGACTAAATCACGTTAAATAACAGGTGCTCTTTTTATTGCTCCGCACATAAAGGACCCGTTGTGCTGAGCGCTGGACTCCATAATTCCCTACCCGTTTCGGAGTGTAGGCGCGGCATGGCCGTCACACTGTTCAATCGGCACGCTCTGCTTCAGCGAGTGACCGCTACCAAGCAGAACGCCTGAACACGGGAAGCCGTCATGCCGATGGCGCGCACTCAGTCCGCAAAAAAAACCAGCGCACGCAATTCGATGCTGCGCCGCGGCGGCGCCTCTGCGGGCGTAGCGGGGTCGTCGAACGCGGTATGCGCGCCAGCACGGGCGATGCCATCGGTGCGCGAGTCGTAAATCTTCAGCAGCAACGCTTCTTCGGGGCGCAATTGCGGGTAGTAGTACCAGCGATGCTGGGGGTTGGCGCGCACGGAAAAGGTCTCGCCGACCTTGTCGCGATACACCAGATCGCTGGGCAGAAAGTCCGCCGAGTCGATGGTGCGGGCATCGCACAGCGCCAACGGCGTGGTGAACACCGGACCTCCGATGGGCCGCCACAGATTGATGATCGCGAAACGCTTGAGCAGTCGCTCCTCGGCTTCCTCGCCGGGCAGGTGATCGCGTACGCGGCGGATCGCCGAACGTTCGGTCTGGTCATTGTGCACGTAGCGCACGGGCTCCCGAAGGCCGGACGCTTCGCGTCCCGGCTCATCTACGCGGATCGTATGGTCGAAAATGACGGTCTTGACCGCACCGGTCTGAGCGCGGATTAGCGCGTCGGCCTCGGAGTAATACAGCTGGACGACCTGGTTTTCGTCCTCCAGGTCGGGCACCTTGCTGGGTGATTCCACGCGCTGGAAGCCTTGCACATCAAGGCTCGCGGGATGGGCCAGCAGCCGCGCGTTATGGATATCGACCCGCGTGGGCTGCAGGATGCCGGTGCGTTGCGGCTGGCCTTCGGGTTGTGGAAAGGTGTAATTGACCGGGCGGATGCCGTTGTCCTGCAGGTAGTTGAGTTCTCCGGTGACGCAAATCGGTTCGAGATTCTGTTGATGAGCACCCATGAGGTATGCCTCCCGTTGAAGTGGTTCGCTTCAGAATGATTCTTTAAAAGGGCGCAGATCGAGCTCCTGAGTCCAGGCGCTGCGCGGCTGCGAATGGAGGTACCAATACGCGTCGGCGATGTCTTTCAGATGCAGGGCACCTCCGTCGCCCAGTTGTTCGAGGCGCTGCGGCGCATGGGTGCGCACGCGTTCGCCGTTGATGCTGCCGTCGATCACCACGTGGGCGACATGCACATTGCGCGGGCCGAATTCCCGCGCGAACGATTGGCTCAACGAACGCAACCCGGCCTTAGCCGCCGCGAACGCCGCGTAAGGCGGTTTGCCTCGCAGCGAAGCGGTCGCTCCGGTGAACAGCAGCGTGCCGCCGTGATTGTCGAGCAGGGCGCGGGTGGCCTCTCGGGCAAACAGAAAGCCGCCAAAGGTCGAGGCGCGCCAGGTCTGTTCAAACACCTGCGCGCTCAGCTCCAGCGATGGGGCGGCGACCGAGTTACCGACGTTGAAGATGGCCACCCGCAGCCGCCCCAACGCCTGAACCGCTTCAAGGGCGGCGAGGGTGTCGCTTTCGCTGCCCGCATCGGCCCTGACCGCTAGCGCCTGGCCGCCTTCCGCCTCTACGCTCTGGACCACGGCGTTGAGTTTTTCAACGCTGCGGCCGCTGACCACCACCTGAAATCCGCCTTGGGCAAAGCGCCGGGCCAGCGCGGCGCCCAAGCCTTCAACGGCACCGACGCCGAGAATCCAGGCCACTTCTTTTGCAGTTGAAGACATGAGCTCATATCCCATTATTCGGGGTTGAGCGTAATGTAACTGGGCATAGCGCATCGCAATTAGATTTTCGGGCGCTAACGATATAGCTCATGCTGATGCTTGCGCTTGACCGGACCAGCGCACATCGTTGCGTTCGCTGGACCCGTGGGAGCGCACCTGTCCGCGAATAGGCCGGTTCAGTCGACAATTATTCATCGCCAGACCTACCGCCTTCGCGGGCAAGTCGCGCTGCCACGCCTTCGTCAGAAGCACATGGCTTCGCGAACAATCTCGCTTTTGCACGAGCAATTGGAAGGGGAACGGACCGGGTGCAAAGGTCGAAATGGAATGACAACGCATTATCCCGTCATCTGCGCTAACCAGTCCTCTCTCATCTGCGGTACGGCCTCGATCAAACGCTGGGTGTAGACATCAATCGGCCCGCTGAGCGCTTCATCCACGCCGCCTTGCCGGACGATGCGACCGTCGCACAGCACCGCCACATCGTGGGCAATTTCTTTCACGACGTGAAGATCGTGGGTGATGAAGAGATACGACACGCCGGTGTCGTGTTGCAGCTTTCGCAACAACTGCAACACATCCCGGGCAACCAGCGGGTCAAGCGCGGAGGTCGGTTCATCACAGACGATCAGATCCGGTTGCGCTGCGAGGGCTCGTGCGATGCAAACCCGCTGTTTCTGGCCCCCGGACAGCGTATGCGGATAACGCTGCGCCACTTCCGCATCCAGCCCGACCTGGCCGAGCAATTCAATGACACGTCGTTGTCGCGGCTCCCGGCCCAGGGCGGTGAATTTTTGCAGCGCGCGATTCAACTGATCCCCGATCAACAATTTGGGATTGAGGGCGTTATCCGGTATCTGGTGAATCATCTGAATCCGTTGCAGATGCTGACGGGTGCGCTGGCGAAGCGTCGAGGGCAACGCCACGCCGTTAAGCGTCATTGAACCCCCGTCGGCGGCCAGCAGCCCGCAAATCACTTTGCCGAGTGTTGATTTCCCGGACCCCGATTCGCCGATGAGTGCCAACGTACGGCCCTTTGACAGACTCAGGGAGACTGCATCCAGAACCGATTGATGGTGATAACGGGCGCTAAGGGATCGAATGGCCAACAGCGGCGTGTGCGCGGATTGCCCCGCCCTAGGCCGATGGCCTCCGCGTTCGGCGCTGAGCAACTCCTGCGTGTAGGCCTCGACGGGGGCATGCAGAATCTGCCGGGTCGTGCCGTACTCGACCCGCCGTCCATGGCGCAACACCATAATGTGGTCCGCCAACTGCGCCACCACAGCCAGATCATGGCTGATATAGATCGCCGCCACACCTGCTTCGCGGATGACCCCGGCGATGGCTTGAAGAATCCCCAACTGGGTGATGACATCCAGCGCGGTCGTCGGCTCATCGAACACGATCAGATCCGGCGCGCTGCACAGCGCCATGGCGATCATCGCCCGCTGCAACTGCCCCCCGGAAACCTGGTGCGGATAGCGCAGGAAAAACTGTTCCGGATTGGGCAGGGCGAACCGTTGGAACAAGTTCAGCGCCCGCTCCTTGGCCATATGAGCGTCCATCAGCCCGTGCAGCCGGGCAGCTTCGACCACTTGCTCGCCGATGGTCAGCGCCGGGTTGAACGCGGCGCCGGCAGACTGCGCGACGTAGGCAATGCGCTTGCCGCGGATCTGGCGCATCTGAGGTTCCGATAACCGCAGAAGGTCCTGGCCGTTGAACAGGATGCGTCCACCGCTGAGCGCCATGCCTTCGCGCAAATGGCCCAGGATTGCCTGGCCGATGGTGGATTTTCCGGCGCCGGACTCGCCGATCAACCCCAGCACTTGCCCGGCGTTGAGAGTGAAAGAGATGTCATCGACCAATGTCCGTGGTGGTTTGCCCTTGGCAACAATCCGCAGCTGTTCGACGCGCAACAGCGGGGTCGGTGTGATGCTCGGAACGTCAGCCATGATGGCGGGCTCCCCAGACGCGGGTATTCGCGCCGAGCAGCCAGTCGGCCAGCGTGTTGATGCACAGCGCCAGCGTCGCGATCGCGGCTCCCGGTATGAGCGCGGCCCAGATACCGAACAGGATGCCGTCCTTGTTATCCCGAGCCAGCCCACCCCAGTCGGCGGTAGGCGGTTGAATGCCCAGCCCCAGGAAAGACAACGCCGAAAGAAACAGCAAAATGAAGACAAAGCGCAGTGCGAACTCGGCAATCAATATCGGCAGAGCGTTGGGGAGAATCTCTCGCAGCAAAATCCAGCTCAAGCGTTCGCCACGCATGCGCGCAACATCAATGAACTCCATGGCGGCGATATCGGCCGCCAGGGCGCGAGCCACCCGCAGGATCCGCGTAGCCTCCAGCAGCCCGAGCACGAGAATGATCACACCCAGGGTTTTGGGCAGCGTCGCCAGAATGACCAGCGCCAGAATCAGGGTCGGGATCGCCATCAGCACATCGTTGACCCGCGAGATCAACTGATCGATCCAGCCACCGCTGACCCCTGCGATGAAGCCCAGCGTGGTGCCGGTGACGAACGCGATCAACGCCGCGACGGCCGTCACCGACAAGGAGGTGCGGGTGCCCCAGATCAGACGGGACAACAGATCCCGACCCAGATTGTCGGTCCCCAGGGGCGCCAGATCCGACGGTACATCCCAGGCCATCCCGATCACTTGATCGGGCGCATGGGGTGAGAGCCAGGGGGCGAGCAGGGCGACGGCCACAAACAGCAGCAGACCGACAATGCCAGGCAAGTGGACGATTCTTATGGCGGGCATTAGCTATTTTCCGTGGCGTATGCGGGGATTCGTCAGCAGGGCGACTACGTCGGCGAAGAGATTGAGCAGGATGTAAATGGCCGCCAGCACCAGCGCGCAGCCCTGCACCACGGGCACATCGCGTTTGCTGATGCTGTCGACCATGTACTGGCCGAGTCCGGGATAGACGAAGACGTTTTCTACAATCACCACGCCCACCATCAGGTACGCCATGTTGAGCACGATCACGTTGATGATCGGCCCCCAGGCATTGGGCAACACGTGGCGCCACAGAACCCCCATGGGCGACAGGCCCTTGAGGATCGCGGTGTCGACATAACTGCTGCGCTGGGCACTGAGCAGCGCTGCTCGCGTCATGTTGCTCATGTGCCCCAGCACCGCCAGAACCAGCGTCAGTCCAGGCAGGATGATCGCCACCAGCCGGGCTGACAGCGGCATGTCCATCTGCACACTGCTGTTGCTGGGCAGCCAGGCAAGGGTCATCGAGAAAATGAAAATCAGCAGATAGCCGGAGAAAAACTCAGGCAGCGCCACCGCAGCGCGAGTCAGCAGGTTCAGCGTGCTGTCGACCCACCCGCCGTGAAAACGCACTGAGACAAAACCAATGATCAGCGCCAGAGGCACCGCCACCAACGCAGTGCTGCCGGCCAGAAACAGGGTGTTTTTCAGCCGGTCCCACAGGGCCACGGAAATGTTTTCCCGGGAGGTCAGGCTGATGCCGAAATCCCCCTGCAACACACCACCCAGCCAATGCAGATAACGCCAGCCTGCCGGCTGATCCAGGCCCAGTTGCAGCTTGAGTGCCTGGACTGCAGCGGGCGTGGCCGACTGCCCGAGAATCGCGGTGGCGGTGTCGCCAGGCAGCATATTCAGCCCGGCGAAGATCAACAACGAGATCGCCAGCAGCATCAAAACCCCGGCGGCCAGGCGCCGGGCAATCATGCTGCTCAGAGGGTTTCGCCCGTCTGCACGAGCGAACACCTGCAGTGTCAGCGCCATGAAATTATCCTTCCAGCCAGACTTTCTCGGCGGCGCGGTTGCCGCTGAGGGGCACGCCCGGCACGGAGGTAAAGCCCCGCACATTTTTGCGGGTCGCAGACAGCGCATCGGCATAGAGCGGGATGATTTCACTGCCTTGATCCACCACCATCACCTGGATGTCATGGTAGATCTGGCGGCGCTTGTTCTCGTCGGTCTCCCCACGCGCAGCCTTCACCAACTGATCGAAGGCCGGCACTCGCCAGGCAGATTCATTCCACGGTGCGTTACTGGTGAACACCAGCGACAGCAGCGCATCTGCCGTAGGGCGTGCGCCCCAGTTGGAGGTGCAAAACGGTTTTTTCAGCCAGGTGTCGGTCCAGAAAGCGTCGTCCGGGACGCGCTCGACGTTCAGCGCGATGCCGGCTTTTTTCGCCGATTGCTGATACAGCTGGGCCGCGTCCACCGCACCGGGGAAACCCGCGTCTGCCGCCGAGAGCACCAGCGGGCCCTCGAACCCTGCCTTTTGCCAGTGGAATCGCGCCCGGTCAGGGTCATACGGCCGCTGCGGGATGTCCCGGGAGAAATACTTGTTGGAGGGGAAGAGCGGGTTGTCGTTGCCCAGGGATGCGTACCCTCCCAGGACCGTGTCGATCATCTGCTGCCGATCAACCGCGTACTTCAACGCCAGACGCCCATCCAGGGACGTGAACGGCGCAAGGTTGGCCAGCCCAGGCAAGGTGAATATCTGGCTGTCCTTGTCGCGCACCAGCTGGATCGAAGGCATTTTTTCAATGCGCCCGACGATACGCGGATTGACCCGGTTGATGATCTGCACCGAACCGCTGATCAGCGCTGCGACCCTGGCGGTGGAATCATTCATGGCCAGCGTTTCAACCGAGTCCACATGGCCACGCGCAGGGTTCCAGTGGTTAGGGTTGCGCTTGACCAGCATTCGCACGCCGGGCTGGAAGCTTTCGAGGATAAAGGCGCCAGTGCCGATGCCTTTTTCAAACGCTTCGTTCTCGGCGGTAATCACAAAATGAACCGCAGACAGCAGCGCAATAAACTCTACGTTTGGCTCTGCGAGGGTGATGGTGACCTCATGATCGCCGGTGGCCGCCAGGCCTGTGACGGCTTCCAGGTATCCCTTGACCGGGGAAGACGATTTCTCATCGCGATGATGGTTGAGCGACCAGATGACGTCTTTCGCGCTCAAGGAGCGGCCGTCATGGAACTGCACGCCTTTGCGGATGTTCAGCACCCATTTGCGGCCGCCGTCGCTACTGGCCCAGGACTCGGCCAGGGAAGGCACGATCTCGCCCTTGTCGTCGATTTCGACCAGGGCATTGAACAGCTGGCTGCCGGTGAAATACATCCAGCTTTCGAACCAGAACGCAGGGTCCAGCCGATCGGTGGTGGAGGCGTTGTCCAGCCCGATAACCAAGTGGCCGCCCTTTTTAGGACGCGACGGCTCGTCCGCGAAGGCGTTGGACAACGACCAAGAAGAAGTCATGGCCGCGGTCATGGCAATGGCGCCAGTCCCTTTGATAAACGAACGACGATCGATCATGCCGGGGTATCCAGTGCAGCGGTTGAGGAGTCAACGGGAGGAAAGGCAGCCGACAGCGCGGCGATGTGTTCAGGCCCGATGCCGCAGCAACCGCCAACGATACCGGCGCCCTGATCGACCCATTCTTTTGCCCAGCGCAGATAGTTGGGGGGCTGGGTGTCCCGACGCAGTTCGCTGATGCCCACGTTGGCACCGCGCTTGTTATCCGACGGCTCGAAGGCATTGGCATATACCCCCAGCGGCAGGGCGCTGTGGGATGCGGCCTCAAGCAGGGCTGCGCTCATGACTTCCGGAGGGGAGCAGTTGAACAGCACGGCTGCGGCGTTCAGTTGCGCTGCCGCTATCACTGCGTCGCTGATGCTTTCGCCGGATCGCAGCCGGGCGTGACCCTGCGCGTCGGGGGCATCGTCGAGGGTGAAGGAGAACCAGCGCGGACGCGGGTCGTCTTTGAGCAACTCAGCCACCAGTCTTACTTCGGCGATGGAGCTTTGAGTCTCGGCCAGCCAGAGGTCGACATCGTCACTCAGGGCGTCAATCAGCACCCGTAGAATCCGGGCGGCCTCGACTGGCTCGAACAGATCCGGGCGGTAGGAGCCGAGCGGGGGAGGCAAAGAGCCCGCGACGCGGACCGGAAGGGCGCTGGCGTCAGCCGCAGCCCGGGCGATGGACCCCGCCAGACGTGCCAGCGAAGGGCCGTTTTCTTGAAAACGTGCTTCGCCGATGTGAAACGGCACCACCGCATAGCTGTTGGTGGAAATGACCTGAGCCCCGGCCTGGATATAGGCGTCATGGGCCTGGCGCACATACTCCGGGGCTTCGATCAGCGCCAGCGCCGACCACTCCGGCTGACGGAATGGCGCACCATTGCGCGAGAGCTCCCTGCCCATGCCGCCGTCCAGAATCTGAATCTGTTTCGCCATCATATTCACCAGAGATCTTGATATTTAATACATAACCCATGCTGCAGCGTTAATTGTTTTTGCTGAGTTAAACCGCTGCGGTATTTCTTCTGACCATAGAGCAATTAACAAAATGAAAACACTTAACTATCGGGAGGGGACGGACAAGTTTCTTTCAACACGACATCTTCAAAATAGGCAAAATCTGCTTAGATTGAAACGCAATATAAAATCAGCCGCAACGTCTTTTATTGCATAAGTCACTTTGATTTCGGCATATCGCTATCGCCGCATCGGATTACTCGGGAGGCTCAAGGCGGGCTTTTTCGCCCGATGGAGATATCCGGCTGTTTCCTTTGGGGAAGATCAACTCAATGTGGGTCTCAATACAAGACCGCCGACTTTCACCCGCCATTCGAAATGCGCAGCGCAACTGTCGCGAATCAAACAGCAACCTATCAGCAAGTGTTTGTCGCAGTTCATTCGCCCGGATTTTTCTCTTCTTATTGCCCGTTATAACAACTAAACCAGCTGGCACGATCCGTGCTCTACGGTTTTTGCCGACACTTTTCGCCTTTATGTAAGGCGCTAAAATTAGAACTTATGCAGGAGCTGAATATGACCAGGGGTAAAACATCGAGTGTATCGGCGCGCAGCCGGTTGCCATCTGCCGTGGGGGCGGGGGCGACGTTTTTGTTGATCGGACAACTGCATGCAGCACAAACCGAGGTGAACGAAACCACCGGGCAAAAACCGGCGAGCCAGTTGAGCACGGTGGTCGTGCAGGGGCAGAAACTCGACGACACGCAAAAAGCCGAACGCGCCCTCAAGGACGTGGCGGGCGGGGTCAACTTCATTGGCGCCTCGGCGGTTGAAAGGGGCAGGGTGTCCACCGCCACGGATGTGTTTGCCTTGCAGCCCGGCGTGATCGCGACTCAGGGCGGCGGTAACAACGACGGTGGCCGTATTTCGATTCGCGGCTCCGGCATCAACAAGGGCGTGGGTTACTTTCGTGCCGGGATCTTCTTTCTGTTCGATGGCTTGCCGGTCTCAGGTCCTGGCGGTACGCCTTATGAGCTGTTCGAGCCGCTGGGGCTGAGCCATACCGAGATCCTGCGGGGCGCCAACGCCTTTGATATCGGCTCGTTGTACCTGGGCGGTGCGATCAACTACGTCACCAAAACCGGCTACGACGCGGCGCCCCTGCAGGTGCGCTATGAGGCGGGCAGCTACGGCTACCAGAAGCGTCAGATCAGTTCAGGGCAAGTGTTTGGCCCGCTCGACTATTACGTCAGCCTCACCGACTCATCGTCGAACGGCTTTCAGGATCAGACCCAAGGGAAAAGTGCCGGGTTTGCCGGTAACGTCGGCTACCAGTTCTCGCCACAATTGAAGACCCGTCTGTACTACCGCTACCGCACCACCGACAACGAAACCCCGGGCTACATCACCAAGGAACAGCTCAAGGACGACAACAAGCAGGCCAACCCGACCAGCGTCAACGTCCAGGCCCACCGCAAGCAACCGGGTTCGACCTGGATCGCCAGCAAGACCCAATACACCTTTGACGACGATTCCAATCTTGAAGCGGGGCTGGTCTATCACGACTATCCGATCGACGCGTTGCAAGGGGTGAACCGCACGGTATGGGGCTTCACCGATTATTCGGCCAGCCTGAAATACGA
This sequence comes from Pseudomonas rosaeacicularis, assembly GCF_057128745.1. Lineage (NCBI taxonomy): Bacteria > Pseudomonadati > Pseudomonadota > Gammaproteobacteria > Pseudomonadales > Pseudomonadaceae > Pseudomonas > Pseudomonas rosaeacicularis. Next base: position 114,784 of record NZ_JBSKHT010000019.1, read on the forward strand.
CCGCCTGGATCAGCTGTTTGGCAAGAACAGCACCACCCGCCTCAATGCGCTTCGCACCGAGCATTTGAACGGCTATGCCAAAACCAGCGTGCGTATTCCTTCTGGCGTTACCGCCAATCTGCCGGCTGGCAGCGAGGTGCGCAAAGCCGAATACCAAGGCTCCGACACGGTTCTGAGCGCCAGTAACGAAACCGAAGTGGTCGACAATAAATTGTGGCTCAGTGCGGGGCTGTCTGCCGTTCAGTTCGAGCGCAAGGCCAGGGTTTCGTACCCGGTAGGAGGGGAAGCCGACAACCCGAACAACCCGATCGAGAAGGACGACTGGGAGTTCGCCCCACGCGTCGGTGTGCGCTACCAGATCAATCCGAACTGGCAGCTGTTCGGTAACCTAAGCCGCACCGTTGAGGCCCAGCAGTCGTGGGCATTTGTGTCCGGCGCTCAGGTGTTCACCTCCGGTCCCGCGACCGGACTCAACTCCGGTGGCCAGAAGCTCGAACCGCAAATCGCCGACACCTTGGAATTCGGCACGCGTGGCCAATTTGGCCGCAACAACTGGGACCTCACGTTCTACCGCTCCCAGGTGAAGGATGAACTGCTGTCGGTGATCATCAGAGAGGCGACCTCGTCGGCCGATGCCCTGACATCCGAATACAACGCCAGCAAAACCATCCACCAGGGTGTCGAGCTGGGTCTGGACTCGGTGCTTTACCAGGACGGCGGCGATAGCCTGCACCTGCGCCAGTCCTACACCTACAGCGACTTCTTCTACCGCGACGACGACCAGTTTGGCGGCAATCAACTCCCCGGTATTCCGAAGCACAACTATCAGGCGGAACTGCGCTATAACTTCGACAACGGCGTGTACGTGGGCGTGAACACCTATTACGCGTCCAAGACCTCGGTGGATTTCGCCAACACCAGTACCGCAGGTTCGTACACGTTGTGGGGGGCAAAATTGGGCTGGGACGCACCGAAGAAAGATTGGTCGGTGTACCTGGACCTGCGTAACCTGACTGACGAGAAATACGCGGCGTCCGTCAGCCCGACTTACGATGCCAAGGGCGCCGGTGCGCGAACGATCATTCCGGGCGACGGAATTGGCGCGTACGCAGGGGTGCAGTACAGCTTTAGGTGATGCAGCGATTTGGGTGAATGTCAATCCACACACGACCAACCCTTGCTTGGGGGATAGCGACTTAACCGCGTACCCGCGCAGCGATGAAAAGACGCAACTTTGTCCTGAGGTCCAGGCTCGTGATCAGTGGGTATTCGAGGAGGGTCATTCAACCACCTGGGATAACCGGATCGCACGGGCCGATCTTCCTGGTGTGGATTGATCGCGCGTCGGCGCTGCGGTTCTGGCGTGTACTTCTGCGCACGTTGGCCCACCGAGGCGGTACTCGACCCGATCTCCCGGAGGACTGCCCTGAGCAGTTGAAGAACTCCCGGAATTCTTCCGCTTAATGTGGACGTCCCTCACATCGTCGCGGGCAAAGATGAAGCAGCTTGCGGCCACGGCCCCCTCGGGATTCCGCGTTTCTCGCCTGCGATCCAACCGCCAGAGTGCGGATGTTCTTTCGACTGTCGGGTAGAGCGTTCGCGTGACGGAGCTTCCTGCTCCACCGTTAATCCTCCGCCAGTAAGGTCTCGTTCAAATCGCCTTGATCGATGTTCCAGTGCTTGAGCGCGGCCAGCGGGCTGTAATGGCCGATGGAGACGAAAGGCACCGCGATTTTCTTACCGACCAGATCCTGCGGTGAATTGATCCCTGAGCCGTTGCGAGCGACCAGCGCTGCAGCGGCGCCGATCTGCGTGGCAAATCAGAAAGGTTTCGACCGGAAGCTTACGTGTTGCCGCCGCCGTCAGCGGGCTGGACCCGAGGTAACCAATTTGCACATCACCCGAGGCAATGGCGGTGATCACATCCGCGCCACTGTCGAATTTGCGCCAGTCGATTTTGGCGTCGGTGGCCTTTTCATAAGCGCTGTCCGCTAGAGCGACTTTAGCCGGGTCGACCGTTGTCTGATAGGCAACGGTAAAATCCGCCGCCTGCGCCAGGAATGAAGCATGGTGAATGACAGGGCCGCCAAGAGGCGATAGGAGAAGTGTAGTTTCATCAAGAAGCTCCGGTTCAGGCGGCAGAGGACTGGCTGAAAAACAGGCTAAATGATCTAAGAAGCGGTAAATAAATAAGTTATCGGAATAACGTTTTGAGGCAAAAGGTTGATGAATTCTGTGTTTAAAACGAGCGAACCGCGCGGCCCCGATTTGACGGCAGCGCCCGGCTGCGGGTGTAACGGAGCTGCCGAGCCGCCAAAGGTCAATCAAGTCGCTCAGGGTAGGTCACTACCAGAAACGCCACTGCTTCACTGTCGGCAGGGTTTCGATAGCAATGGGGTTGGTCGGCGTAGAACAGGATCGAGTCGCCAGTAGATAGCAGATATCTCTCCTCGTTGACGCTGACTTCCAGAACGCCTTGGGCGATCACCAAGTTTTCCTGTATCCCCGGTCCGTGTCCGTGTGACCGTTCCTCGCCCAATGCGCTCAGGCGTATCTCATAAAACTCCGACTGCCGCGCCATGTCGTAGGGGAACAACGCCCGGCTGACGAACGCACCATTGGCACTGACCAAGCGCTTGCTCTGCTGGGCGGGTAACAGTTCAACACCTTCGAAAGCGCGGTTTTCCAGAAAAGCCGCAACTGAAACTTTCAGCCCCTTGGCAATCTTGCACAGCACCTTGATCGACGGCACGCTGCGACCTGACTCGATCTGCGCCAGCATGGCCCGGCTTACCCCACAGGAGCGCGCCAACGCATCCAGCGACAAATAGCGCTTACTGCGCAAGCGCTGCAAATTCTGCGCGACCCGTTGACCAATGGAGTCGTCATCGACGGTGCTGCACTCCTTGGCCTCTGGGCTGGCGTCGGGTTCATCAGTCACAGAGTGCAAGTAATTCATCGGCTCAAGCCTGACGGGAGTTAATGGGCCCTGTCACCATTTGCACGGTCATCGCAGAAAGCCCGGCCCGGGATGTATACATGGCCCACATCAGTTGTGCCGCGGCCGTGGCCTGTCGGCGTTTGCGAAATAGGGTGAAGTCGACGACGTTGTCAGAAAGATGCATGGGGCAATTCTCTATCGGCAGGATGATCCAAGTGAGATCAACAATAAGGCCTGGGCGATATTTCCATTAATACTGAGTTTTCATTTGGTAATGCTATTTCGGACTTAGCGTCCGTCGCGCTGACTCCCGCGCACTGACTCCACCCAATGGGGCGCGCTTGAATGACTGCCGAGACTGATTCGGCGACAGCGACATTACTCCCATCGACCCAAAGCTCGGCCTGGCAACTGCATCCCGCATGCTTTCCGGCGTCCTAATACGCCCAGACGTAGCCATTTTTTATCACTAAAAATACAACTGAGCCGCCCACGTTATGCGATGACGGCATATGTATATCGGAAACAAATCGTTCGAAATGGCCAACGTTTGTTCTAGCTTAGCGGCCTTCGGTAAGCGTCATAGACAGCCTCTGTGAGCTGCCTACGACTTTCCATTGAGGCCTTTCATGTCGTTGTCCTCCGCCGCTTCGGGCGCGATTTTCGAGACTGCCAGTCAAGGCGACTCTGCGTATGCGCGCATTCGCCGGGACATTCTGTCGTGTCGACTGATGCCGGGGGTGAACATCACCGAGCCTGGGCTGATGCAAGCCTATGAAATCGGTAAGAGCAGTTGCCGCATCGCCCTGACCCGGCTCTGCCACGAGCACCTTGTGACGTCCCGCCCGCGCAAGGGCTATCAGGTCGCGACCATCACGATCAAAGACGTGGAAGAAGTCTTCACCTTGCGCGTTCAGCTGGAGCCACTGGCGGCGCGGCTCGCCGTTGGGCGAGTGGATATCGACCGGTTGAAGACACTGGAAGCGGCGTGCAGGGTCAAGCACCTGGTGCCGCTGCCCGACCAGATCGACGTGTTCATGGACGCCAACAAGGCGTTCCACCTGGAAATCGCCCAAGCCACCGGCAATGAACGGTTGATACGCACCTTGTCCAGTCTGATGGACGAAATGAGCCGTCTGGTGGCCTTGGGCTTCAACGTGCAAGGAACCAAACCCGAGATCAAGCACGACCACAACGCCATGATCGCCGCGTTCGATGAAGGCGACGCCAAGCGCGTCGAGCTGATCGCCCGTCGTCACATCGAAACCTTCCAGGCCATGACGCTGGAAAAGGTCTACGCCAGCCTCAGCGAAGCCGGTGCCTCCCTGCCCATGCTCGCGGCGAGGTTCGCGCGATGAACGCGGCGCTGGAAGTCAAACGCGAGCTGGCAGCCCTGAGCCTTGCCGGCGTGGGCAAGCATTTCGAGGCCCTTGAGGTGCTGCGGGATATCTCGTTTGAAGTCAAAAACGGCGAAATCGTGGCCTTGCTCGGCACCTCGGGCTGCGGCAAGAGCACGCTGCTCAATATCATCTCGGGACTGCTGAAACCGGATCGCGGCAGCTTTGCCATCGACGGCGAGCCCGCCGAGCAGTTCCACGACTGGCAGCGCATCGCCTACATGTTCCAAGAAGATCGTTTGCTGCCATGGCGCAGCGTCCAAGCCAACGTGGCGTTCGGCCTGGAGGCAACGTCGCTGGGCAAGCACGAACGTGCAGAACGGGTGGCGCAGATGCTGCGTCTGGTGGGCCTCGAAGAGTTCGCCAACGCTTGGCCCCATCAACTTTCCGGCGGGATGCGCAGCCGCGTCGCCCTGGCGCGCAGCCTAGTGGTGCACCCGCAGATTCTGTTGATGGACGAGCCTTTTTCCAAGCTGGACCCCCACACCCGCAGCCAGATGCATGACGAGTTGCTGCGCCTGCAGGCGCTGACCTCAATGACCGTGCTGTTTGTCACCCATGACGTTGAAGAAGCGGTGGTGCTGGCGGACCGGGTGATCATGCTGGAACCGCGGCCGGGGCGCATCCGCGCCATAAAATCCATGAGCCTGCCCCGGCCGCGCATCCCCACCGATGCGGCGGTGACCGAGCAGGTTCGTCAACTGCGGCTGGATCTGTGAGATGCAGAACGCCAAACGCTATTCCAGTCTGTTCTTGCAGCGCCTTGCCCTGATCGCTGTCTTCGCCGTGCTCTGGTGGTACGCCGCCGGGCGGTTGCCCTCGTTTGTCTTGCCGGGTCCACAAAAAGTCTTCGCCGCACTGAACAGCCTGCTGCACAGCGAAACGTTTTTGCATGACGTCGGCGCCACCATGGGCCGGGTGTTCAGCGGTTTTCTCCTGGCCGTGGCGGTCGGCACGCCCCTGGGCCTGGCGTTGGGCACCAGCCGGGTGCTGGCACGATTTTTCGAGCCGTTGCTGGCCGTGTTCAACACCGTGTCGTCGGCCATCTGGGCGATCTTCGCGATCATCTGGTTCGGTATTTCCGATGCCACCACAGTGTTCGTGGTGTTCATGACCGCCATGCCATTGATCCTGACCAACGTCTGGCAAGGCGCCCAGACCGTTGAGCGCCAGTACGTCGAACTTGCGCGCTCGTTCCGCATGTCGCGCCTGCAGATCCTCCTGAAAATTTCGCTGCCCAGCATCCTGCCGTACTTCTTTTCCGGCGCGCGCCTGGCGTTTGGCTTCGGCTGGCGAGTGTCGCTGGTGGCCGAAACCCTGGGCGCGTCGGACGGCATCGGCTATCGCCTGCGCCAGGCCGCCGATCTGGTGCAAAGCGATCAGGTGTTCGCCTGGACGGTGCTGCTGGTCGCCCTGATGTTGTTGCTCGAAGCCGGTGTGCTCAAACCCCTCGAACGCTGGCTGTTCCGCTGGAAAACCCACAGTCTTTAACCCATAAGGTTCTGCCCCATGCGTAAATTGATCGTTGTCGCCGCGTTGGCTGCGGCCGCTGTGTTGTCCGTTGCTGCCCACGCGGCGGACAAGGTTCGAATCGGCTACTGGACCAGCGGCGTCAGCCTGGGCTACGGCTCGGTGCTGGAAGCCAAGGACTTCCTGGCCAAGCGCGGCATCGAAGCCGAATTTTTCCACTTTCCGGACGTCAATGCGCCGAACCGCGCCCTGGCGGCAGGCTCCATCGACCTGGCATTCGGCGCGCCGCTGGCCGGGGTGTTCAGCTCGGCGGCGGAAGGGGTGCCGATCAAGATTTTTGCTGCCACCCAGCCGGCCGATGTGCAGTTCGTAGTGCCGGCCGATTCGCCCATCAACTCCATCGAAGCGCTCAAGGGCAAGAAGATCGGCATGTCCCCGGCAGGTTCGTCCGTGGCGGTGATCGCCAGTGCCGTGCTGGAAGGCAACCACGGGATCAAGGTCAATGACTTCTCGCTGGTGGGCGGCAACGAAGCGCGCCTGGCGCAGTTTCTCGCGCAGAAGCAAGTCGACGGCGCCGCCTTGCGTTCGGTGACCATCGCGCAGCTGGGCGACGAGCTCAAGCTCAAGCGCCTGGGCAGCTTCGCTGACGAATGGAAAACCCTGACCAAATCCGACGCGGTGCCTTACATCGGCGTCGGGGCGGTCAGTGCGCAACTGGTGGACGCCCACCCAGAAACGGTGGCACGGGTGATAGCCGCCCTGCGCGACACCCTGGCCTGGGGCGACGCGCACCCCGATGAGGTGGTCGCGATCCTGAAGAAAAGCGCCAACCTCCCGGAGAGCGACGCCCGAGTGTATGTCGGCCAATGGAACGCCATGAACCGCCTGGCCTTCGAGCCCCAGGACCTCGACACCCTGCGCCGCGAACATCAGGTTTTTGCCGACGGCGGCCTGATCAAGGGCGAGCTCAAAGCCGACCTGTTCGCCACCCAACCGTACGCCCAATCCAAGAACCTCAAGTAATCACGGAGACAACGACTGTGAGCAAAACCATGAAAGCCCTGGTACTCGACGAACACGGCGACCTTGACCGGCTGCACGTCGTCACTGACAAGCCGGTCCCGGCAGTCAGCGCCGGGCATGTGCTGATCCGCGTAGGCGCCTCGTCCTTCAACTATCACGACGTGTTTACCGTCAAGGGCATGCCCGGCATCAAGGTGCCGCTGCCGGTGGTCATCGGCCTGGACCTGGCTGGCACCGTTAGCGAAATCGGCGAAGGCGTCGAAGGCTGGCAGGTGGGTGACCGGGTCTTGATCAACCCGCTCAAGCCTGACGTCGGCTTGATGGGCGAGATGGTCGACGGCGGCATGGCCGAATACGCATTGGTCGATGCACGCCAGTTGATCCGCCTGCCGCAGGCCGTGAGCTTCGAGCAGGCCGCCGCGCTGCCGGTGGCCTACGGCACGGCACACCGGATGCTGATCACCCACAACACCGTCAAAGCCGGCGACCGGGTGCTGATCCTCGGCGCCAGCGGCGGTGTCGGTACGGCCTGCGTGATCCTCGCCAAACTTCTAGGCGCCGAAGTCATCGCCTGTGCCGGCAGCGACGAGAAAGCTGAACGGCTTAAAGCGCTGGGCGCCGATCACGTCATCAACTACCGCAACACCGATTTCTCCAAATGGGCCATCTGCCAATACGGCAAGCCGCAACGGCGCAACCATGAGGGCGGCGTTGACGTGGTGATCAACTTCACTGGCGGCGACACCTGGCTGCCGTCGCTCAAGTGCATCAAGCGCGGCGGCACCTTGCTGGTCTGCGGCGCAACGGCCGGCCACGACCCCAAGGAAGACCTGCGTTACGTCTGGAGCTTCGAGCTGAACATCAAGGGCTCCAACAGCTTTTACGAGGACAACCTGGTCGGTCTGCTCGACCTGATTGCCGAGGGCAAAATCGACCCGATCATCGACCGCGTCCTGCCGCTGGAACAGGCCGCCGAAGGCCTGGCCCTGATCCGCGATCGCGAGGTGCTGGGCAAGGTGGTTGTCACGCCTTGATCGCCTGATCGCCATTAAAAACCTGCGCTGGCGGTGTTCAACGAGGCACTGCCGGTGCCGGACCTCATCGCTTTTAAGGAATCACATTCATGACCGACGTCACGCTCCCTACCGCTACCGACATTCAAGCCCGTTTGCGCAAGGCCCCGTACCACCAATGGCTTGGCCTGCAAGTGCTTGAAGTGGGCGAGGGCACCATCGAGCTCAGTGCCACCTGGCGTGAAGAATGGGTGGTCAACGTCGAGGGTGGTTACACCCACGGCGGCATCCTCGCGGCGCTGGTGGACCTGACCGCCGACTGGGCGCTGGTCTCGCGCACCGGCAAGGGCGTGCCGACCATTGACCTGCGCGTTGATTATCACCGCCCGGCCAAAGGTGATTTGCGTGCGAGCGGCAAGGTGATCAAGTTCGGCAAACAGTTCTCGGTGGCCGAGGCCCAGCTGTTCGACAGCGAAGGCAACCTGGTGGCCAGCGGTCGCGGCGTGTATTCCACCCCCGTCGAGAAGGCCTGAACCATGAGCGCCGCACTGGACCATCTGGTCATCAACACGCGCTTCGACACGGATGCCGCTGCGACGCTGTTCACGCAGTTGGGTTTCACCCTGACGCCGCGCGGGCATCATTCCCTGGGCTCGATCAACCACTTGATGATGTTCGCCGAAGGCTATCTGGAATTGATCGGCCTGCCGTTGGGCACCGAGACCCTGCGCCAGGAAGTGCTCGACAGCACCCTGGGCATCGACGGTCTGGTGATCGCCACCCCCGATCCGAAAACCAGCCACGCGGAACTCGTGCGCCAGGGGTTTCTGGTGCAGCCGGTGCAGCACTTTTCGCGCCCTGTGGAGATCGACGGCGTCAGCCGCGATGCGCGGTTCGGCACGGTGCGCCTGGCGCCGGGGCAGTTCGCCGCGGGCCGCGTGTACTTCTGTCATCACGAAACACCGGAGCTGGTCTGGCGCCCAGAATGGCTGGGCCACGAGAACAGTGTCACCGCCGTCGCGGGCTTGACCGTGGTCAGCGAAGATCCGGAAACGACGCGGCAGCAATACGCAAAACTGGGCGTGTTCGATGAGCGTTTCGTGCTGGACGTCGTCGACGCGCAAACCTTGGCCCTTCGCTTCGGTGAGCTGGCCAAACCGCTGACGCAACGTCCCGAGTGCTTTGCCGCGATCACGCTGCGCGGCGCCGATCTGTCGAGAATCGCGCAGCGTGCGGCGCGGCTGGGTCTGGCGCATCAAATAGAAAGCGCGCGGGTGGTGATTGCCATTCCCGCCTTCGAAACCCTGCTTGAGTTCATCCCATGATCAGCGCTGTTCGCAATCTGGGTGATGTCGTTGGCGCCCACAGCCCGGGTGATCAACTGGCGTTCATTTGCGTGAATGCCGATTTGGGAGAATCCCTGTACCGCTTCAATCAGCTGGATGAGCTGGCGAGCGCCGTCGCCCGTGGCCTGAGCGCCCGCGGTTACGCACAAGGTGATCGCATCGCGTTGCTGGCCGCCAATTCGGTGGAGTTCATCGCCGTGGTGCTGGGCATCATGCGCGCAGGGCTGGTAGCGGTGCCGGTCAATCACCGTTTCCCAAAGGCGCTGATCGAATACGTGGTCAGCGACAGCGGCGCGTGCTTGCTGTTTTGCGATGCGGCCCATGCGGCGCTAGGGCCTGCGGATGTGCCGCAGGTGTCATTGGCGCGGGGCGTCGAGGCAGGCCTTGATCAGTTCATCGATCCGGGAGCGTTCGCCTCGTTTCAGCCAAAAAATGATGAACCGGCGATGATCCTCTACACCTCCGGCTCCACCGGCAAACCCAAGGGGGTGGTCCTGAGCCACGCCGCTCATTTGTGGGTGGTGCGCAAGCGCCTGCATGCAACGCCGCTGGCGCAGGAGCGGGCGCTGATCGCCGCGCCGCTTTACCACATGAACGCGTTGGCCCTGGGCCTGTTGACCCTGGCCAGTGGCGCCACCGCCGTACTGTTGCCGCAGTTCACTGCAGGCGGCTACATCGATGCCATCGAGCGTTACGGCTGCACCTGGCTGACGGCGGTGCCGCCGATGATCGCGATGATGTTGCGCGAACACGCGCTTCTGGCCCGCGCCGATCTGAGTTCGGTGCGGGTGGTCCGAATGGGCTCGGCGCCAGTCAGTGCCAGTCTGCTGGAGCAGATTCATCATTTGCTGCCCAACGCCCGGGTCATTAACGCCTACGGCACCACCGAGGGCGGCCCGGTGGTGTTCGGTCCGCATTCACAGGGCTTGCCAAGTCCGCCGCTGTCGGTGGGGCAGGCGCACCCTGACGTGCAGCTGCGCCTGCGCGACGAAAACGGGAACACCGGCGATGAAGGCGTGCTTGAGCTTAAAAGCCCAGGGCTGATGTCCGGTTATCACAACCGGCCCGATCTGCGCGCCCCGTTCACCAACGATGGCTTCTACATCACCGGCGACGTGTTCCGCCGCGACGGCGACGGTTTCTTCACCTTCGTCGGCCGGCGTGACGATATGTTCGTCAGCGGCGGCGAGAACATTTATCCCGGCGAAATCGAAAAACTGCTGGAGCGTCACCCTGCCGTGCAACAGGCCTGCGTGGTGCCTATGGCCGATGACATCAAGGGCTTCAAGCCCATGGCGTTCGTGGTTCTCAGCGCGGGCGCCCAAGCCAGCGAAGCACAGATCAAAGCCTTCACCCTCGAGCATGCACCGGCGTATCAGCACCCACGGCGCGTCTGGTTTGTCGACGCGCTGCCGCTGGCGACCACCAACAAGATCGATCGTCCGGCCTTGCTGCAGGAAGCCAACCGGCGACTGCACGCGGGTACGTCGCAATAGAAACATGGCTCAACTGAAACAATCATCCAGGTCAAGGAACCCGATATGCGCCTCACTTATCTGCTGCCGCTCACTCTGGCGTACGCCGCTTCGGCCCACGCCCTCGACGAGGTCACCGTCGCGCTGGCGATCCCGCCGGCCGTGCATGACGGCGCGCCATATGCGGCTGCCGAAGAGCTGGGGCTGTTCAAGGAGCAAGGGCTTTCGGTCAATGTCGTGGTGTTTCAAGGCGCCGGTGCCTTGCTGCCGCAGGTGGCGAGCAAGCGAGTGACCTTCGGTTTTCCGGTGGCGGAGCCGGTGATCTCCACCTACTTCAACGGCAAGAACCCGCTGCCGGTGCGCTATTTCTACAACGGCGTGCCGAACCAGACCCTAGAGTACGCGGTGCTGGCAGACTCGCCGATCAAGACATTGGCCGATCTCAAAGACAAAAAAATCGGTGTGGGCGCGCTGACCTGGGGGACGCTGCCCAACAGCCGTGCGGCGTTGAAAGTAGCGGGCCTCACGCCGGGTGAAAACGTTGAGTTCGTCGCCGTTGGCGCACTGGGCTCTGGCTTTCAGGCGCTGCGCAGCAGGCAGGTGGACGCCCTGAATTTCAACAGCAGCTGGGATGACATGCTGGAATTGTCGGGCACCGCCATTCGGCGCATCGCCTACCCGCCGGTGTTTCAGGAGAATCCGGGCAACGGGTTCATTGCCCACGAGGACACTTTCAAGGACAACCCGGATTTGATCCGGCGCTTTGGCCGCGCCTACACCCAGGCGCAGTTCGTGTGCGAGGTCAATCCGGGGTTCTGCGTTCAGGCATTCTGGCGCCAGCACCCTGAGAGCAAACCCGTCGACGCCGAAGGCAAGGGCCTGGAAGATGCAAAAAAGCTGCTGACTCGTCGCCTGCAACGGACCCTGTACCGAACCGATGGCAGCGCGCGGGCACCGGGGGAATACGACCTCGACGTGATCCGCCAGGCCATCGCAGCCATGGCCAAGACCGGCGAATTCCCTACCGCAGACGTCCCGGTGGAGCGCATTTTCTCCAACGAATTTGTGCCTGCATTCAGCGATTTTGACAAGACGGCCCTGCGCCAACGTGCGGAGGCCGCCAAGTGACCCTTCGTTTGCTCATTGATGTGGCCGACGCGCTGATTGACCAGCCACGCCGGATTACCGCTACGGGCCTCGCTCCCGGCATCGCGAAACTCACCATCACCCTGGCTCATCCCGACGGCAGTCGCTGGCGCAGTCAGGCGAACTTTCTTATCGCAGCGGATGGTGCGCTAGATGTCGACAGCCAGACGCCTGTATCGGGGGACTGGAGCGAACCCGAACCCATGGCCTGGCTGTGGGCCCTGCAGCAATCCAGCTTACCAACAGCACCGCAGTTCAGCGAAGGCGTGGCGCCGCTCAGCATTGAAGTCGAGCTTGACGACGCCTCAGGCGCGTGGGCATCAACGGCGTTCATCCAGCGCTTTCAAGCGCATGGGGTGACCCGTCGCGAGCTCCGCGATGAAGGTTTGTCGGGCACGCTGTTCGTACCGGCTGGAGTAGGGCCACACCCGGTGGTGATCGTCCTCAACGGCTCCGGCGGTGGCACGCCGGAGCAGCGGGCCGCGCTGTATGCGGCCCACGGTTACATCGGCGTTGCGCTGGCGTACTTCAAGGCGCCCGGGCGCCCGGACCATATTTCCGATACGCCGCTAGAATACTTCGAGTTGGCGCTGGACTGGGTTAGCCGTACCCTAGCGCCCCAGCATGGCTTTATTGCGGTGGCCGGGCTTTCGCGGGGTGGCGAGCTGGCGCTGTTGCTCGCAGCGACCTTTCCCGAGCGCGTGTCCGCCGTGATCGGCTATGTGCCCAGTGCGGTGGTCCACGGTACCTTGCGCGCCGGGCGCCCGGAGCAACCCCGCGACGCTGACGCCTGGACCTGGCAAGGACAGCCATTGCGCAATGTCTGGCGCGATAATCCCCACGCCGACTGGACAGCGTTTGATCAACCCCCCACGCCTGGCGCACCGATTCGCCAGGCGCCGGCCTTCAGCACGGTCGAGCATGGGACAGCATTCGTCACAGCCGCACGCATTCCCGTAGAGCGCATAGCAGGGCCCGTCTTGCTCATTAGTGGCACCGACGACGGGTTCTGGCCATCCACCGAGTACAGCGTGCGCATCGCCACCCAGTTGCAAGCGGCAAATCATCGCTGGCCGGTCGAGCACGTGCGCAACGAAGGGGCAGGGCACGGGATTGGTTTTCCGTATGTCCCGACCACGATCATCGCCCGATTGCACCCGGTGGCCGGCGTGCTTATCAGCGGCGGCGGCACCGCCCAGGCCAACGCAAAAGCCAACCGCCTGAGCTGGGCGCGGGTGCTGGACTTTCTGGCCGCAGCGGTTGCGGCCAAGGGCGATCAGGCATGACCGCCGCACTCGCATTGCGCGAAGTGGGCCTGACCTACGCCACCCGACGCGGCGAAATCGAGGCGCTGGCGGACATCGACCTGAGCATCCAGCCGGGGGAATTTGTCGCGCTACTGGGACCTTCCGGCTGCGGAAAATCCACCGTGCTCAAGCTGGCGGCGGGACTGCTCCCGGCGTCTCGGGGGCACATCGAACTCGCCGGCAAAGCGGTGGCGGGGCCCAGTCGCCACACCGGCGTGGTGTTTCAGAAGCCCAATTTACTACCGTGGAAAACCGTGCTGGACAACGTCCTGCTGCCCGCGCGCACGTTGGGCCTGGCGCAGCGGCCTGCTGTGGAACGGGCGACGCAATTGCTGGAACTGGTCGGGCTTGCGGCCTTCGCCCATGACTATCCGTTTGAGTTGTCGGGCGGCATGCAACAGCGTGTCGGCATCGCCCGCATGCTGTTGCACGACCCGGACCTGCTGCTGATGGACGAGCCGTTCGCGGCGCTGGATGCGCTGTCTCGCGAATCCCTGACCCTGGAGCTGCAACGAATCTGGAGCCAGCAGCGCAAGTCGGTGTTGTTCATCACCCACAGCATTCAGGAGGCGGTGTTTCTCGCTGACCGGGTGTTGGTGATGTCCCCACGTCCGGGGCGAATCATCGACGAACTGGTCATCCCGCTGCCTCGGCCGCGTACCCTCGACACCCTGGCCGATAGTCAATTCACGGCCCTTTGCCAACACCTGCGCAGGCATTTCACCCATGAATAGATTTCTCTCGCTGCTGTATCCGCTCATCAGTCTGGCGGCGCTGATCCTGGTATGGGGGTTGTTGGTGAAGGTATTCGCCATTCCGGACTACGTGCTGCCGCCGCCATCGGCGGTCTACGACGCGTTGGTCAGCGGCTTTGCCAATGGCAGCCTGTGGCCGCACATCGGCGCGACCTTGGGGGAAATGCTCAGCGGATATTTGATCGGTTGCCTGCTTGCGATTGCGCTCGGTGCGTTGCTGGCCGAATCCCAAACCTTCGAGCGCTTCGTCTACCCGCTGCTCATCGGCCTGCAAGCTACACCGAAAGTCGCCCTCGGGCCGATCATCCTGGTCTGGTTCGGTTTCGGCCTGGCCTCGAAAATCGTCCTCGTCGCCCTGGTGTGTTTCTTTCCGTTGTTCGTCAACACGGTCAACGGTATCCGCCGAACAGATCCCGAACTGCTGGACGCCTGCCGCGCGTTTTCGGCGTCGCGTCTGTACTTACTCTTTCACGTGAAACTGCCATCGGCGGCGGGAGAAATCTTCGCCGGTTTGCAGATTGGTGTCTCGCTGGCACTCATCGGCGCGGTGGTCGGGGAGTTTCTGTCGGCGCAACGGGGCCTGGGCTACATGATCGCTTCAAGCTCGGTCAGCATGAGCCTGTCGACCATGTTTTCCGGTGTGGTGTTGCTGGCGTTGATCGGCTTGTGCGGCGCGCAATCGGTGCGCTGGCTGCAACGGCGAGTGATTTTCTGGGAGCCCGGCGCGGCTCGCCAATCCAAGCGGTAACGGAGAAGTTCATGTCTTTCAATTGGCAAAATCCTTATCCCACCACGCGCATTCCGTTGTTCGCGCGCAACGTGGTTTCGACGTCCCACCCGATTGCAGCCCAGGCCGGGGTGCGCATCCTGCTGGCAGGCGGCAACGCGATCGATGCGGCAATTGCAGCCGCCGCGACGCTGACTGTGGTCGAGCCGGTGTCGTGCGGGTTGGGCAGCGATGCGTTCGCGATTGTCTGGGACGGTCAGCAATTGCATGGGCTCAATGCGTCCGGGCATGCGCCCAAGGCCTGGGATCTTGAGCACTTTCGCAAGCGCTACGGCGAAGACAGCCTTGGTCACGCCAAGCGGCCGGTGCGCGGCTGGGACGCGGTGACGATACCTGGCGCAGTGGCCGGATGGGCCGCGTTGCATGAGCGCTTCGGCAAACTGCCCTTCGCCGATGTGCTGGAGCCTGCTGCCGAAATCGCCGAGCGCGGGATCACACTGGCACCGATCGTGGCGCACAAATGGGCGGCAGCGATCCCGGCCTTGCATGACCAGCCGGGCTTTGCAGAGACCTTCATGCCCGGTGGACGAGCACCGAAGACCGGCGAAAAGTTCGTGTTCAGGGACGCGGCGCGTACGCTGCGTTTGCTGGGTGCACAAGGCGGCCGGGCGTATTACGAGGGCGAGATCGCCGAGGCCATCGTGGGCTACGCCAAAGCCACGGGAGGTTCGTTGACCCTGGACGATTTGCACGGCTATCAGCCGGAGTGGGTCAAGCCGATTTCGCAGCGTTATCGCGATCATGACGTGCATGAAATCCCGCCCAACGGCCAGGGCATCGCGGCACTGATCGCGTTGGGCATGCTTGAGCATTTCGATCTCGCCGCGTTGCCGGTGGACTCCGCACAATCGCAGCATTTGCAGATCGAAGCGATGAAGCTGGCGTTCGCCGACGTCTACCGCTACGTGGCAGACCCTACGAGCATGGACGTGACGCCGGAGCAGATGCTCGATCCTGCTTATCTGGCGAGCCGGGCGCGATTGATCGATCCCGCAAAAGCGAGCCATCCGGAGTTCGGCATGCCCAAATCCGGCGGCACGGTTTACCTGACGGCGGCCGACGAGGACGGCATGATGGTCTCGTTCATCCAGTCCAACTACATGGGGTTTGGCTCAGGGATTGTGGTGCCGGGCTATGGCATCAGCCTTCAGAATCGCGGCGCGGGTTTCTCCAGTGATCCGGCCTCGGCCAACGTTGTGGCGCCGGGAAAGAAACCCTTCCACACCATCATTCCGGCGTTCCTCACCAAAGACGGCGTGCCGCAAATGAGCTTTGGCGTGATGGGCGGTGACATGCAGCCTCAAGGCCACGTCCAGACGCTGGTGCGGATGCTTGATTATCAGCAACAGCCGCAGGCAGCGTGTGACGCGCCGCGCTGGAAGGTCAATCAGGACTTCTCGGTGGACCTTGAATCAAGCATGAACGCCGACGCGGTGGAAGGCTTGGCGAGCAAAGGCCATCGCATTAAATCAGTGGAAGACCCGTACATGGACTTCGGCTCAGGGCAATTCATCTGGCGACTGTCCGATGACGCGGACCACGGCTATGTCGCGGCCAGCGACAGCCGCCGCGACGGACACGCGGCGGGGTTCTGATCCGGCTTTCAGGAAGATGTGGCAGGCCGCCTGGCGGCAGTCGACATCCTAATCAGGGAGAGCTTTCAACGCTTTGAAGTATGTTCGTAGATTGAGCATCGGGTATTCAGCGACTGGCTGCGACGATCAGCATCATGGGGCGCTGCACTTCATCAGCCAGCGACGGATGATTGGACAGGTCTTGCGCCGATGGGCCCCATTCATTGATGTGGTCAAGGTTAAACCCGTTGTCGATCAGCAGATTCAGCAGCGTACCGAGCGTGCGGTGTTGTTTGATCACGCCTTCGCTGAGCCAATCGGTGCTGCGTGCGCCTTCGACCTGATAATGGTCCACGGGCCAGGTTTTACGGCCTTCGGCGTTGATGATCCAGTCCGGACGCAACGAGGCCATGAAAATCGGGTGCTCTATGGAAAAAACCAGCTTCCCGCCAGGTGTCAGCGCGTCATAAATAGTGCGCAGCAACGCTCCCAGGTCGGTGATGTAGTGAAAGGCCAGCGAGCTGTAGGCGAGGGTGAAGCTGGCGCTCGGGAGTTGAAGGTGTTCCAGGTCAGCCAGCCGGTAAGTGATGCGCGATTCGACGCCAGCAGCAGCGGCACGCTCAAGCATTTTTTCCGACACATCGAGACCGAGCACACTGCGCGCACCTTGCTCGACGGCCCATCGTGAAAACCAGCCGTAGCCGCATCCCAGATCGACCACCTGCTGCCCGCTCATTTGCGGCAGCAAAGCGCGCAATGCCGGCCATTCAGGGGCGCCTGCGAGTCCGTCGACGGAGCGAGGCAACTGGCTGTAGCCTTCGAAAAAGGCTGGGGTGTCGTAAATGTTCTGTGTCACGTCCTGCACCTCCACTATCAAGCAGTGATTGTCGCCCTGAACGACGAACAGGGCCATCGCGGCCCTGTTTTTTTCCTGAGGACGCTCCTCAGTAGCGGTATTCCACGCCCACGTAAGCGCCGATGCCATCGCCTGGATACAGCGAGGCGGTGTCTTGACCCTTGGCATCATAAAGCGGCTGCACTGCGGTCACGTATTTCTTGTTCGCCAGGTTTTTCAGATCCAGCGAGACCTTCCAGTCTTTTTTCGGCGTTTCGTAACCCACGTTGGCGCCGAAGATCGTGTAGGAGGGCGCGTAAAAGCTGTTGGCGTAATCCACGGCAGTGCGCGAGGCGGACAGCACGTTTACCCCGGTATAGAAACCTTGGGGATGCTGGTACTGAACCTCGCCCTGATAGATATGTTTGGGTATACCCGGCAGTTGGTTGTCGCCGAAAGTCGGGTCATGACGGTAGTAGAAATCGTTGTAGGTGTAGACCTGACGCCAGGTCACTTTCTCGCCCGAAGCGCTTTCCCACAGTTGCGTGTTCAGCCCGGCCTCGATGCCTTGGTGAATGGTCGGCGAGGCGTTGAACGCACCGGTGACCGCTGCAGCAGTGGGGGTCGCTGCGATGAACTGCACGTTGAGCAACTCGTCGCGCACCCATGAGCGGTAGAGCGCCAGGCTGCCGTCGAAAATCCCCACCGAACCTTTCACGCCGATCTCGACGGTGTTGGCTTTTTGCTCCACGAGCGGGCGCACATAGGGTTGGGTCGGCCCCGAACCTGAGTATTCCCAGGAAGCAGGTGGATCGATCGAACGGCTGACGTTGGCAAACACCTGCAGCTGAGGCGAGAACTCGTAGCGAAGTCCCAGGCGCGGCGCCAGGCTCCAGTTATCGTAAGTTTCGCTCGAAGGGAAGGCAGACGTATTGGCCTGCAGGGCTTCCTTGACCTTGACGTCGCGTTGCACGTTGATGGCCGACACACCACTGGTGAGCCACAGGCCATCGACCAGTTCCAGATCGTTGCCCAGCGAGAACACGTGATCGAACGAGGAGCCATAATCGACTAACTTGCGGGTCTGCTTGTTGGCGAAGGTGGAGTTGACCTCGCCCTTGAGGTGTTCGGTGGACGTAAACGCCAGGCTGGTCCGGCTTTCATGGCCGAACAGCTGATCGGTGCGGTCATAGCCGATCACCGCACTCAGGTCGTGCCAGTCCCAGTAGCTCGGGTTGCTCGGGCTGTTGGGGCTGTTGTTGTGGGCATACTCGTAGTAGGCGAAGCCGACCGAAAGTCTGGAGTCATCATCGAAGGTGTAGGTGGTCTTGCTGCCGGCCCAGACGCTACCAGGGCGACGACTGCCCGCCCCGCTGCTGGCGGCGGTGGCGCTGGCATCGCGGCTGTGATGCTTGACCGCATCCAGCGTGGTAGCGCTCGGATCGTTATGGTATTCGTCGCGGTAACGCAGCATCAGCTGGGTTTCCAGCTTGGGGCTGAACTTGTAGCCAACGTTGGCCACCACGCCCTGGCTTTTCGACAGGCTGTAGTCGCGGTATCCCTCGTTGCGGTAGTTGTCGACGTTGACGTAGTAATCGAAGTTGCCTTCGACACCGCCAAAACTGGCGGTCTGTTTGTTGTAGCCATAGCTGCCCGATTCGGCACGCAAGCGCAGGCCCGGTGCGGTGTAACCGGTCTGGTTGACGAAGTTGATCGCGCCGCCCAGGCTCAACGCTCCGTACTGGAAAGCGTTGGCGCCGCGCAGGATCTCGGTGTAGTTCACGCCCGAGCCGTTCAGGAACTCGTAAGGTGTCCCGCCGGGGCCGGTGATCGGCAGACCGTTGAAGAGAAATTTGATCCCTTCGCGAAAGTAACCGGGAGAGGTGTTGGCACCCGAGCCACGGATCGAAATCTTGGCCGCATCGTTGCCCCCCGTAGATTGCACGAACACGCCCGGCTGGTAGGCGAGCGTGTCTTGCAGGTTAGCGGTGCGGCCTTTGGCGACCTGTTCGCTGTCGACCACGCTCGTACCGCCAGGGACTTCACTCAGCTGGTTTTTCGAAGCCTCCACCGGTGTGATTTTCTGCGCCTGCACCGTGACGGTCTTGAGTCGAGGCGTCGTGGTCTGTGTCGAATCCGGCGAAGGTGCCCCGTCTTCGGCCTGCACCGCGCCACTGCAAAGCAGTGCCGATCCCAGACCAACCGTTGTCAGCCAGGTCGCGCGTCGGATGGCCTGCGGCAACTTTTGCAACTCACCCCGAAAACTTACATGCATCGAATATATTCCTTAGTGAATAGATAAATAAGTGCACGCTTTTCTATTCGAATAGTCATTGCCTGATTCGCTCTGAGCAGTTTTTGTGCCAATACTTTATTGCCTGAATAAGCGGGTGCTATGAGCGTCTCAGGAACATTCAATGCTCAGCGATGTACTTTGTTTGGAATGGCTGTCTGTTTTGCAACACTTGTTTAGTTTGCGGGCCGCTGTGTAGATTTTGGTCCTCTGTCGCAAATCCAACAGCGAATACACAATCTGTAAGCGAACCGCTAATTTGAAATCGTCACTTTGATCTATGCATATAAGGATTGGTCATGAAGGCTGGCCGCCCGCAGCTTCATGCAGGCGACACTCGCACCTTGCGCAGTGGGCCGCGAAGTCCCGACTATTGAGGCGCCGCTCGATTATCAACTTTGCGCAATACGTGTTTTTCATTCCCTGACATTTGTCCGGCCAGCCAGTTTGCATGGTGGTGGCATGTTCACTGCATAACCCAAGTAGTGCTTAGCCTGATTGCGATCACTCAAGTTCTATTAAGGAAGCTTCTTTGGCCTGTCTAATCAAACTTACGACTGTGCTCTCTTTATATATGGCGATCAGTGCCTGCTCGCCTGCAGCAGCACCTGAGCACGGCGAGCGTCAGGCCGATGGCACTATTAACAATGGTGTTATTTCCTACCCGGCATCGGACTTTCATGAGCAGTCGCCTGGACGCAAGGGCGGAACATTGCGCGTGTCCGCTGCGTCCGATGCCGGCAGTTTTGACATTCACGCGCTGTCCAACGGCAACATCCAGTGGATGGGAAGAATTCTGTTCGACTGCCTGGTCTACCAGGACGAGCAGGGCAACATCAGTCCCTGGCTGGCCAAGTCGTGGGATGTCTCCGAAGATGGCAAGACCTACACCTTTCATTTGCGCGATGACGTGACCTTCAGCGACGGCGAGAAATTCAACGCCGCCGCCTTGCAGATCAATCTGGAGCACATGCGCGATCCAGCGACCAAATCGCCTCTGGCGGCTGCCTATATCGCGCCGTATGAGGATGGCAAGGTGATCGACGAGTACACCTTCCAAGCCCACCTGCGCGAACCTTACACGCCGTTTCTCGATGTACTTGCGCAATCCTGGCTGGGGATGATCTCGCCGAAGCAGATCCGCGAAGCCCCGAAAACCATCGCCGAACACCCGGTGGGCAGTGGTCCGTTCCTGCTGCAGCGCTACACCCGTGATCAGGGTGCGGACTTCATCCGGCGCCCCGGCTATAACTGGGCGCCGCCGGTCACCCGCCACGTGGGCGAGGCGTACCTGGACCGCATCGAATTGAGTTACGTGCCCGAAGCCATGATCCGCTTCACCGCGCTGGAATCCGGGCAGTCTGATTTCGCCCTTGATGCGCCTGCGCAAAACGCCGTCGCGATTCGGGCCAATCCGCAATTGGTCATGCGCAGCCGGATTCGCAAGGGAAATCCGAGTCGCAGCATGACCTTCAACGTCGAACAGCCACCCTTCGATGACGTGCTGGTGCGCCGCGCCGTGGCCAAGGCCATCGATCGCGAGGGGCTGGCGTGGATTTCCGGGTTTGGCGAGTTCATCAGCAAGGCTGATTTCCTGGCTGCCAATACGCGGTTCTATCAACCGAACAACGACGCATTGGCCTACGACGTCAACGCCGCCAATGGGCTGCTCGATCGGGCTGGCTGGACCGGGCGGGATGCTCAGGGCTACCGGACCAGAAACGGCGAGCGCCTGAGGGCGACGTTGCTCAGCTACGACAACCCGGCGTTCCCGGCGAGCGTGTCGGTGGCCATCCAGGCCGATCTGAAGAAAGTCGGCTTCGACATGCCCATCGAGATGCTGCCCCTGACCCGGGTGTCGGAGCGCCGTTATGCCGGCAAGTTTCAGGCGCTGGCCGCCGGCTACTGGCATACCAACACGCCGGACGGGCTGTTTGTGCTCTATCACAGCCAAGCCATCAGTACCCCTAAGTTGATTGGCCAGAACGCCGGCAAGTTTCGCGATGCCGAGCTGGACCGCGTGCTCAGTGCGGCACGACGCTCACGGGACCCTGTTGAGTTACAGGCGCTCTATGCCGAGGCGCAAAAACGCCTGACCGAAACTGTCCCGGCGGTGCCTTCGGTGGAGAGCCAAGTGCTGACGGCCTACGGAAAACAGGTCAAGGGCGTGATTTTCGACACTTCGCACAACGTTCCGTTTTTCACCAGCATCTGGCTTGACCGGGGGCAACCATGAGCACGTTCAAACGGATTTCGCTGCGGCTGCTGGCAGGCATCGGCGTGTTGTGGGGCGCAGCGACGCTGACCTTTCTGGCGGTGAACTTCAGCGGCGGCGATACGGCGCTGGCAATCCTTGGCGGACCCGATGCGCTGCCCACGCCGGAGCTGTTGGCGCGGGTGCGCGCCGAATATGGGCTGGACCAGCCGCTGATCGTGCAGTACGGCGATTACCTGGCACGCCTGGTCCATGGCGATCTGGGTGAATCCTACCGTCTGCGCATTCCGGTGTTGCAAGCCATCTCGGAACAGATCGGCGCGACGTTGCAGCTGTCGCTCAGTGCTGCATTGCTGGCCATCGTCTTCGCACTGGCGTGCGCGATCCTCACCGCCAACCGCTCGCGCTGGGTCCGCTCGGCGGTGTCGGGCAGTGAGCTGGTGGTCTCTTCGGCGCCGTCCTTCGTGATCGGAATTTTGCTGCTTCTGGTGTTCTCGTTTCATTGGCATTGGTTGCCGCCGTCGGGCTCCTCGGGCTGGCGCTCATTGATCTTGCCGTCCATTGCCCTGGCGTTGCCGGTGGCCGCCGTGCTGACCCAGCTGCTGCGCCAATCGCTGGAAGACACCCTCGAGCAACCCTTCATTGCCATGGCCCGAGCCAAGGGCGTGTCCGAAACCGGCGTGCGGCTGCGCCATGCCCTGCGTCATGCGCTGGTGCCGTTGGTGACGCTAGCCGGGTTCATTTTTGCCAGCCTGTTGGGCGGAGCGGTGGTCATTGAACTGCTGTTCGCCCGGCAAGGCATAGGTCGCCTGATGCTCGACGCCACCACCAATAAAGACGTGCCAATGGTATTGGGCGTAACGCTGCTCGCCGCCACCGTCTACGTGGTGGTTAACCTGGCCGTCGACCTGATCAACCGCTGGATTGACCCGAGATCGGCCCATGAATGATGGGCAATCGAGGTGAATACGATGACGAACAAGGAAAACCAGATGAACATCGCCAATGCTTCTGCTGTGAAAATTGAAGACCTGCAACAGCGCTTTTCCGACGTTTTCGCCTGCATCGCCGACACGGCTGTCGCTCGCGAGGACACCCGGGAACTAGCGTTTGAGGCAGTGCAATGGTTACGCAATGCCCGCTTTGGCGCGCTGCGTGTGCCAGTGTCCCAAGGCGGCCTCGGTGCGAGCCTGCCGCAACTGTTCGAGCTGTTGATCAAATTGGGCGAAGCGGATTCCAACCTGCCGCAGATCGTGCGGGCGCATTTCGGATTCGTCGAAGGGCGCCTGTCCAGCCGTGATGCCGAGTCCCAGGACTACTGGCTGGCCAAGGTCTGCGACGGTCAGCTATGGGGGGCGGCCATGGCCGAGCGCACTGACACGACTCGCAACTCAGTTACCTTGACGGCGATCGAACCCGGCAACACCGCGGCGGGTTGGCTCCTCAACGGCGAAAAGTATTACTGCACCGGCACGCTCTACGCGAACTGGATCGCCGCCGTAGCACTGGATGGCGATGACTTCGTCAGCCTGGCCGTGCCCACCGACGCCACGGGCGTGACGGTGGAAGATGATTGGGACGGTTTCGGCCAGCGCCTGACCGGCAGCGGCACGACGCGATTCGAAGACGTGAAGGTGCCGGATCACTACATCGTGCGTCGCTTCAAGAAAGATGAATTGCGCGCCGAGTCCTACCTCTCGGCCTTCTACCAGCTGTTTCACCTGGCGACATTGACGGGCATCGCCGATGCCGTTCTGCGGGACGCTACCGATTTCGTGAAAGGCCGCACCCGCGCATTTGGCGTGCCGGGCCAGTCCAGCCCCAAGGACGATCCACTGGTTCAGCGAGTGATCGGACGGCTGTCGAGCCTGGCCTATTCGGCACGCACTCAGACCCTGGCCGTGGCGCAAGTGCTGCAGGACGTCTATGAGGCGGAGCAGGGCGGCTACGCCATCGAACAGCATTACACCGAAGCGGAAATCCGCGCCTATCAGGCCCAACAGATCGTGCTCCAACAGGTGCTGGAAGCAACCACGCTGTTGTTCGAAGTCGGCGGTGCCTCGGCTACCAGCACAACACGCCGCTTCGACCGTCACTGGCGCAACGCGCGTACGCTGGCTTCCCACAACCCGGCAATTTTTCGCGAGCGCGCGCTGGGTAACTTCTACCTCAATGGCATTACCCCCAACGCCGCCTGGAAGACCCTGCAAGCCGCTGACAGCGAGCAGCAGGCCAACGGCGCCCGTGACGAAGCGAGTGCCGTATGAGTACTTCAAACAGCAAGAACACTCGCGAAGGGCAGATGAGCCTGGGCATGAACATCCTTGGCTTTGGCGCGCATTCAGGCGCCTGGCGGAGCGCGGAGGTGCCGGCCAATGCCTATCTGGACGTCGAGTACTACCGCAACATTGCCCGGATTTCCGAGCGCGGGTGTCTGGACGCGATCTTTCTCGCCGATGGCCCTGCGTTGGCCGGTGACATCGCCCGGCAACCTGCAGGCAGGCTGGAACCTACGGTTCTGCTGACTGCCGTGGCACTTGCGACGCAGCGTATCGGGGTGATTGCGACCGCCTCGAGCACCTATAACGATCCGTTCAATATCGCCCGGCGCTTCGCCTCGCTGGACCACATCAGCGGTGGTCGCGCGGCCTGGAACGTGGTCACCAACGCAGGCGATGCCGCCGCGCAGAACTTTGGCCTGGCCGGCGCACCGTTGCATGTGGACCGTTACGCGCGGGCCGATGAGTTCATCGACGTCGCCGTGAAGTTGTGGGACAGCTGGGAGGACGACGCGATCATTGGCGACGCTCGCGGCGGTCGCTTCGCCGATCCCGAAAAAGTCCACGCCATTGACTTCGTCGGCAAGCATTTTTCGGTCAAGGGCCCCTTGAACGTGCCGCGTTCGCCGCAGGGCCGCCCGGTGCTGGTTCAAGCCGGTTCTTCGGAAGGCGGCAAGGCCCTGGGCTCACGCTATGCCGACGCCGTCTTCACTACCCAGACCACCCTGCAAGACGGGCAGCTGTTCTACAACGAAATGAAAGAGCGCGCCGCAGGTTGGGGGCGCAACCCTGAGCATTTGAAGATCATGCCGGGCCTGTCCACGGTCATTGGCAGCACCGAAGCGGAGGCCCACGCGCGCTTCGACGCGCTCAACGCCTGGAACGGCGAACACGGTTTGCTGGAGCAGGTGGCGGGACGCATTGGCATTCCCGCCCGCGAGCTGGACCCGGATGCGCCGCTGCCCTGGGATCGCATCGGCGCCGTGGCTGATTTCGAACGCGGTTCTCAGGGCTTTCTTGAAGCGCAATTGAATTTGGCCCGACGCGAAAACCTCAGTATTCGTCAGCTGTCGCGGCGGATTCTGGTCGGTCATCGCTTGCTGGTTGGCACGCCGGAGCAAGTGGCTGACACCTTGACCCACTGGTTCCAGTCCCACGCTGCGGACGGCTTCAACATCATGCCGGACATGTTCCCGTCCGGCGTCGAGATCTTCGTTGATGAGGTGGTGCCGCTGCTGCAAAAGCGCGGCGTGTTCCGGCATGAGTACACCGGCAGCACCTTGCGCGAGCACCTGGGCCTGCCATTCCCGACCAATCAATACGCGCCGCGAGCCTGAACCGCAGCGTTCGTACTTTTCAATACAAAGGATCAAGTATGCGTTACCGGAAATTGGGCAATAGCGATATCGACGTCAGCGTTCTGGGCCTGGGCACCATGACTTGGGGGCACCAGAACTCCGAGCAAGACGCGCACCAACAGATCGATCTGGCGCTGGCCGAGGGTGTCAACCTCATCGACACCGCCGAGATGTATCCGACGCCTACCAAAGCCGAGACCTGGCGCACCACCGAGCGTTACATCGGCACCTGGCTGGCGAACAGCGGCCGTCGTGCCGACATCGTACTGGCGAGCAAGATCGCCGGGCCTGCCCGTGATCCCAATGGCCAGGCGCACATTCGTGACGGGCTGAGCCATCACGACCGCCGCAACATCGTCCAAGCGCTGGACGGCAGTCTGTCGCGTCTGAAAACCGATTATCTGGATCTGTATCAACTGCATTGGCCGGACCGCAAAACCAATATTTTCGGTCAGCGCGAATACCCCTATCAGGACGATGCCGACAGCGTCGCCATCGAAGAAACGCTGTCGGTGCTCGCTGATCAGGTCAAGGCCGGCAAGGTGCGGCATATCGGTGTGTCCAACGAAACGCCATGGGGCGTGGCCGAATTTCTAAAGCAGAGCGAACGTCTTGGCTTACCGCGCATCGTCAGTATCCAGAACCCCTACAGCCTGCTGAACCGCCTATACGAAGGCGGCCTGTCGGAGTTCAGCCACCGCGAAGGCGTCGGGCTGCTGGCCTATTCGCCGCTGGCATTCGGGGCGCTGACCGGCAAGTACCTCAATGGTGCGCGCCCTGAGGGTTCCAGGTTGTCGTCGGTGTACCGCTCTTTCAACCGTTATGACAGTGCGTCGGCGCAGGAGGCGATTACCGGCTACGTGCAGATTGCGCAGCAGCACGGCCTGACCCCGGCGCAATTGGCGTTGGCGTACCTCATAGACAAGCCGTTCGTGGCCAGCGCCCTGACCGGGCAAACCACCCTGGCTCAGGTGCGTGAAAACCTTGGCGCGGTGGACGTGGTGCTCACCGACGAAATCAAGGCGCAGGTTCAGGCTGTTCACCAGAGGATTCCAAACCCTGCGCCGTGAGGTGCTGTTGGCGCGAGGCTGTTTGTGCTCGGGTTCTGTAGGAGCCAACTTGTTGGCGAAGGGTTTTGTGGCGTGCCAATCAATACGC
The DNA here is from genome assembly GCF_057128745.1 of Pseudomonas rosaeacicularis. Classification (NCBI taxonomy): domain Bacteria; kingdom Pseudomonadati; phylum Pseudomonadota; class Gammaproteobacteria; order Pseudomonadales; family Pseudomonadaceae; genus Pseudomonas; species Pseudomonas rosaeacicularis. The sequence goes on from NZ_JBSKHT010000019.1 coordinate 141,156, forward strand.
TTCGCGAACAAGTTCGCTCCTACAGGCGAAAGGGTTTTGTGGCGTGCCACTCAATCCGCCTCGCGAACACGTTCGCTTCTACAGGTTGAGTCAGTCAGGAGAAATACTGAATGTCACAGGCTATTGAAACGGTCATCGTCGGGCCTGCAACCGGCGTTGGCGGCAGCCGCCCGCTGGGCCTTGCCGGATTCGCGCCTTTGCGTCCCGGCTTATGGGCGGCGGTGCTGTTCGTGGTGTTGCTGGTGATTGCATCGGCCGTGCCGCAACTGCTCGCGCCTTACGATCCGCTGGATGCTTCGGCGCGTCTGGCCTTCCAGCAACCGGACGCCGTTCACTGGCTCGGCACCGATGAAAACGGTCGCGACGTGCTGAGCCGCTTGCTCTATGGCGTGCGTTCGTCACTGTTCATGGGGCTGGCCGCCACGGCGCTCGGACTGGTTTGGGGCACGCTGCTGGGCCTCATATCCGGGCTCGGGCCGCGCTGGCTGGATGCCTCCATCATGCGGGGGGTCGATGTGCTGCTGGCGTTTCCCGATCTGCTGCTGGCGTTGGTGATCATCACCTTTTTCGGCCAGGGCACTGCCAACCTGATTCTCGCCGTCGGCATCGCCGGGGTACCGCGTTATGCGCGGCTGGTGCGGGCGCAAACATTGAATGTGCGCAACGCAGGCTATGTCGAAGCCGCTGTGACACTGGGTCAATCACATCTGGCCGTGGTGCTGCGGCACATCCTGCCCAATGCCTTCAAACCGGTGCTGATCCTGGCCACCATCGGCATCGGTGGGACCATCACCGCCGGTGCGGCTTTGAGCTTTCTCGGCTTCGGTGCACCACCGCCAGCCCCCGAGTGGGGTGGGATGATGGCCATTGGTCGCGCCTTTCTCGCCAACGCACCATGGCTGGTGGCCTGGCCTGCACTCAGCATCACCCTAACCGTTGTTTCCATCAGTGCCATCGGCCGCGAACTTCTGCGCCGTAGCGAAGGAAAACCCCTATGAATGCGAACATCCAGCCCCTCGGCCCGTTGGTTGATATCCGTGACCTGACCGTACGTTTCGGTCAGGCCGCGCCGGTTCTGCATGGCGTCAGCCTGCAAATTCATCGCGGCGAGTGTTTGGCGCTGGTGGGCGAGTCGGGCTCCGGCAAGAGCGTCACGGCGCGCACGTTGGCCGGGCTCACCGGTCAGGGCGCGCATATACAGGCGGCGAAGCTGGCGTTTCAGGGCGTCGATTTGCGCAGTCTCAACGAGCGCGGCTGGCAACGGCTGCGTGGCGCCAGCATAGGGTTTGTCATGCAGGACGCTCTGGGGGCGCTTGATCCGCTGCGCAGAGTCGGCGCTGAAGTCGAGGAACCGCTGCAATTGCACACCCCGCTGGGGCTTGAAGCCCGCCGATTGCGTGTGCTTGAGTTGCTGCGTGATGTGGGCATTCCCGAGCCGGAACTGCGCGCCAGTCAATACCCCTGGCAGCTGTCGGGCGGGCTCCGGCAGCGTGCGCTGATTGCCTCCGCGATTGCCTGCAATCCGCGGTTGATCATTGCCGATGAGCCCACCACGGCGCTGGATGCAACGGTTCAGGCGCAGGTGATTGCGCTGCTCGAAAGCCTGCGTGGTGAGGACAACGCACTGCTGATGGTCAGCCATGATCTGTCGGTGGTGTCTCGTCTGGCCGATCGCGTGGCGGTCATGCGCCACGGGGTCATCGTCGAGCAGGGCACCACTGAACAGATTCTGCAGGACCCGCAACACCCTTACACCCAGTTGCTGCTGCGTGCCGCCAGAGCCGTGCATTTCCAGCCGGAGCGCCGACTGCTCACGGCGGTGGAGGCTGACGCTCAGCCAGAGGGCGAGGTACTGCTCGAAGCCCGAGACCTCAGTAAATCGTTCGTCGGTCCTGACGGTCGCACACGCACAGTCGTCAAGCAGGTGTCATTGCAATTGCGTCGCGGCGAAACCCTGGGCGTGGTCGGCGAGTCGGGCTCGGGCAAGACCACCCTGACCCGGCTGATACTCGGCCTGGAAACCGCCGATGGCGGCGATGTTTGGGTCGCCGGGCAGCAGTGGTCCAGGCTCGATACAAAGCACAAGCGCCAGGCCCGCAAAGCGGTTCAGGTGGTGTTTCAGGACCCGCTGAACTCGTTCGACCCGCGTTACACCGTGCAGCGGGTGCTGTTCGAGGCGCTGGCGGTTGCAGGTTTGCCTCGCCGGGACTGGCGCGACAGAGCACTGCAATTGCTGGATCTGGTGCGGCTGGACGCCAGCGTGTTAGCGCGCCGGCCCATCGAGCTGTCCGGCGGCCAGCGTCAGCGCATCGCAATTGCCCGAGCCTTGGCATCGGAGCCGAAAATTCTGATCTGCGATGAGCCTGTGTCCGCGCTTGACGTTTCGGTGCAGGCACAAATCCTTGAGCTGCTCGACGATCTGAAACTGCGTCTGGGGCTGGCATGCCTGTTCATTTCCCACGATCTGGGGGTGATCAACCATGTCAGCGAGCGGGTGTTGGTCATGAAGGACGGCGAGGTGGTCGAATCAGGCTCTGTGCGGGCGGTGTTCGACCGTCCGGTACACGCCTACACGCGCGCGCTGATCGCCGCCATTCCGACACTGGACACCCAGCGCGAGCCGACCGAGTTCTACCTGCAAGTGGCGATCTGACGTCGCCCATTCACAAAGGAGTGTCCGCAGTGCCCAAGCAGCTGCACGTCAATCTGTTCGAGATGAATTGTGTCAGTCACATCGTGCACGGCCTGTGGGTGCACCCGGAAAACAACCGCCATCGTTTCAACGATCTGGACTACTGGACCGAACTTGCTCAATTGCTGGAATACGGCACTTTCGATGGGGTGTTTCTCGCGGATGTGATTGGCACCTACGACAAGTTTCGCGACGGGCCGCAAACCTCGTTGCGCGAGGCCATGCAGATCCCCAGTAATGACCCGTTGCTGGTGATTCCGGCGATGGCGGCGGTGACTAAAAACCTCGGTTTCGGCGCCACATTTTCCACCACCTACGAGCCACCATTCGCCTTCGCCCGGCGCATGAGCACCCTTGATCACCTGACCAAGGGCCGGGTGGGCTGGAACATTGTCACCTCGTACCTGCCCAACGCCGCTCGCAATTTCGGTCATGACACCGAGGTCGTTCATGATCGTCGTTATGAGATCGCCGATGAATATCTGGACGTCCTGTACAAGCTGTGGGAAGGATCGTGGGACGATGACGCGGTGATTCAGGACCGCAAGCGCCGGGTCTACACCGATCCGACCAAGGTGCGCTACATCGATCATGTCGGCGAACACTTCAAGGTCGCCGGACCACACCTATGCCAGCCTTCGCGACAGCGCACGCCGGTGCTGTTCCAGGCCACCGGGTCGCCTGCGGGCATAGAGTTCGCCGGTCGCCACGCCGAAGTGGTGTTCACGGGCGGTATGGACACGGCGGCGGTGCGGGCCAATATCCAGGCCATGCGGCAGAAGGCGATTGATCACGAACGTGATCCGGTCGGTCTCAAATTCATCGTCATGGCCGGGGTCATCGTCGGTCGCACCGATGAGGAAGTCAGCAACAAGCTCGACAGTTACCGCAAGTTGATGAGCGTCGAGGCATCGCTGGCCCATGCACAATCGGCGGTGGATCTGACGGCGTACCCTCGGGACGCGCTGATCAGTGACTTGATCGAGCGGCAGGTCAAGGGTTGGCAGAGCCTGGCGCGCTTCAAGCCGCAAGCGTCGGTGGGGTCGGTGCTGGCGCAACTGGAAGGGTTTAATCGTGAGCGCTTTTTCGTCGCCGGTACGCCGAGTGTCGTGGCCGATGAAATCGAGAAGTGGCTGGATGTGGACGGCATCGACGGCATCAACCTGCGCCAGTATCTGTCGTTCGAAACCGCGCGGGACTTCATCGAACTGGTGATCCCCGAGTTGCGCCGGCGCGGACGCTTCCGTGAGTCCTACAACGACGGCGAAACCCTGCGCGAGCGCTTGTTCGGCGCGGGCCAGGCGCGTCTGCCGGATGATCACTTCGGTGCTCGGTATCGGGATCCGGCTGCACTGCGCAACCCGGCCAAACCCTTGCGGTTTCCGGCCTGACGGCGGTTTCTTCAGCCGCGCCACGCTAACGATCAGCCAAGCGCAGGTGGACGAAGCAGCACAACCGGCGCAGATCCATTTGCAGACGTGGCAATTGTGGGAGGGAGCTTGCTCGCGAAAGGGCCCATACATCCGCCACATATTTTGGGCGCCGATTAACCAATCGCGAGCAAGCTCCCTCCCAAAGACCATATTTTGCTGCGCAACACCGATCCGCTTCTGCCGAAGGCGTAGGAGCGCAGCTTGCTCGCGATCTGCCGGGCACCGGCAGTAAAACAGGCGACCGGGTTTTGTCAGACTGACCGCATCCGCGCCGTTGACTGCCCTACGCGGCTACTGCTGTTGTTCGGCCATCTGTTGCTCTGCCAACAGTGGCCACACAGATTGTCTCCCTCACGGTTGTGCAACACGCCGCGCGCCCCGTGTTTAGTGGCCGAAAAACCCGGCATGGCTTGTGCAATAGCCCTGTTCCCGGACTAAAGGCATCAGGACCCATGCGAGAACGCGCCCCCTATCTGCGATTTCCCGGCACACGATCCCGGTCGTTGCTCAAGCACACTCCCGTTGTTGGTATCGCCACGCTCTGCGGCCTGTTGATGGGCTGCGGCCAGGGCACGTCGACCGTTGCCCGCAGCGACAAGCCGGTCAGCGGCGGCACGCTGGTATACGCCACCGACCGCGAGCCCACGTGCCTGGACCCCCACGTCGGCGGCGACATGCCGCAGGTGTTCGTCGGGCAACAGTACCTGGACTCGTTGGTGTCGATGGACGCCGACGGGCACATCGGTCCGTGGCTCGCCAAAAGCTGGGAGGTGTCCGAGGACGGACTGACCTACACCTTCCATCTGCGCAACGACGTGCACTTCACCGACGGCACGCCGTTCAACGCGGCGGCCGTCAAGGCCAACCTGGACCACATGGCCAACCCGAAAACCCAGTCCAGCACGGCGGGCGGTTACATCCGTCAGTACCGCAGCACCGACGTGCTCGATGCCGACACCGCCGTTGTTCATCTGGCAACGCCGTACGCGGCTTTTCTTGAGGTGCTCGCGCAGGGTTTTCTGGGGATCGAATCGCCAACCGCGTTGCAGCGCCCTCGGGACACTAACTGCGAAAGCCCGGTGGGCAGTGGCCCGTTCAAGGTCGTGCGCTGGGATCGACAGAGTCAGGTCGAACTGGTGCGCAACCCCAATTACAACTGGGCGCCGCCCACTGCCAAACACCAAGGGCCGGCATGGCTGGACCGCATCGTCTGGAAATTCATCCAGGAGCCATCGGTGCGCTTTGCCTCGCTGCAGGCTGGCGAGGTCGATGTGATCGAGGCGCTGCCGCCTGAATCCTATGAAGCGGCGCGGCGCAATCCCGACCTGCAACTGATCATTGCCCAGCGACCGGGTAACCCCACCAACGGCACCTTGAACATCACCCGCCAGCCGTTCAACGATCTGAAAGTGCGCGAAGCTTTCGTTCGCAGCGCTGACGTCGATGGCGCACTGAAAAGTGTGTATTTCAACGAATTCCCCCGCGCCGGCGGACCGCTTAGCCCGGCCACGCGCTTCTACAGTCCGAACTTCCAGCACGCACAGGATTATGACCCGGCCAAGGCGGCACAGCTTCTGGATCAGGCGGGCTGGACTCAACGCGACAGTGACGGCTACCGCACCAAAGCCGGCAAGCGCCTGCAAGTCCACGTGGTGATGGGCAACCGCACGCCGCCTTCGGAATACACCTTGTGGGAGCAAGTTCAGGCTACTACCCGACAAGCCGGTTTTGAAATGATCGTCGATCAAATGAGTGATGTGCAGGCCACCAAGCGCCAGGCCGACTGGGATTACGACATCCGTCTGGGCTACTGGAACACCAACACCGCCGACGTGCTGCGGATCATTTTTGGCAGTGAGTTCATTAGCCCGGCGGGAGTGGGCGGTTACCACCAGAACACCGCCGGGTTCAGCGACCCGACGTTCGACGGGCTGATTCAACAGGCCTTGACCACGCAGGACGCCGATCAACGTCGGGCGCTGTATTACAAGGCTCAGCAAATCGCCTCCAGCCAATACCTGCAACTGACGACCTATCCGCAAAGCACGCGGCTGGGCATCTACAAGACGACCCAAGGTGTGCGCCTGGAAACGTCGTTGGCAGTGACCTATCTCTATGACGCTTGGGTGAACAAATGACGGGTGCCTCGTTGAGCAATGAATTGACCCATCCGCGCCGCGAACGTTTGCAGCAACTGGGACGCCGGGCTTTGTGGCGTCTGGCTGGCGGGGTACTGGTGTTATGGGCCGTCGCGACGCTGACGTTCTTTGCCCTGCGCCTGATGCCCGGCGACCCGGTGCAGGCGATCCTCGGCGGGCCGAGCGGGAACCCGACGCCCGAAACCATCGCCGAAGCCACACGCGAGTACGGTCTGGACAAACCGCTGGCGGTGCAATACGCGCTCTATCTGGGGCGTCTGGTGCAGGGTGATCTGGGGGTTTCCTATTCCCAGCACCTGCCGGTGACCCGCGTTCTGGCCCAGCAATCCTGGCCAACGCTTGAGCTGACCTTTACTTCGCTGGCGTTGGCCTGGCTGTTGGTCCTGGCGCTGACGGTGTTGACGGCCGGACGCCGGCGCTGGGTCGGCAACCTGGCGTCGCTGGCAGAAACGCTGTCGGCTGCGCTGCCGCATTTCTGGCTCGGGATTCTATTGCTGGCGGTGTTCGCTTTCGGCCTGAGGCTGTTTCCTCCCGCAGGCAGCGATGGCTGGAGGACCCTGGTGCTGCCGTCGTTCGCACTGGCGATTCCGCTGGCGGGATTCATCGCTCAAGTCACGCGCGAGTCGCTGGATCTGACCCTCGAACAGCCGTTTGTCCTCACCGCCAGAACCCGCGGCCTGAGCGATTTCAAGGTGCGCTTCAAGCACGCGCTGCGTCACGCGGTACTGCCGGGAATCTCGTTGTCAGGCTGGGCCATCGGTGCGCTGATCAGCGGGGCGGTGGTGATCGAAGTGATCTTTTCGCGCAAGGGCCTGGGGCGTCAGCTCTATCAGGCCGTACAGGCCCAGGACCTGCCGTTGACCATCGGCATCAGTCTGGTGGTCGCCGGCGGTTATGTGCTGGCCAATATCCTTGTCGACCTGTTGTACCTGTGGGTCGACCCTCGTCAACAAGGGGATGCGTGATGAGCGATTTGACCCTGGATACTCCGCTGCCCGCGCTTCGGGTTCAGCGTACGCCCCGCGTTTTGCGACCGGGGACTTTGTTGGCCGTGACCTTTCTAGCACTGGTGGTCGCCGCGGCGGTTTTGCCGCAATTGTTCGCCCACAGCGATCCGTTGGCGATCGTTCCCCACGATGCATTTCACCCGCCGAGTTGGGAGCACTGGTTCGGTACTGATCAGTCCGGGCGCGACATCTTTTCCCGAGTGATCTATGGCACCCGTCAGTCGCTGTTCATCGGCCTGGCCGCTACGGCCATCGCGATGAGCATCGCGATCGTGCTCGGTTTGCTCGGCGGCCTGGGCGGAGCGCGCGTCGATCGTGGCGTGGGTTGGTTGCTCGAAGTGCTGTTCGCATTCCCCAGTCTGATTCTGGCACTGCTGTTCGTGGCGATCTTCGGCAGCGGCATTGGCCCGCTGATCGTTGCCACCGGCCTGGGTGGTGCGCCGGGGTACGCGCGCATGGTGCGGGGGCAGGTACTGGCGGTGCGTAACGCAGGCTACATCGAGTCAGCTAAAGCACTCGGGCATCCGCCGCTGCGCATCATCACCCGGCAACTGCTACCCAACGCCATGCGGCCGTTGATCGTGACCCTGACCATGGGCGTCGGCCAGGCCATTGTCTGGGCATCGGCCTTGAGCTTTCTGGGATTGGGCGCGCGCCCACCGGCACCCGAGTGGGGAACCATGCTTTCCATGGGCAGGGACTTCATCGCCAATGCCTGGTGGCTGACGTTCTTTCCCGGCCTGTTCATCGTACTGACCACGCTGTCGACCACCGTCGCCGGCCGCTATCTGCAACAACGTCTTGAGGGCCGCCTGTCATGAGCGAGCAGAAACGTTTGATCGTCGAAGGCTTGTCCATCGAGTTCGCCGGGCAGTCGGTGGTGCGCAACCTGTCGTTCATCCTGGAACCGGGCAAAACTCTGGCCCTGGTGGGTGAATCAGGATCAGGCAAGAGCGTGACCGCACGCAGCCTGATCGGGTTGGCGGGTGAGGGCGCGCGGGTCACGGCACGCCGCTTGAGCTACGCCGGGCGCGACCTGCTGAGCCTGTCGGAGCGTGGCTGGCGAGAACTGCGCGGCAAGGACATCGGTTTTGTCCTGCAAGACGCGCTGGTGTCACTGGACCCGCTGCGCCCGGTCGGTAAGGAAATCCTCGAAGTGCTGGAAACCCACCGCTGGGGCGACCGAAAAAGCCGTGCCGAACGCGTCATCGAGCTGCTGGAAACGGTGGGCGTCCCCGAACCGAGAATGCGCGCCAGTCAGCGCCCGGACCAACTTTCCGGGGGGCTGCGTCAACGGGCGTTGATCGCCAGTGCCCTGGCCATGAATCCGGGTCTGGTGATCGCCGACGAACCGACCACGGCTCTGGACGCTACGGTCCAGGCGCAGATTCTCGAAGTGTTGCAGCAGATCAAGGCGCGTGGCGATTCGTTGCTGATCATCAGCCATGACCTCGCCGTGGTCGCGCAACTGGCCGATGAGGTGCTGGTGCTGCGTCAGGGCGAGGTGGTGGAGCAGGGGCCGATGGAGCAGGTGTTGCGCAATCCCCGTCATCCTTACACCCGGTCGCTGCTCGACGCGGTGCCGGCCGAACATGCGCGCGGCACACGTCTTTCGCCTGAGCAAGGGAACGCCCCGGTTCAGTCGCGGCCCGGTGCCGATGCGCCGGTGTTGCTCTCGGCCAAGAGGCTGGGCAAGCGCTACGTCGGGCCCGACCAGCAGCCGCGCCAAGTGGTCGAAGGCGTCAGTTTCGAGCTTCGCGCCGGTCGCACGCTCGGCATCGTCGGCGAGTCAGGTTCGGGCAAGACCACGGTGGCGCGTATTGCCCTGGGGTTACTGGAACCTGACGCCGGTGAAGTGCAGTTTCTTCGCCTGCCGTGGACCGCAGCCGGCAGCGCGCGCGTCGAGGAGAGGAGTCGACGCCTGCATCGGCGAGACATCAGCGTGATTTATCAGGACCCACTCAGTTCGTTCGACCCGCGCTGGAGTGTCGGCCAGATTCTGGCTGACGCGCTGGATGTAGCCGGCATCGCGTTCGACCAGCAACGTGCACGCATCGCACAGCTACTGCATCAGGTGCGCCTGCCGCCAGAGCTGTCGACCAGAAGGCCTTTGCAATTATCCGGTGGCCAGCGGCAGCGGGTGGCCATTGCGCGGGCCATCGCCAGCAATCCGAAAGTGATCATCTGCGACGAACCGGTGTCGGCGCTCGACGTTTCGGTCCAGGCCCAGGTGCTCGACTTGCTGGCTGATCTGCAAGCGTCGTTGGGCCTGGCCTATCTGTTCATCTCTCACGACCTTGGGGTGATTCGCCACGTCAGCGACGAGGTGCTGGTGATGCGCCACGGCAAGGTGGTGGAAAGCGCCACCGTAGAAAACCTGTTTGAAAACCCGCAGCACGAATACACCCGACGTCTGCTGGGCTCCGTCCCGCGTTTGCCGGGTGCTGGAAGCAAACTGGTGGTGCCACCGGTGGAGCCGGAAAGCGCCGTGCTGCTGTTTGACGAATCCCGGCTGTGGAAAATCGCGATTTAGTTTCAAATTCTGAACAAGGAACTGCCATGAGTACGTTGTCTGTTGTACCCAAGCCTGATGTGGTCACTGTGCAAACGCTCAACGCCCGGCTTGACCAGTTATTGCCGCAGATTGCTGCAGGTGCCGCGCAGCGCGAGCGTGATCGGCAACTGCCCTACGAAGCCGTCGCCCAGATCGCCAAAGCCGGTTTGTTCACCACACGCATCCCGACACGTTTTGGTGGTGCCGGTGGTTCGGTCAGGGACGTGATCGCTATCCTGATCCGCATCGCCTCGGCTGACTCCAATGTGGCTCAGGCGCTGCGCCCCGGTTTCGGTTTCGTAGAGGGGTTGCTGGCGTCGCGGGCGCAAGGCGCCGAAGCCGAGCGCGAGCGTTGGTTCGCGCGTTATCTGCAGGGTGCAGTAGTGGGCAATGCCGGATGGGAAATCGGTGGCGCCAACGGTTCGGTCAGTGCGCGCATCGTGCGTGACGGGGAGCACTTTCGAGCGACCGGCAGCAAATACTACAGCACCGGATCGCTTTACGCCGATTGGGTCAGCGCAGTCGCGCTGGACGAGAACGAGCAGCCGGTTTCATTCATTCTGCCGCGTGATCGCAAGGGCCTGGAATTGCTGGACGACTTCGATGCCATGGGCCAGCGTCTGACGGCCAGCGGCACCACCCATTTGCATGATGTCGTTGTGTACGCCGACGAGATCCGCACCCGGACCGTGGAGGAGGGCAAACGCACGATCGTCACGCCCTTTCTTCAAGTGTTCCTGGCGTCGGTGAACGCCGGTATCGCGCGCAATGCGCTTAATGATGCGGTGAGTTTTGCCAAAGAATACGCGCGACCGATCAAGCACAGCACGGCAGCACGTTCAGTGGACGATCCGTATGTGGAACTGAGTGTCGGCGATATATCGGCCCGCGCCTTCACGGCTCAGGCTGTGGTGCTGCAAGCAGCCGAATCGATTGACCGGGCGTGGGCGGCTGATCTGGATTCAATGGCAGTGGATCAGGCGGCGGTCGATGTGGCGCAGGCGCAATACATTGCCGCTGAATCGGCACTCAAGGCGGCGGAGCTGGTGTTCGACGTGGGTGGGGCGTCGACCACCAGTCGCGCACACAACCTGGATCGTCACTGGCGCAATGCCCGGACCGTGTCCAATCACAATCCCCGGCAGTGGAAAGCCGCAGTGGTCGGCGCGTGGCAGTTGAAAGGCACGCCACCACCGACGTCCGGGCTGTTTTGAAGAACAGGGGATCGGACCGCGCGCTTTTATTAGGAGCGCGCTGGCTCGCGATCTGCTGCTCCTACGCCCTGCGGGCAGACGCAAGAACGTTCTTCAATAAAGGATGATTTCAAATACCCCATGGGCATTAACCAAGGCCTCGGCAGCCAGAGCAAAAGCAACAACGCCGCTGCGCTGATCGACACCCTCGCCGCAGACCGTTCTGGCGCCACGAACCTGCGGCGCATTCCCATGATCATTGGCTGTGCGCTGTTCATGGAGCTGATCGATGCCACGGCTGTGCTCACCGCGTTGCCACAAATGGCCCGGGATTTCGGTGAGCCCAGCGTGCGTATGAACCTTGTGGTGTCGCTGTACCTGCTGGCGGTTGCGCTGTTTGTCCCGGTCAGTGGCTGGGCGGCTGACCGCTTCGGGCCGAGGCGGGTGTTCATCAGCGCGATTGTATTGTTCACCGCTGCGTCGGTAGCTTGCGCCTGCTCGAGTTCGCTGTTGCAGCTGTCATTGGGCCGCCTGGTCCAAGGCTCGGCGGGGGCGATGATGGTTCCGGTGGGTCAGGTCATCCTGTTGCGCTGGTCGGCACGGGAAAACCTGTTGCGGGCGATGTCCTACCTCACTATTCCGGCACTGATAGGGCCGATTCTCGGGCCGCCGCTGGGTGGTTTGCTGGTGACCGTGCTGTCGTGGCAGTGGATTTTTCTGATCAACCTGCCGATCGGTGTGCTCGGTGTGTTGCTGGTGCTGCGTTATATCCCGGACTACCCGGGCGCTCGCGGCCAGCCGCTGGATGTAACCGGATTGCTGCTCAGTGGCATGGGACTGGGCGGTCTGGTGTTCGGTTTCGAAGCGTTGGGCCACGGCCTGCTGCCCAGCACATGGGCACTGCTGTTGATTGCTTTGGGCGTTGCGAGCGCCCTTGTGTATGTCTGGCATGCCAAACGCGCCACTAACCCCTTGATCGACCTGTCGCTGCTGCGGATTCCGACGTTCGCCGTGACGTTCTGGGGCGGCAATCTGATGCGCATCGGCAGCGCCTCGCAGCCGTTTTTGTTGGTGCTGCTATTTCAACTGTGCTTCGGCCTCAATGCGTTACAGGCAGGGTTGCTGAGTTTTGTGGGTGGCGCCGGAGCGTTCCTGATGAAACTGCTGGCGGTGCGGATCGTCAGCCGTTTCGGCTTCAAACGCACGCTGCTCGCGAATACGGTGCTGACGGGCCTGAGCCTCGCTGCCACCGGCATGTTCGACATTGCCACGCCGTATTGGCTGGTCGTGGTCGTGCTGTTTGCCAGTGGCATCATTCGCTCGCTGCAGTTCAGCACCCTTGGAGCACTGACCTTTGCCGATGTGCCGCCTGAGCAATCGAGCAGCGCCAGCAGTCTGTCGGCCATGAGCATTCAGTTGACCATGAGCCTGTCGGTGGGCGTAGCGGCCGCTTTGCTCAGCTCGATCATGGCCGTGCGTGGGCACGGGGCGATTGCTCAATCCGACGTGGCGCTCGTCATGGGCCTGGCCGGCGCGCTGTGTGGCGTTTCAGCGCTGGTCTATCGCAGGCTCTCGCCGCAGGCAGGGTTGTCGGTCTATGCCGCACAGGCCCGCTGAGCTGTTTGGTAACCGACAGGGATTGCACATCCACTGTCGCAGATCGCACTTTTAATCCCGCGATAACGGTCGTGGCCGCGTAAAACCGGGCGCTGGGGGCTGGCATGATTCCTGATAACAGAAGGACAGTATCCGCTGTCAGGAGTCGATCCAGAACGGCGAGCCGCAGGCTTCAGGCCGCAACACGCATCTTTATGCAGCATCAGCTGCAGCGGTTGGACACTGGAGGAAGTCCGCCAGCACTTGAATATGTGAAAAACATCGATCCAAACCACGGTCAGGACCGGGCACCCGCTTTGCCCACCTTTTGCCTGAAAGCTACGCAGCCACAGGCGTCATTCAGGAAAGTAATCTGTCATGAGCTCGTCTTTTTCATCCTTTGCTCCCCGCGACCGCAGGCTGCGCGGCTGGAACGTCCAGCAACTGCCGTCGACACCTGCCGCCTTCGTGCGATTTTTTATCGGTAATTTCAAAGGGTGGTATGTGGCTATCCTGCTGCTGCAAATCGCTGCAGTGATCTGCACCATTCTGATTCCGTGGGGATTGGGGCAGATCACGCGCACCGTCAGCAATGGCCTGGACGCGCAGAACGCCTTTGCGGTGCTGCAGTGGCCGCTGACGCTGTTCGCCGCATTGCTGTGCTGTGAACTTTTATTCACACGGGCGGCAGCCGGTTGTCACATCCATGTCCTGCCGCTGCAAAGGCGCACCGTGACACACGTGGTGTACGGTTACTTGCAACAACATTCACACCGTTTCATCAGCAATGAATTCGCCGGTGCGCTGGCCCATCGAGTGTCCGAAGTGGCGCTGGGCGTCAACCAGACCCTGAGTATTTTGCTGTTCGACCTCATTCCGTTGCTCGTCACCCTGAGCCTGGCCACGGTCTTGCTGTGGACCGCCTCGCCGTTGATGGCAGTGTTCATGGCGGGCTGGTCGGTGGTGTTTATCGGCGTGTGCTATTTGCTCGCGCGACGCAGCCATCCGCTGGCACAGCAATATTCGGCGGCGCGCAGCACAAGCTCCGGCAAGGTGGTGGACGCGGTGTCCAACCTGGCCAACATTCGGCTGTTCGCACGTCATGCCTTCGAGCACAGCTACCTGGGGACGTTTCTGGACAAGGAGGTCGCCGCTGCCTATCGATCGCTGGGCTACATGGAGAAAATCCGCTGGTTCCAGACCGGCTGCGGTGTGGTGCTCAAACTAGGCCTGTTGCTGCTGGCCCTGCAACTGTGGCGTACCCAACGCATCGACATTGCGGCGTTCGTCATGTCCACCAGTCTGTCGCTGTTGATCATCAGCGATGTCGGCAACCTGTCGCGGCGGTTTCTCGAGTTCTTTGAAGCCACAGGCAATATTTCCAATGGCGTACGCACCCTGATCCGCCCCCATGAAGTGATCGACAACCCTGGCGCAAAGGCCCTGCAGATCAAGCGTGGGGATATTGAGTTTCGCGATGTGGGGTTCAGCTACGGCAACGATCAGGCGATTTTCACCCACCTCAATATCGTGATTCCGGCGGGACAGAAAGTTGGATTGGTCGGATCTTCGGGGTCGGGTAAATCCACGCTTCTCAGCTTGCTGCTGCGCCTGTACGACGTGCAGAAAGGCGCAGTGCTGATCGATGGGGTGGATGTGCGCGAGGTCACGCAGCACTCACTGCATCAACAAATAGGCCTGATCCCCCAGGAGCCAGGGCTGTTTCACCGCAGCATCCGTGAAAACATTCACTACGGGCGTCTGGATGCCTCGATGGATGAAGTGGCCGAGGCCATTCACCGCGCCGGTGCCAGCGAGTTCATCGACAGCATGGAGCACGGTTACGAGTCTTTGGTAGGGGAGCGCGGGGTCAAGCTTTCGGGGGGGCAACGCCAGCGGATTGCGATTGCGCGCGTGCTGTTGAAGAACGCCCCGATTCTGGTGATGGACGAGGCGACGTCGAGTCTGGACTCGATCACCGAGCGCTTCATCCAGGACAAGCTGGACGAGATCATGGAAGACAAGACGGTGTTGGTCGTCGCGCACCGCCTGTCTACGGTGGCGCACCTGGACCGCATTCTGGTGTTCGACAAAGGCCGGGTGATCGAGGACGGCAATCACCATCAGTTACTGCGCCTCGGTGGGCAGTATGCGCAGCTGTGGAACCGCCAGTTCAGCAACGAGTTGGGCGAAGCGGTCTGATGGCAAGGCGCAAGGTGCGGCGGGCGGGACCCACCGCGTCGTGCGCTTCATATCGACAGGTGCAAGGTGCGCTCGTCGGGGGAGGGGTTCGCGGGGCGGCGCTTGTTGACCTTCAATTCGACCAGATTGATAAGCAACGTGCGCGTGATGTTGCGGCTCAGGCCCAACAACTCGGCCGTATGCACCTGATTGTGGTGACAGAATTTGTAGGCGGCACTCAACAGGGTGCGCTCGACGTGCTCGTGCAGGTTGTCCGGCTGTTCTTCGAACAGTCGATGCAGCGCCTGGTCCAGCAGTCCCATTGCTGACTCGTCTGTGGACGGATGTTCGCCGTGGCGTTCGATGCGCAGATTGGACATGCGCAGGTCTTCGCTGCGAATCACCCCGTCCCGGCAGATCAGCAGGGTGTGATGAATGACGTTTTCCAGTTCGCGGATGTTGCCAGGCCAACTGTAGGCCACCAATTTCTGTTCCGCTTCGCGGCTGAGGGTGATCGCTCCGTAGCTCAGCCGCTTGCTGTAGCTATCGATGAAGTAATGCACCAGCGGGATGATGTCCCCTGGCCGATTCTTGAGCGGGCTGAGCTCCAGATTGACCACGTTGAGACGGTAGAACAGGTCTTCGCGAAAATGCCCGGCGTTGATGGCCTTTTCCAGTTGCACATTGGTCGCGGCCAGCACCCGTACGTTGATCGCAATGCTCTTGCGCGAGCCAAGTCGTACTACTTCACGCTCTTGCAGGACGCGTAGCAGCTTGACCTGAATGGACATGGGCAGATCACCGATTTCATCGAGAAACAGCGTCCCGCCGTTGGCCTCTTCGAACCAGCCAGCCTTGGCGCTGAGTGCTCCAGTGAAGGCACCTTTCTCGTGGCCAAACAGTTCTGCTTCCACCAGCGACTCTGAAAATGCTCCGCAATTGACTGCCACGAACGGTTGCGTCTTGCGTGTGCTGAGGTTGTGAATGTGACGCGCCACCAGCTCTTTGCCGGTGCCGGTTTCGCCCATAATGAGCACGCTGGCTTCGCTGGGCGCGACCTGCTGCAGATGCTTGAGCAAAGCTTGGGATTTCGGGTCTTCGAACACCTGCGCGGTGGCACGGATCGAAGTGGCGAGGGCGGGTGAGGGCGGTAAGGTCAGCAGTTGCATGATGATCCCTATGAGTAAAAAGTCGGGATGGGTGGGGTGCCGTTAAGAGCCCAGTCCCCCAGTTCATGAAGCTTGTAGTCCAGAGGGTCGTGCAGGCTCTGGGTACGCAAGTTGCGCCAGTGCCTGTCCAGAGCAACCGAGGCATGGGTGGCACGCGCGCCGGTCACCTCGAAGACCTTGCTACAAAGTTCGAGGCCGTGGCGGCTTGCGGCGACCTTGGCCGTGGCGATGGCAATAGCGGTTTGGCCGCGCTCTTCGCTGGTCAATGCCGCGCCTTTGGCCCACGCCTCGTCCAGCACGCGACCGGCGCGCTCCACCAGCAGACGCGTGCTTTCCAGCGCTACCCAGAAATCGCCGTAGTGACTGAGCACGTAAGGGTCCTGGGCATTGTGCGTGGCGTTGGAGCGGAACCAGGGTCGGGTTTCCTGGCGGGTGTATTTGCGCGCTTCTTCAAAAGCGCCCTCGGCGATTCCGAGGAATATATTAGCGAAGTGCAATTGGGCGATCAGCGGGCGCAGGCAGGCGAAGGGCGTGCTGAGCGGGCCTGGCTCGAGCAGTAAGTCAGACTCTTCGACCCTTACGCGGTTGAAGGTCACGCTGCCGCTGTCAGTCTGACGCTGACCCATGTTGTACCAGTCATTGTGCAGCGTGATGCCCGTGCGACCACTGGGTATCGCGGCAATCAACAGCTTGCCGCCTGCCGCTTCGTCCACTGCCGAGGCGATGAGCATTTCCGAATCGTTGGCGCCGGAGCAGAAACTTTTTTGCCCTGAAAACTCACGCCAGCCTTCGCGTCCCTTGACCACGGTACGGGTGTCCAAAGGGTTGAGCGTGTTGCCCCAGAACCAGTTATTCCTGGCCGTCAGTTTGAACCACGTCTGCCATTGTGAAGGCTTGGCGAACAGGCGGACGGTCGCCAGCATCAAGTGGTGAAAGCCGAAGACATGGGCGATTGAGCTGTCGACCCGCGCGAATTCGCGCACTATCTCGAAGGTCTCGGACCAATTGGCCTCCAGCCCGCCTAACTGGCGAGGGATGCTCAGAGAAAGCAGCCCGCTGTTGCGCAGTCTGTCGCGCTCGACCTTGGGCGTACCGCCGCGCGCATCACGGTCAACGGCAGTGCGGGCGAATTCACTCGCCAGTTCACGGGCAATTTCCAGTGGCGCTTTCCGGGCGTTGAGTAGCGTGACAGTCACGGGCGTTACCTCTTCCTTGTGTTTTCAGTTCGGGGACTTTTTGCTTACGTGACGCAGACTTGGGTCTGACTGATCCCACTTTTTTGCAGGTGTGAAGCAGGGACTGCTCGACTGATCTCAACGTGGGAGCGGACCTGTGCGCGAAGAGGCCAATACATCCAAGACCTCTCCAGCGACCGGAACAGCGCATTCGCGGGCAAGCCTCGCTCCAACAGATTCAGGCACTTCAACCCCTGTTACTTGGCGGTCACTACCGACAATTTGGTAATCCCCGCCCGTTCGATCGAGGCCATGGCTCTGGCGACTTCGCCGTAGTTCACGCCGTTGTCGGCCTGCAATTGCACGCGTACGTCGGCGTTTTTGTCTTTGGCAGCCTTGAGGTTGGT